>JAJYWE010000079.1 GCA_021791675.1 Actinomycetes bacterium | reverse complement strand
CGCCGAACCGGCGACGCTCGAACGAGTCCTCTTCCACCTCCTCCAGGAGTACGCCCGCCACCTCGGGCACCTCGACGTCGTCGCTGAGCTGGCCGGGGGACCGGTCGGGGAGTAACCGAGCGACCTCCTCGAGCGCCGGCGGGGACCTCGCCGCGACGAAGCTCGTCGGCGACCGATATTCCGATATTCCCTGGTGCAGCCCGACCATGCCCGGTACGGTCCCGGCCATGGCCCTACGACGCGAGCTCCTGCGGGGCCTCGAGCGACTCGACGCCACCTCCGCCTGCCTCCAGCGCGCTCGGCGCGACGCGCCGGGCGAGGAGATGTGGGAGGCCGCCGACGTGCAGTGGTGGTGGCGCACGCCCCGGCCGACCGACGACCTGGCACTGCCGGTCTGGTTCGACGATGCGGGGCCGGTCGCCGCGGCCGGCCTCACGGCTTGGAGGGACGCCTGGCAGGTGGACGCGTTCGCGGTCGGTTCCGCCGTCGACCTGGCGGAGGTGTGGGCGGCCGCGCTGGAGGCGGCAACCGGGGTGGCGGACGGGCCGCTGCAGACGCTCGTGTTCGGGGAGGAGTCGCGCGCCGCCGAGCTCGCCGTCGCGAGTGGGTTCGAAGCGACCCAGGGGCGAGAGGGCACGGCGTGGATGGAGGCCGCGACCCACCCCTCGGTCGCGGAGGTCGAAGGCTTCCGGATCGTCGATCGGACAGAAGCCGGCGACCGTCCACATCCGATGCGCGGGCGGAACGGCGAGGCCGTCGCCGAGCGGCTCCGCCAGTGCTCGCTCTACGATCCGTCACTCGACCTCGCCGTCGAGGACGTCGAGGGCGGAGTCGCAGGCTACGCGTTGTTCTGGTTCGACCCCCGCACCCTGGTCGGCCTGGTCGAACCGATGCGCGTGGAGGACGCGTGCCAGCGTCGCGGTCTCGGGCGCGTGCTGTTGACGGGCGGATTGGATCGCCTCGCCCGAAGGGGGGCGCAACGACTGAAGGTCGGCTTCTCGAGCGACATCGCCCGCGCGCTGTACCTCGGTGCAGGCTTCGTGCAGACGTCGGTCGACCGGACGTTCGTCCGACCGGCGCCGGGTGGGACAGCCACCGAACCGGGCTGCTGACACCCACGCGCTGGAGCCGCCGGCCCGCTCCGCTCCAGGCGAACGGCCTGGTGGCGATCCGGACGAGCTCCCCGTCGATCCCGAGTCGCCCTGTGGGGAACTCGACGACCTGGGGGCGATCCGCGGGGGCTACCCGTCGATCCCGAGTCGTTCCGCGAGGAACTCGATGGCGCGGGGGTAGGCGTCCAGGCGGTTCGCGAGCTTCGCGAGCCCGTGTCCCTCGTCGGCGTAGACCAGGAGCTCGCACGGCACGCCCCGCGTGCGCAGCGAGGCGACGAGCTGCTCCGCCTCCGAGAGCGGGACGCGGGGGTCGTTGGCCCCGTGGATCACGAACAGGGGTGCCCGGATCGCGTCGACGCGCCGGAGCGGGGAGGCCGCCGCCAGTACCTCCCGGTGCGCAGCCAGCGAGCCGTACTCGCGCTCACGCGCCGCGCGGCGGTAGGGCGACGTGTTCTCGAGGAAGGTGACCAGGTCGGAGATCCCGACGATGTCGACGCCCGCCGCCCATCGCTCGGGCTGGAAGGCGAGCCCGGCCAGCACCATGTAGCCGCCGTAGGAGCCCCCCCAGAGCGCAGCCCGATCCGGGTCCAGGCCGACGCTCGGAAGCCACTCGTGGATCGCGCCGAGGTCGGCCACGCTGTCGAGGCGGCGCTCGACGTCGTCGAGACCGGCGAAGCGCTTCCCGTAGCCCGTCGAGCCGCGAACGTTCGGGACGGCCACGGCGAAACCAGCCTGTGCCAGCGCCTGCACGGTCGGGTCGAAGCCCCGTACCGCCTGGCCCTCCGGGCCGCCGTGGACCACGAGGACCACCGGTGGGCGGCCACTCGGCGAATCCGGCCCCGTCGCAGCCGCCGCCCCGGGCGCGCTGCGAGACGTCGCAGGACGGTAGAGGTACACCGAGATCTCCTCCCCGTCGAAGCTCGGCAACCGATGGAGCTCGGGCACGATCCCCTCGACGCCGCTCGGCCATCCGGGGCTGTGCGTGAGGCGCGCCAGCGAACCGGTCTCCCGCTCGAAGCGCCAGATCTCCGCCGGGCCCTGCGGGCTCGTCCAGCTGAACGTGACGGTGCGGCCGCCGGGAGCGACGCGCGGCTCGGGCAGCCCGTGCGCGTGGGCCATCGCTCCTGGCAGTGGCAGCGGGAGCTCGGCGAGGTCAGTGCCGCTCGAGACGTCGACCAGCCAGGCGCGGCTCTGGCCGTCGTCGTTCGCGACCACGAGGAGCGTCGAGCCGTCCGGGCTCACGAAGCCCGCGAGGTCGAACGGCCCCTCCCGGAGCACCGTTGTGCTCGGCTTCGTGACGGCGGGGGCGAGCGACCCGTCCGTGTCGAGGTCGTGACGCACGAGGGCGGTGAGGTCCCGCCCGACGTTCGAGGACACGACGAAGGAGGTGGAGGAGAGCCACGCAGGGGGACCGACCTCGGCGGCTTCGTCGTCGTGCGCCTCCACCACCGCGACCACACCCGTCTTGAGGTCCACCAGCAGCAGGTCGAGATCGAGTGCGCGCTGGCCGAGGCGGTGGAACGCCAGGTAGCGGTCGTCCGGGGAGAACCCCGACGACGGCGCGCAGTAGCCCCCACCGTCGTAGTAGCAGCGCTCAGACCCCGTCTCGAGGTCGCGGACGATCAGGTCGAAGTCGACCCGGTTGCGCCGGTTCGTGAGGAAGGCGACGAGGCGGCCGTCGTGGCTCACCCCCGCGAGCTGGTGCATTGCGGCCCGGTCGACGGCGATCGGTCGGAGCTCGGTCGTCTCGCCGAGAGGCGGGTCGTCCAGGTCCGCCAGGTAGAGCTGGTGGCACTCGTTCCCGCCGGCGTCCATCGACACGACGACCTCGCGGTGGCCGGGTCGGTAGGCGCCGGACGCCGGCTCGGCGAAGTCCGTGATCGGACGGAGCGACGTTCCGCCCGGGGCGAGCTCGAACAGCTGCATCGTCCCGCTCAGGTTCGATGCGACGAGCAGATTGCCGTCGGTGTCTGCGTCGAGCGCGAGGGCAGAGCGGGCCTCGAGGAGGGACGTGACGAGCTCGTGGCGGTCCATGGGGTCAGGCTACCCGGGCGCCCGGCGGGGCTCATGGCCAGAGATGCTCCGGGCGCGGGCGCCCGGCGGGGCTCAGGGCCAGAGATGCTCCGGGCGCGGGCGCCCGGCGGGGCTCAGGGCCAGAGATGCTCCGGGCGCGGGCCCCCGGCGGGGCTCAGGGCCAGAGATGCTCCGGGCGCGGGCCCCCAGTCGGTCCCCACGAGCCCAGTCGGTCCCCACGAGCCCAGTCGGTCGCTGCCCGCTGGCTCAGTCGGTGACCTCGATGCGGACGCGCTTGTTGCCCTTGCCCTTGCTCTCGGTCTTCACGACCCGGACTCGCCCGACCTCACCCGTCGTGCGGACGTGGGTCCCCCCGTCGGCCTGGCGGTCCAGACCGACGATGTCGACGACACGGACCTCGGCGACGCTCTCCGGCACGAGGCTGACCTTGGTCCGGATGAGGCTCGGGTCGAGGACCGCCTCGGAGCGGGGGAGGAAGGAGACCACGATGGGGCGGTCGGCCGCGAGCTCGGCGTTCACCAGCTCCTCGACCCGGGTGCCGAACCCGTCGGGGAGGGGGTCGAACTCGAAGTCCATCCTCGCGGCGAGCGGCTCCATGTTGCCGCCCGTCACCGCCTTGCCCCACTCGTTCCAGATCACCCCGCAGAGGACGTGGAGGGCGGTGTGCGTGCGCATCAGGGCGTGGCGGCGGTGCCAGTCCACCTCGCCGTGGACGGCGTCCCCCGGCGAGGGGAGCGAGTCCCCCGGTGCGGTGAGGGCGTCGCCCGGTGTTGCGACCTCGTTGTCCGGCGTTGCGACCCCGTCGCCCGGCGCCGGCCGTGCCCCGCGGCCGAGGGTGTGCCAGATCTCGTCGCCCTCCTTGCGGACCTCGATGACGGCGAGGCCGGCGAGGATGCCGGTGTCGTGGGGTTGGCCGCCCCCCGTCGGGTAGAAGACCGTCCGGTCGAGCGCGATCCGGCGACGTGCCGCGTCCACCGCCGTCACGGTCGCGTCCATCGCCCGCTGGTACGCGTCGCGCAGGTACAGCGCCTCGGTTCCCACGGTTCTCCTCTCCGGTGCGGGCAGTCGCCCGGACCTGCAACGCCCCATCCAGCCCTCCCGGTGAGCCTCCGGCCGACTCTGCGCATCGGGGCATTGAGCTCGCCGGCGACGCCGGACCGTCGTGGCCCTCCCGCAGATCCTTCGCTAGGGTCAGGATCGGGACGAGAGGGAGGAACGCCAGTGTACGACGCCATCATGGCCGAGACGATCCAGATCACCGGGCACGAGGGGGACCCGATCGAGGCCTACGCCGCCCGCCCGCTCCAGCCGGGGCCGCTCGGCGGCGTGGTCGTGATCCACCACATGCCCGGCTACGACGCGGCGACGAAGGAGATCACCCGCCGTTTCGCTGCGCACGGCTACAACGCAGTGATGCCGAACCTCCACTACCGCGACGCACCCGGGGCGAGCCCGGACGACGCGGCCGCAGCGAGTCGCGCCACGGGCGGCGTGCCCGACGAGCGCCTGGTCGGTGACGTGGCGGGGGCAGCGGCGTGGCTGCGGTCCCTCACCAACGCGAACGGCAAGGTGGCCACCATCGGCTACTGCTCCGGCGGGCGCCAGAGTGTCCTCGCCGCCTGCTCGTTGCCGCTCCAGGCAGCCGTCGACTGCTACGGCGCCTTCGTCGTCGGGGACCCGCCGGAGGGCATGCCGCTCAAGGTCGGTCCCCTCACCCATCTCCTCCCGAACCTGTCCTGCCCGCTGCTCGGGCTGTTCGGGAAGGACGACTCCTACCCCTCGCCCGCGCAGGTCGAGGAGCTCGACCGGTTGCTCACCGAGGCCGGCAAGCCCCACGAGTTCACCTCCTACGAAGGTGCGGGGCACGCGTTCTTCAACGTCGACCGGCCGAGCTACCGACCGGAGGCCGCCGTCGACGGTTGGGCACGCATCTTCACGTTCTTCGGCGAGCACCTGGGGGCCTGATCGTGTGCACCTACCAGACGGAGACGCTCGAGGTGACCGGGAGCGCGAAGGGACCGGAGGGCTGGTTTCGCGTCTCCGAGGCGGTGGTCTACCTGGACCACCCGCAGCACGCGCTGGCCGAGCACACGCTGAACGTCGACTTCCGCAACCCCGCCCTGGGGCCGGCGACCCGGTCGGCGGTCGAGCTCGAGCCCGGAGCGGCGCTCCGGCTCGCACGGGCGATCGTGGACGCACTCCGCACTGCACCGCCCGGGCTGCTGCCGGGCGTCGACCAGGAGGCGCTGGCTCGCCTCGGGGTCGAGGTCAGCCGGTGACGACCACCGTGCCGACCATGTTCTGCCCCACGGTCGAGAGGTAGTGGTAGGTGCCGGGCGTGTAGAAGGTGTGGTAGTAGGTCCCGCTGTCCATCGTCGCCGAGTGGAAGGTCGGGAACGTGACGTTCGCCGGCAGGTAGGGGGGGATCCACTTCCACTCGACCGCCTGGCCAGCTCGGATCGTCACGATCGAGGGTGCGAAGCGGCCGTAGACCAGCCGTACGACGGCGCGAACCGGCCCGTTGGGCTGGCTGCCGCCGGGACCGGCGGGTGAGGTCACGGGGACGTTGGCGGGCGCGCACGCGGCAAGCGCGGTCGCGCCGAACGCCACCGTGGCGGCGAGGAGCAAGCGGGTTCGCACGGCAACATCCTTACCAGGAGCGCCTGCCAGGTCGCCATGCGGGCTGCTCGCGGCGGCTCGTGCCGCGTCCGGCGCGGGCGGTGTCAGCTCGGCTTCGCCGGGTGCGACTGGTCCCGCTTCTCGAGCCAGCGACGCAGGCCGGCGGCGTTGGAGTGGATGCCGTTCAGCGTCTCGAGCTTCTCGCGAGCCGCCGGGTCCACGCCGACGAGGTCGGCCCCGAAGGACGCCTGCAGCGCCTCGGCGATGTCCCGGTCCTCCTTCCAGGCCGCCTCGGCGACGGCGGTCCAGCTCCGCAAGCGCTCCGCCGCCTCGGCGAGGAGCGATGCGGCGTCCTCGACGACGCCGTAGTGGGCGAGCGCGAGACCACTCGGCTGCCTCGCAGCGAAACGGCCGATCGAGCCCAACGCCAGGTCCAGGTCGAAGTCCGGTGGTGGCACCGCCGGCCGGAGCACGCCGGCATCGGGCAGGCGGACCCCGACCGCGTCGCCTGCGAAGAGCAGGCCCGAGCGCGAGTCGTGGAACCCGAGGTGGTGCTTGGCGTGGCCGGGGGAGTCGATGGCGACGAGCTCGCGGTCCGGCCCGACCGTCACCACCTCCCCGTCCGCGAGCACCTTCACCCGCTCGGCCGCGGTCGGGGTGAGCCGCCCGTAGAGCGAGTCGAGCAGGCCGCCGTAGACCTGGGCCGCCGAGGCCACGAGGCGTGACGGGTCGACGAGGTGGCGGGCGCCGAGCTCGTGCACGTAGATCGTGGCGTTCGGGAAGGCCGCCGCCACGTCCCCGACCCCGCCCGCGTGGTCGAGGTGGATGTGCGTCACGGCCACGCCGGCCAAGTCCCCCGGCCCGACGCCGAGCTCCTCGAGCGCGCCGAGGAGGGCCGGCACCGAGGTCTGGCTCCCGGTCTCGACGAGGACCGGGGCCTCGCCCGTGAGCAGGTATCCGGCGGTCACCCGTTCCCACCCGCCGAGCAGGGTGTCGATCTCGAGGACGCCGTCCCCGACCGTCGTCGCAGCCATGTCCCCACCCTACGCCGGCCCGGACCGCCCGGACCGCCCAGACCGCCCGGACTGCCCCGACGACGCCCCGCCGCGGGGCAGCCCGGTGCCGCCCAGGTCGGTCAGGTGGCCGCCGCTCGGGCCCGAGCCCCGGGGGCCTCGGTCAGGCCAGCGCGACCAGCTCCACCAGGTCGTCCCGCCAGCGGTCGAGGGTGGCGTCGGGCAGCAGGAGCGCGACGTCGGGCTCGAGCGCGCTCACGAACTCGGGGTCGTGGCTGACCACGACCATCGTCCCCGGCCAGCTGGCGAGGGCCTCGCCGACGGCGGTACGCGAGGGAGGGTCGAGGTTGTTGGTGGGCTCGTCGAGGAGGAGCAGGTTGTGCCTGCCGGCGACCAGCTGCGCGAGCGCCAGCTTGGTCTTCTCGCCGCCCGAGAGGCTGGCGACGTCCTGGAAGGCGATCTCGCCCGACAGCCCCATCATCCCGAGGACGCCCCGGAGCAGGCTGGTCTCGGCGTCGGCGGCGTCGGTCATGTGGGCGAGCACGCTCCGCCCGGGCTGGAGCCCCTCGTGCTCCTGGGCGTAGTACCCGAGCGACACGCCGAGGCCGAGCCGGACGCGGCCCTCGTCCGCCGCTAGCAGGCCCGCGAGGATGCGCAACAGGGTGGTCTTGCCGGCGCCGTTCAGGCCCATCACGACCAGGCGTTCGCCCCGCCCGAGCGAGAGGTCGACGCCGTCGAGGACGGGGGTCGCACCGAAGGACTTGGCGATCCCGTCGGCCTGGAGGACCTCCCGACCGGCGGGCGGCGGGTCGGGGAGGCGGACCCGGGCGGTCCGGCGCTGGCGGGTCACCTCGACCCGATCGGCTTCGAGGCGTGCGACACGGGAGTCGAAGGTCTTCGCCTTGCGTGCCCGCTTCGCGGTCTGGTGTCGCATCGCGTCGGCCTGCGTCTTCAGCCGGTGGATCTCGGTCTCCTGGCGCTCGGCGAGGCGAGCCTGGCGCTCCTCGTCGGCTGCACGTGCGCGCTGGTAGGCGCTGTAGGTGCCGCGGTACTCCACGAGCGTCCCGGTGCCCTCGGCCCGGTCGAGGTGGAGCACCCGGGTGATCGAGGTGTCGAGGAGACCGAGGTCGTGGCTGACCACGATCAGCGCGCCGCGAAAGGCACGGAGGAACCCGAGCAGCCAGTCCCGCGCGTCGAGGTCGAGGTGGTTGGTGGGCTCGTCGAGCAGGAGCAGGTCGGCACCGGCGAAGAGGATGCGCGCCAGCTCCACGCGGCGACGCTCGCCCCCGGAGAGCACCGACAGGGGCGCGCCGTTGCGCTCGGGGCGCAGCCCGAGGCCGGCGAGCAGCCGGTCCGCTTCCGCTTCCGCGGCGTAACCCCCCGCATGGCGGAAGAGCTCCTCGGCGCGGGCGTACCGGTTGACGGCGCGCTCGGTGGCGTCGCGCTCCATGGCGAGGCGCAGGTGCTCGAGCCGCTCGGCCGCTTCGTCGAGCCCGCGACCCGAGAGCACGTGGCTGCGGGCCGTCGCCGTCGGCGAGATCTCCCGAGACCACGGCTCCTGTGACAGGTAGCCGGTCGCGCCCTTGCGGAGCAGGCTCCCGCCCGCTGCGGGGGCCTCGCCGGCGAGCACCTTGAGCAGGCTCGTCTTGCCGGCGCCGTTGCGCCCGACGAGGCCGACCTTGTCACCGGGCGCGACGGTGAAACTGGCCTGGTCCAACAGGACCCGGCCGCCGACCTCCACCGTGAGGGCGTGCGCCTGGAGCATGGCTCCATGATGCCGGGCCGGTTGCCGTGGCTCGGCCGCTCGGCCGCCCGCCGCCCGGCCCGCCGCCCCGGTCGCGCCCGCCCCGCTGCGCCGGTCCCGAGCGCCCCGCCGCGAGTCAGTCCTGCAGCGTCACGGCCACCTTCACGTCGTCTGCCTGGCGGTCGAGGGCGGACTGCCAGTGCTCGAGCGGGACCCGTCGTGACACGAGCCGCTCGAGCCAGCCCCGGTCCGCCTTCGCGAGCGCCTCGGCCGCCTGCTCGTAGTGGCGCCGGTTGGCGTTGACGCTGCCGACGACGGCCTGGTTCTCGAGAACCATGTTGCGGTTGAGGAGACCCCCGTCGAGCGAGATCGAATGCCCGCCGGACGAGACGCCGGTGAGGCAGACGACGGAGCCCGCGGCGCCGTGCTCGACGGCGTCGAAGACGAGCGACGCGACGCCCGTGCACTCGATCACGACGTCGATCTCGCCGCCGACGTCCGAGATGCCCCCGCTGTGGTAGGTGGCCCCGATCGCCGCGACGAGCTCGGGCTTCGGCCCGGACGTCACCTGGTCGATGACGTGTACCTCGAGGCCGCGCTCGCGCCCGATGAGCGCTGCGAGGAGCCCGATCGGCCCCGCCCCGGTGATCACCACGCGCTTCGGTGCGAAGTGCGCACGTCCCCCGATGCGGTCCACCTGCTCCCAGGCCTTGGCCACGACGGAGGTCGGCTCGAGCAGCACCCCGAGCAGCCCGAGGGAGGGATCCACCTTCACGAGGTACTCCGGGGTGATGCGGTAGTGCTCGGAGCAGTAGCCGTCGTGCTCCTTGATGCCCCGCTCGGTGTAACGGCCGTTACGACAGAAGTCCCACTCCCCGACCGCGCAGTTGGGACAGGGGACGGGGTCCGGGCGCCGGACGATCCCGACGACCCAGTCCCCCTTCGCGAAGCCGCTCCCGTCCGGGGCCTCGGCGACGCGTCCGATCGACTCG
Source organism: Actinomycetes bacterium (assembly GCA_021791675.1). Classification (GTDB taxonomy): domain Bacteria; phylum Actinomycetota; class Acidimicrobiia; order Acidimicrobiales; family JAKAOS01; genus JAJYWE01. The sequence goes on along the minus strand of JAJYWE010000079.1, from coordinate 468 downwards.
TGGCCGAGCACCAGCCGCTCGTGTCCCGGCGGGGCCCAGCCGTACGCGCCGGAGAGGATCTCGGCGTCGGTCCCGCAGATGCCGACGGCGACGGTCTCGACGAGCACCGGCCCGTCGGTGGCGGGTGGCTCGGCGACCTCTTCGAGGCGGGCGCTGCCCGCGGTCCCGGGCGTGACGGTGAGTGCGCGCATCAGCTGGCTCCTCCTGGACGGACCCGTCGGGTCGTGCGATGGCTCTGGCGGTGGTGGGCGGGGCCGGCTGGCCCTGCTGCGGCGAGGTTGAGCGCCGAGTTGACGAGCGAGACGTGCGAGAACGCCTGGGGGAAGTTGCCGACCTGTCGGCCGGCGATCGGGTCGTACTCCTCGGCGAGCAGGCCGAGCTCGTTCGCCAGCCCGGCGAGGCGCTCGAAGAGCGCCACCGCGTCGTCCCGGCGGCCGGCGAGGGTGTAGTTGTCGGCGAGCCAGAACG
>JAJYWE010000078.1 GCA_021791675.1 Actinomycetes bacterium | reverse complement strand
CGATGTCGGCTCGTCGCATCCTGGGGCTGAAGCCGGTCCCAAGGGTTGGGCTGTTCGCCCATTAAAGCGGTACGCGAGCTGGGTTTAGAACGTCGTGAGACAGTTCGGTCCCTATCCGATGCAGCCGTAGGAAACCTGAGGAAGGCTGTCCCTAGTACGAGAGGACCGGGACGGACGCAGCTCTCGTGTGCCAGTTGTCCTGCCAAGGGCACGGCTGGTTGGCGACCTGCGGGAGGGATAAGCGCTGAAAGCATCTAAGTGCGAAGCCTGTTCCGAGATGAGGTTTCCCACAGGGTTAACCTGGTAAGGCCCGTGGTAGACGACCACGTTGATAGGCCGGAGGTGTACGCACGGTAACGTGTTCAGCCGACCGGTACTAATCGGCCGAGGGCTTGGAGACACTCGCTTGTGCTCGCTATGGAGGGCTCGGGAGCCGACCACCCGGTGGTGGCCAGAGGTGTCCCGGTGACCACAGCGGCGGAGTCACACCCGTTCCCATCCCGAACACGGAAGTTAAGCCCGCCAGCGCCGATGGTACTTGGGGAGCGATCCCCTGGGAGAGTAGGACGTCGCCGGGCAGTTCTCGAGAAGCCCCCCGCTCCGGCGGGGGGCTTCTGCGCGCCCGGGCTGGTGCGCGGGTGCACGCTCGTAGGCTCACCGCCGTGCCGGACGGATCGGGGAAGGGGGTGGCAGCCGCGACTGGGCAGGCCGTGTTGGGTCCGCTCGTCGACAGGGCGTGGCTGGAGCGCCACGCGGCCGGGGCCGCGCCTCCGGTCGTGGTCGACGTCCGGTGGTATCTCGACGGGCGGTCGGGGCGAGCGGCGTACGAGGCGGGACATGTGCCCGGCGCGGTCTTCGTCGACCTCGAGACGGTGCTCGCGGCCCCGGCCGAGCGTGGCGGTGGCCGGCATCCGCTCCCCGACCCTCGTCGGTTCGCAGAGGGTCTCGCCGCCGCCGGCATCGGGGATGGCTCGGTGGTTGTGGCCTACGACGACCTGGGCGGGACGATCGCCGCCCGGCTGGTGTGGCTGCTCCGTGCCCTCGGAGAGCCCGCCGCCTTGCTCGACGGCGGGCTCGGAGCCTTCGCTGGCGAGCTCGAGGAGGGGGCCGTAGTGCGCTCGCCCCTCTCCCGGAGCCCCCGGCCGTGGCCGGAGGATCGCTTGGCAGGCTTGGAGGAGGTGGTGGGCGTCGCGGGCTCCGCGAGCGGGGGCGCAGCGGCTGGACGACAGGGGGTCGACGGCCCGGGAGCCGAGGCCGCGAGCGGCGAGCGCCGGCGGGTGGGGCCAGCAGTGCGGTGTGTCCTCCTGGACGGGCGCGCCCCCGAGCGCTTCCGCGGCGAGGTCGAGCCAGTTGATCCGGCCGCCGGCCACGTGCCCGGGGCGAGGAACCTTCCCGTCGCCAGCCTCGTCGATCCCGTGAGCGGGCGCTGGCGCTGTCGCGAGGAACTGCGCGCCCTCTTCGCCGGTCTCGGGATCGGCGAGGCGGAGGAGGTCGTCGCGTACTGCGGCTCGGGGGTCACGGCGTGCGCGCTGCTGCTCGCTGCAGAGCAAGTGGGGCTTCGTCCCGGACGGCTCTGGCCGGGATCCTGGTCCGAGTGGTCGCGCCACCCGGACCTCCCGGTCGCGACCGGTGGAGGCTGAGCGCCGCGGGGTCGCCACGGCCACCGCACCCGGCTCGACGGGGCGCACACCGAGGAGGCGTGCGCCCCGGCCGTGGTCCGTCGGCGTCGTCAGGGCAGGATCGAGCGTGCCGCGGACGCCAGACACTTCCTCGCTCGCACAACCGGAGAGTTGCAGGCACCCCATGCGAGTGCCTGATGGCCGCCGTCGCCTGATGGCCGCGGGGGTGTCTCGGCCGCGAGCGGGATCTCAGGCGTGTGGGTCCCCGGACGCGTCGGCGACGCCTTCGTCGCCGGGACGCGCCCAGTTGCGGGACCGCTCGACGGCGCGCCGCCATGCGGCCTGGCGCTGGTTTGCGCCGGGCCCGCTGATGGCCCGCGTGAAACGCCCGTCGTCACGCCAGGTCGCTGCGACCTCCTCGAGGCTCGAGTAGACGCCCTCGGCGAACCCGGCGAGGAGGGCTGCGCCTCGGGCTGTCGTCTCCCGGACCGCAGCTCGCTCGACCGGGACGCCGAGCTGGTCCGCCTGGAGCTGGAGCAGCAGGTCCATGGCCGAGACGCCGCCGTCGACGCGGAGGTGCTCGATGGTGACCCCACCCCGCTCCGCCATGGCGTCGGTCACGTCGCGCACCTGGTAGGCCATCGACTCCACGGCGGCCCGAGCGAGATGTGCCCGGCTCACCCCCCGCGAGAGCCCGACGAGCGCCCCGCGAGCCAGCGGGTCGAACCAGGGGCTGCCGAGGCCGGCGAAGGCGGGGACGAGGAACGCACCCGCGCTGTCGGGGACGGAGGCGGCGAGCGGACCGAGGTCCTCCGGACGCTCGATGAGGCCGAGCTGGTCGCAGAGCCAGTCGACGGTCGCGCCGGTGGAGAAGATGCTCCCCTCGAGCGCGTAGGCAAAGGATGCGGTGCCGGCGCCCGCCAGGCCGGTGAGGTCCCACGCGACGGTGGAGAGCAGCCCGTCGGCAGGCGGCGGCACGGTGCCCCCGGCCTGGGCGAGCACGAAGCTCCCGGTCCCGTAGGTGCACTTGGCACTTGCCGGCGCCAGGCAGGCCTGGCCGAAGAGCGCAGCCTGCTGGTCGCCGACCATGGCCGAGAGCGGGACGCCCGCGAGGCCGTCGCCGAGGCCGGGTCCGAGCCTCCCGAACCGGCCCGCTGTCGGGCGGAGCTCGGGGAGTGAGGAGAGGGGGATCCGGAGCAGCTCGGCGAGCGATGCCGACCAGGTGCGCGCGCCGAGGTCGTAGACGAGGGTCCTGCAGGCGTTCGAGGGCTCGGTCACGACGACGGCAGGCGTCCGACCTCCTCCACCCCCGCTCCCGTCCCCGCGGGTGAGCTGGAAGGCGAGCCAGCTGTCGAGGGTCGAGAGCACCAGGTTCGGGGAGGCCTCGATCCCTCCTTCCTCGAGCATCCAGGCCCACTTCGTCCCGGAGAAGTACGGGTCGAGCACCAGCCCGGTCGCCTGTCGGACCGCGGGCGTGTGCCCTGCGTCCGCGAGCCGCTGGCAGGACGTCGCGGTCCGTCGGTCCTGCCAGACGATGGCAGGGCCGAGGGGCGCACCGGTCCGACGGTCCCAGGCGAGCGCCGTCTCGCGCTGGTTCGTGAGCCCGACTGCAGCGATCGGCCCTCCGACCTCGGAGGCGACCGCGCCGAGCACGCGCTGGAGCGCCGACCAGATCTCCGCCGGGTCGTGCTCGACCCAGCCAGGTCGCGGGAAGTACTGGGGGAAGCGCTCGGCGCGTTGACTGACGGGCCGGCCCTCCTCGTCGAAGGCGACCGCACGGACCGACGTCGTTCCGGCGTCGAGGGCGAGCAGCATCAGTTCCTCACTCTCTCACTCGCCTGGCCGGTCCCGAAGAGCCGGTCGCCGAAGTCTCCGAGGCCCGGCACGATGTAGCCCCGTGCGTCGAGCCCTTCGTCGATCGCTGCGGTGACGACGGGGACGTGGGGGTGGCGCGCGCCGAGGTGCGCGAGCCCCTCGGGCGCGGCCACGATGCAGGCCAGCACGATGCGGTCGGCCCCGGCGGCGACGAGGCTGTCGCAGGCCGCGGCGGCGGAGCCACCGGTCGCGAGCATGGGGTCGAGCAGGAGGACGAGGCGCCCGACGAGGTCGGGGAGCTTGCCGTAGTACCGGGTCGGGGTCAGGTGCTCCTCGTCGCGCTCGAGACCGATGTAGCCGACCGTCACGTCGGGGAGGAGCGCCTCGAGGGCGGGGAGCATGCCGAGCCCGGCGCGCAGCACCGGCACGCCGACCACGGCCTCGGCGACGCGAGCGCCGTTCGTCGGCGCGAGGGGCGTCTCGACCGGCACCACCTCGACGGTGAGCTCTTCCAGCGCCGTCGCGCAGACGAGCAGCGAGAGCCGGTGCGCCGCGGCCCGGAACGACTCGACCCCGGTGGAGCGATCCCGGAGCTGGCACAGCAGCGCGTCGCCGAGCGGGTGGCGCAGCAGGCGGACGGCTGGCGCCCCGCGGGATGGCTCAGGAGGGGCCGTTCCCCGCAAAGCGGGCCTCCCAGGCCGAGAGCTCCGGCCCGCTGCTCGGCCGGGGTGGGAGCAGCATGCCGGCGGCGGCGGTCGCATTGCTGGCCTCGTCGATGAGGATGAAACTGCCGGTTGACCGGTTTCGCTGGTACTCATCGAAACAGAGCGGCCGGGCAGCCCGGAGTCGCAGCCGTCCGAGCTCGTTGCGCCCGAGCGCGGGGGCGGCGCGGTCTCGGTGCAGGCCGTCGAGGTCGAGCCGGTAGGCGAGCTCCACCGGGCGCGCGAGCGTGCTCGCCGTGGTGTGCTTGACCAGGTAGCGGCGGTCGAGCTCGAGCGGGCGGTCGTCCAGCCAGCAGAGCATCGCGTCGAGGTCCTGGCTCACGTGCGGCAGGTTCTTCGGCCGGGCGAGCAGGTCGCCCCGTGAGACGTCCACGGGCGCGTCGAGACGGACGGCGACCACCATCGGTGCGAACGCCTCCTGCACCGGCCCGCTGGGCGCGTCGAGGCCGGTGACGCGCACGAGCGACCCGCCTGGTAGCAGGGTCAGCTCGTCGCCCACGCGGACCACCCCCGAGGCGAGCCGCCCGACGTAGGCCCGGTAGTCGTGGTGCGCGTCGTCGCGGGGTCGGATCACCCGCTGGATCGGGAGGCGGAGGTCCACCAGGTTCACGTCCGAGGCGACGTGGACCTCCTCCAGGTGGTGCAGGAGGGTGGTCCCCTCGTACCAGGGCATCGCCGAGGAGCGGGCGGTGACGTTGTCGCCCTTCAGGGCGGAGAGCGGGATGAAGGTGACGTCCTGGAAGTCGAGGCGGCTCGCGTAGTTGCTGAAGGCCTCGCGCACGGCCTCGAACGGCTCCTGCTCGTAGCCGACGAGGTCCATCTTGTTGACCGCGAGCACGACGTGGGGGACGCGGAGCAGGCTCGCGATCGCCGCATGGCGGCGGCTCTGCTCGGTGAGCCCCTGGCGGGCGTCGACCAGGACGACGACCAGCTCGGCCGTGGAGGCGCCGGTCACCATGTTCCGCGTGTACTGCGGGTGACCGGGCGTGTCGGCGAGGATGAAGCTGCGCCTCGGCGTCGACAGGTACCGGTAGGCGACGTCGATGGTGATCCCCTGCTCCCGCTCGGCCCGGAGCCCGTCGACGAGCAGGGCCAGGTTGGCCTCGGCGAGGCCCTGGCGGGCGCTCGCGCGCTCCACCGCCTCGAGCTGGTCTCGGAGCACGCTCTTGGTCTCGTAGAGCAGGCGCCCGATCAGGGTCGATTTCCCGTCGTCCACCGACCCCGCAGTGGCCAGCCGGAGCAGGTCCCGTCTCACGAGCGGGGCGCTCCGGCCCGCGTCATCGCCTGCCTCCCCGCCGAACGGCCATCCCTCGGGCCGAGTTGTCTCGCCCCCGCCGGGGAGTGCACCCTCGCCTCGGACATCAGAAGTATCCCTCTCGCTTGCGATCCTCCATGGAGGTCTCCCCGACCCGATCATCGGCCCTCGTCGCACCTCGCTCGCTCACGTCGCTCGCGAGCAGCTCCTCGACGATCGCCTCCGGGGTCGTCGCCGAGGAGATGACGGCGGCAGTGCCGGTTGCGTCCCCGACGGTCCGGTAGCGCACGCGGCGCTCGACCACCGTCTCGCCTGGGCGTGGGGCGAGGTGCGGACCGACCGCGAACAGCCACCCGTCGCGCTCGACGACCGCCCGGCGGTGCGCGAAGTAGAGCGACGGGAGCTCGATCCCCTCGGTGGCGACGTACCGCCAGACGTCGAGCTCGGTCCAGTTGGAGAGCGGGAAGGCCCGCAGGTGCTCGCCCGGGTGCACCCGGGCGTTGTAGAGGGACCAGACCTCGGGCCGCTGCGCCTTCGGGTCCCACTGGCCGAACTCGTCGCGGAAGGAGAAGAAGCGCTCCTTGGCCCGTGCCTTCTCCTCGTCTCGCCGGGCGCCCCCGATCGCGGCGTCGAAGCCGTGGGAGGCGATCGCCTCGAGCAGGACGGGGATCTGGAGGCGGTTCCGGTCGCCCCCGGCCCGCTCGACGAGCCGGCCGGCGTCGAGCGCCTCCTGGACGCTCGCCACGAGCAGCCGGCCGCCGACGCGGGCAGCGGTACGGTCGCGGAACTCGAGGACCTCGGCGAAGTTCCTCCCCGTGTCGACGTGGAGGATCGGGAAGGGGAGCCCGGCCGGCCGGAACGCCTTGGCCGCGAGGTGCAGGAGCACGGCCGAGTCCTTGCCGCCGCTGAAGAGCAGGACCGGTCGTTCGCACTCGGCGACGACCTCGCCGAGGACGAAGATCGCTTCTGCCTCGAGCTCCTCGAGCTGGGTCAGGTGGTACTGCGGGGATGCGCTCGGCACCGGCTCCTCCTCGGGTACCGGGGCATGCTAGCAAGCAGGCCGTCCCGTGCCCGGACCCAGGGGCTGAACCGGGCGCGGCGCGGAGGCTGAACCGGGCGCGGCGCGGAGGCTGTCACAGCTGGATGCGATGCTCCACGCGCCGGGCCGAAGGGCCCCGGACGGGAGGAGAGCGGATGAGCGAGCGGACCATCTCCATCGACTGCGGTACCTGCGTCATGCACGCGAGCGAGGCCTGTGCGGACTGCGTGGTGAGCTTCGTGGTGGGGCGCGAGCCCGACGAGGCGCTGGTGGTCGACGCTGCGGAGGCAAGGGCCCTCCGCCTCCTCGCCGGCGGTGGGCTCGTACCGAGCCTCCGCCACCTCCCCCGGAGCGGCTGAGTCCCGAGGCGTCGGGCGCGCCGTGGACGGCCCTTGACACGAGCGAACTACGGTGATGTAATCAATCCCGCATCTTGTTGGGGGGTCAGTCGGGGGTACCACATCTTGTGGTCGAGTCGTCGTCCGGCCGGCCCGACGGGCCTGGCCGAAGACCGCAGGAGCGGCTCTCGCAGGTCGCTCGCCGTCCAGTGCAGAACCCGTTCCCGGCTCCGGCCGGAGGAAGGCAGTGCTCCATGGCCATCGCCACGCAACGTCTCGGCATCGGGCTCGCCCGTCACTTCACGGACGGTGAGGTCCACCCCTACGAGACGGTGAGCTGGGAGCGCCGTGACGCCCGGATCACCGACTACCGGGACGGCTCCGTGGCCTTCGAGCAGCTCGGGGTGGAGGTGCCGTCGACCTGGAGCGTCAACGCCACCAACATCCTCGCCCAGAAGTACTTCCGTGGCACCCAGGGCACCCCGGAGCGGGAGTCCTCGCTCCGCCAGGTCGTCGACCGGGTCGTGGACACCATCACCGCGTGGGGACAGAAGGGCGGCTACTTCGTCGACGCCGCCGAGGCCGCTGCGTTCTCCGACGAGCTCAAGTACCTCGTCGTCCACCAGCGGGCCGCCTTCAACTCGCCGGTCTGGTTCAACATCGGCGTGCGTGGCGTGCCCCAGCAGGCCTCCGCCTGCTTCATCCTCCAGGTCGAGGACTCCATGCAGTCCATCCTCAACTGGTACCGGGAGGAGGGCACCATCTTCAAGGGCGGCTCGGGCGCCGGGGTGAACCTCTCGCCGATCCGCTCCTCCCGCGAGCTGCTGCAGGGTGGCGGTACCGCCTCGGGGCCGGTCAGCTTCATGCGCGGCGCGGACGCCTCTGCCGGGACGATCAAGTCCGGTGGCAAGACCCGCCGTGCTGCGAAGATGGTCATCCTGAACGTCGACCACCCCGACGTCGAGGACTTCGTCTGGTGCAAGGCGATCGAGGAGCGCAAGGCGCGGGTGCTGCGCGACGCCGGTTTCGACATGGACCTCGACGGGAGGGACAGCTACTCGATCCAGTACCAGAACGCGAACAACTCGGTGCGGGTCACGGACGAGTTCATGCGCGCCGTCGAGGAGGACGGCATGTGGGCGCTCCGTGCCGTCACGACCGGCGAGGTCGTGAAGGAGGTGCGCGCCCGCGAGCTGTTCCGCCAGATCGCCCGGGCGGCGTGGGAGTGCGCGGACCCCGGCATGCAGTTCGACACCACCATCAACGCGTGGCACACCGCTCCGAACACGGGGCGGATCAACGGCTCCAACCCCTGCAGCGAGTACATGCACCTCGACAACTCGGCCTGCAACCTGGCGAGCCTGAACCTGCTCAGCTTCCTCGACGAGGACGGTCGCTTCGACACCGAGGGCTTCGCCGCTGCGGTCTCGGTGGTCTTCACCGCCCAGGAGATCCTCGTCGGCAACGCCGACTACCCGACGGAGCCGATCGGGGAGACCTCCCGGCGCTTCCGCCAGCTCGGGCTCGGCTACGCGAACCTCGGCGCCGCGCTCATGGCGCTCGGCCTCCCCTACGACTCCGACGAGGGCCGCGCCTGGGCCGGCGCGGTGACCGCGCTCATGACCGGGACGGCGTACGCCGTCTCCGCCCGCACGGCTGCGCGCATGGGGCCCTTCGCCGGCTACCACGACAACGCCGAGCCGATGCTCGCCGTGATCCGCAAGCACCGGGATGCGGTGGCCCGGATCGACGAGGAAGCGGTCCCGACGGCACTGCTCTCCGCAGCGCAGCAGGCATGGGACGAGGCTGTCACCCTCGCCGAGGCGCACGGGGTGCGGAACTCCCAGGCCAGCGTGCTCGCCCCGACGGGCACGATCGGGTTCCTGATGGACTGCGACACGACCGGGGTCGAGCCCGACCTCGGGCTCGTCAAGACCAAGAAGCTGGTCGGGGGCGGCACCATGTCGATCGTCAACCAGACCGTGCCGCGCGCCCTCGCGACGCTCGGCTACGACGAGGCGCAGCGAGCGGCGATCGTGGCCCACATCGCCGAGCACCACTCGGTGCTCGGGGCCCCGCACCTCGCACCCGAGCACCTGGCGGTCTTCGCGTGCTCGATGGGCGACAACACGATCCACTACCGGGGACACGTCCGGATGATGGGAGCGGTCCAGCCGTTCATCTCGGGCGCGATCTCGAAGACCGTCAACATGCCCGAGGAGGTGACGGTCGAGGAGGTCGAGCAGCTCCACCTCGAGGCGTGGCACCTCGGGGTCAAGGCGATCGCGATCTACCGCGACAACTGCAAGGTCGCGCAGCCGCTCTCCACGACCAAGGCGGCGGCCACCGAGGCGCCGGCGTCCGAGGCGGAAGCGCACGACCAGGAGCTCGCGGCGAAGATCGCCCAGCTCGAGGAGGCGCTCGCCCGCCAGACGACCGTGGTGGTGAAGCAGCCCATCCGCGAGCGCCTGCCGCGGCGGCGCAGGTCGAGCACCTTCAAGTTCCGCGTCGCGGACTGCGAGGGCTACGTCACGGTCGGGGAGTTCGAGGACGGCCGGCCGGGCGAGGTCTTCATCAACGTGTCCAAGCAGGGCTCGACGCTCTCGGGGATCATGGACGCCTTCGCGACGGCGGTCTCGGTGAGCCTGCAGTACGGGGTGCCGCTCTCGACCTTCGTGCGGAAGTTCACCAACACGCGCTTCGAGCCGGCGGGGATGACCGACGACCCCGACATCCGCATCGCCACGAGCCTCGTGGACTACATCTTCCGCCGGCTCGCCGTCGACTACCTCGACCCCGAGGAGCGGCGGGACCTCGGGATCCAGACCACGGCCGAGCGGCTCCAGCCGACGCTCCCCGGGGTCGAGGAGGCGGCCACGCGCTCGATCGGCGTCGTCGAGCAACCCGGACCGGGCGGGCAGCTCCCCCTCGGCCTCGGCGCCGAAGCGGGGGAGGGTTCGGGTCGCCCCGGGCAGACCGGGACGGCGGGGCCGGCCTCCCACGGGGCAGGTGGAGCCGTGCTCGGCGGGCCGATTGCCCGGGAGCGGGCGAAGGACGCCCCCTACTGCTACCAGTGCGGGAACGCGATGCAGCGCTCGGGGTCGTGCTACGTGTGCGCGAGCTGCGGGACGACCAGCGGGTGCTCCTGATGCGGGGCAAACTCGGCGGGTTTACCGAGCTGGCGTGACCACGCTCGAAGCGACCAACATTACGGTCGCCCTCGGCACTCTCATTCTCGCGTTCTTCACCTGGCGAGCCGCGCGAGCCTCCCAGGCAGCTGCTGAAGCGACCAAGGAGGC
>JAJYWE010000020.1:32325-43941 GCA_021791675.1 Actinomycetes bacterium | reverse complement strand
GCGGGCGTGACCAGGCGGACCTCGTGCCCCGCAGCGGCGAGCAGCTCGGCGAGCACCCCGCCGAGGTAGTAGTGGTCGTCGTCGAAGAGGACCACCCGCCGAGGGCCGGCGCCGAGGGAGGCGCCCTCGGCGAAGAGATCGTCCGGGGTCACCACGACGACATCGTCGGCGATCGGGAGCCCGCTCGTGTGCCACCGGCCGACACCGTCGGCCCGCCAGCGAGCACCCGTTGCGACCAGCACGTGACTGAACCCACTCCCGAGCACGTCGTCCACGTCGAGACGGCTCTCGCGGGCCACCTCGACTCCGTCGTAGCGACGGAGCTGGCCGAGGCGCCAGTCCACGACTCGCCGCCACGCGGCCAGCCCCGGCAGACGGGCCTCGGCGACCACCCGCCCGCCGAGCTCGCGACCGGCCTCTGCGAGCAGCACCGGATAGCCGCGCTGTCCGAGGGCGCGCGCGGCCTCGAGTCCGGTCGGCCCAGCGCCGACGACCAGAACCCGAGCCTCCGAGGCTGCGGGGCGGATGCGCTCGGGGTGCCAGCCGCGACGCCACTCCTCCCCCATCGCAGGGTTCTGGGTGCAGCGGATGGGCGCCATGGTCATGTCCCCGGACACGCAGATGTTGCAGCCGATGCACTCCCGGATGTCGTCCTGGCGACCCTGCTCGATCTTGGCCGGCAGGAACGGGTCGGCGATCGAGGGCCTCGCCGCCCCGATCAGGTCCACGACGCCACTGCGCACGAGGCGGACCATCGTGTCCGGAGAGGTGAGCCAGGCCACCGCGACGACAGGTTTCGCCGAGCGCTGCTTGAGCCCGGCGAGGAGCGGCTCCCGGGCGGCCTCGCCGGAGAAGCGCGACGACGGCGAGTCGGCCTCCCAGGTCCCGAGCACGAAGTCCCACAGGTCCGGCAGGTGGTCGAGGAGCGAGACCACGTCCGCTGCTTCCTCGCGACCGAGCCCGGAGCCTGGACCTTCCTCTGCGATGCTGAGCCTGCACGCGACCGCCGCACGCCCCTCGCACTCCTCCCGGGTGTCCTCGAGGATCTCCGCGAGCAGGCGCGCGCGGTTCTCGAGCGACCCGCCGTATGCGTCGCTCCGTTGGTTGTAGCGACGCGAGAGGAAGTGCTGGAGAACGCTCAGGCTGTGGCCCGCGTAGACGTAGACGAGGTCGTAACCTGCCTCGAGCGCGCGCCGCACGGCGAGGCGGTGCCAGCGCCGGAGCGCGGCGATGTCCGCCTGCCCCATCATGCGCGCCTGCACCGGGTCGTGCGCCCACGTCACCACGGGTAGGGGCGAGGGACCGATGGGCGCCTCCCGGCTCGTCAGGTTCGCCGCGTTCATCCCGTTGTGCGCGAGCTCGATCCCGGCGAGCGCACCTCCCTCGTGGATCGCCTCGGCGATGCGCGCGAGGGATGCCATGTCGCCCTCGTCCCACAGCCGGAGCTCGATGTAGGGGGTGATGTCCGAGGTGGGGTGGATCTCCACCTCCTCGGTGCAGACGACGGCCCACCCGCCTTCCGCCTTGACCCGTCGCATCTCGGCCTGCGCCGTCGGGTCCCGGTAGCCCATGCCGTTGCAGTGGGGAACCTGGAAGAAGCGGTTCTTCGCGACGACCGGCCCGATCCGGACCGGCTCGAAGAGGATGTCGTAGCGGGGGTCGCGCACCTGGTCTCCCACGGGTCTCTCCTCCTCCGTCGCGGCCGCGCCGGTCGACCTGGCGGTTGCGGGCGTTCGGGGAGAGGGTAGCTCGGGGTCCACCTCGTGCGCCCGCTCGTACGCTGCCCGGCTCGCGCTCGGTGCGTGGAGTGCCAGCGTGCGATGGCGCCGCAGGGGGGCGTCCCTCACCGATCAGCAGTCCACTGCCGCGCGCAGTGCCCGGCACGCCTCCGCCATCCGCGGGGGCTCCAGCGCGGCGATGCGTTCGACGAGGTACGCCTTCGGTACGACCCGGAGATTGTCGAAGCTGATCGCGCACTCCAACGGCAGTCCGTCGTCCGGACCCAGGCCGACCTCGGTCGGGATGTCCCGGACCGTCCGAGTGATCGGCGCGGCCAGGACGCTGTGCAGCACGGGGATCACCGCAGACCGGGTCATGACGAGGAACGGACGCCGGCCGACGTCCTCGATCTCTCCCCACCAGACCTCGCCGCGACGCGGCTCGCTCACCAGGGCTCCTCGAGGATGGCATCCCGGAGCGAGGCCAGCGCCGCCTCGTGTTCCGCCGCGCTGGCAGGACGACGTCGGTATCCCTCGATCACCGCCTGGTCGAGCTGGCGCCGACGCTCGGACGCCGCCACCGCCTCGACACCCGCGCGCACCGCGGCGGCCCGGCTCTCGTAGACGCCTCGAGCGACGAGCTCGTCGATCTCTCCGAGCAGCTGCACCGGGAGCCGCACTGCGATCTGCTCTGTCGCCATCGCCCATGACAATACCAGAGCGGGATGCGCTCCGGTATGCGCGATGCCGGTCTCGAGGACCCGGCTCGGCCCGATCGTGCCCAGCACGGCGATCCGAGCCCGCGAGTCCGGCGGACCTGCTAGAAAACGTCGGATGAGCGCGACGCTTGCCCTGGTGAACGGCCGGGTGCTCGTGGAGCCCTCGAGCACCACGACCGCCGAGGCGGTCGCCCTCGCGGGCGACCGGGTGCTCGCCACCGGCACGACGGAAGCGATCCGGGAGCACCTCGGCTCCCGGACCGAGGTCGTGGACCTGGCTGGCCGGCTCGTCCTCCCCGCCTTCGGCGACGCGCACGTCCACGCCCTGAACGGTGGACTGGAGATGCGCCGCTGCAACCTGCTGGGCCTACGCACGCGGAGCGAGTGCCTCGACGCAATCGCCCGCTACAGCGCCGGCCTCGCCCCGGACGCCTGGGTCCTCGGGGGCGGGTGGGCGATGGAGGCCTTCCCGCGCGGACTCCCCGCCGCCGAGGACCTCGACGCCGCCTGCGGGCACCGAGCCGCGTTCCTCCCGAACCGCGACCACCACTCCGCGTGGGTCTCCACCGCCGCGCTCGAGCTCGCCGGCGTCGACGCGACCACGCCCGACCCCGCCGACGGGCGCATCGAGCGCGACGAGTCGGGGCGCCCGGTCGGCGTGCTCCACGAGGGGGCGATGTCGCTCGTGTCGCGACTCGCCCCGCCGGCGAGCCGAGACGAGCTGCGCGCGGCGCTCGGCGTCGCGACGGACGAGCTCGCGAGCCTCGGCATCACCTTCTTCCAGGACGCCTGCGTGGGCGACGCACGAGAGCTCGGGGTCTTCGACACCTTCGACTGCTACCGCGGCGCCGCAGGGGACGGCACCCTCGGGGCCGAGGTGGTCGGGGCGCTCTGGTGGGACCGCCGGCGCGGGCTCGAGCAGCTACCCGACCTGCTGGGTCGGAGGGAGGCGGCGTCGGGGGGCCGGTTTCGCGCGACGTCGGTCAAGATCATGCTCGACGGCGTCTGCGAGACGTACACCGCTGCGATGACCGAGCCCTACGTCGGCCTCGGCCCCGGGCACGAGCACCACCGCGGGGAGCTCTTCCTCTCGCCGGAGGAGGTGGCCGCCGCGGTGGCGACACTCGACGCAGCCGGCTTCCAGGTCCACTTCCACGCACTCGGCGACCGGGCGGTCCACGTCGGGCTGGACGCCGTCGAGGCGCTCCCGGCCGAGCGGCGGGGCAAGGGACGCCATCACCTCGCCCACCTGCAGTTCGTACGGCCGGAGGACATCGCTCGCTTCCAGCGCCTCGGCGTGACGGCCAACTTCCAGCCGCTCTGGGCGTGTGCCGAGCCGCAGATGGAAGAGCTGACCCTCCCCTTCGTCGGGCCCGAACGCGCGACCTGGCAGTACCGGATCGCGTCGGTGCTGGCGGCGGGCGGGCGGGTCGCGTTCGGGAGCGACTGGCCCGTCTCGAGCCCCGACCCCCTCCAGGAGATCCACGTCGCAGTCAACCGCCGGCTCTCGACGCGGCTCGGTCGCGCCGGCGCGCCGGAGACCGAGGTCCCCTTTCTCGCCGAGGAGGCGATCCCGGTTGCGACGGCGATCGCCGCGTTCACCGAAGGTGTCGCACGAGTCAACGGCTGCGAGGACCGGCGCGGCACGCTCCGGGTCGGCAAGCAGGCGGACCTGGTGATCCTGGACCGGGACATCCTCGCCATCCCGCCGGCAGAGATCGGCGAGACCTCCGTCACCTGCACCGTCGCAGGCGGCCGGGTCGTCCACGGCGCGCCCTGAGCGTCCGGCCCCGGCAACCGCAGCGCGGTCGCATCCGCCTCACGCCGGCGCGATCACCGCGATCCCATACCGGGAGGCTGCGGCCGCCAACCGGTCGTCGTAGGTCACGATACCCTCGAGCTCGTCGTCCAACTCCATGGCCGCGGCGAGATGGAGCGCGTCCAGACTCCGCAACTCGTCTGGCTCGAGGGTGGCCGCCCGCTCGAACGTGGCGGAGCTGAGGCTGAGCAAAGTGAGCGCGTCGAGCACCGACCGAGCACGGCGCATCCGGCCGGGGGCAGCACGCCGGGTCGCCCGCAGGAGCTCAGTGCGGAGCAAGTCACTCGCAAGCACTCGGGTTTGGTGAGTGACTGCCCATGCGGCCATGGCGTCGGAGCCCGCCTCGGCGACGACGAGCTTCGCTGCCGCCGACGTGTCGAGGTAGAACGCCATCAGTACCGCTCCTCGTCACGCATGGCGGTGACGACCTCTGTCAGCCCGGGCTGCTCGGCACCCTCCGCCGAAGGCGCGCCGAGTGAGGCGAGGGAGACCTTTGCGAGGCGAGCCCGACCCGATGCAGCGAGGGACGCAACCCGCCCAGAGAGAAGCGGAACGAGCTGGGCAACCGGACGCCCCCGGTCGGTGATGATCACCACTTCCCCTGCGGCGGCTCTCGCAACTACCTGCGAGGCGTTCTGCTTGAGCGCTCGAATGCCGACAGAACCCATGTGCTTCATAGTAGCACTCGGGCCTCCTGACCGGACAGACAGCGGCTTCCTCGCAGGCGCGGCGAGTGGCTGGCTCGGCGACCCCGCTGGCGCGGTCGGATGCCGGTGTCGATCGAGCTCCGGGGGAGCTACCGGTTCGTCCTCGGTCAGCTCGGTCCCGCGGGGCCCCCTATGCCGCGGGACGGGGCGGCGGTCCCGCCGGACCCCGCTGCCTGCGGCGTGCGGAAGCCACCAGCAGGGAGCCGCCGAGCGCAGTCGACGCGAGGGCGGCGCCGGCGAGGAGCTCGATGTCCACGCCCGTCGTTGCCAGGACCGGCTTCCGGGCCGTCGTCGAGGGAGGGGAAGGGGTCTTGGTCGGACTGGACGGCGTCGTCGGCGGCGAGGTGCGGGGCACGGTCGTGGGCGGTGCGAGCGTGGTGGTGGTCGTGCTCGTCGTGGTCGTGGTGGGTGGCGGGGATGCCGGCAGCTCGTAGGAGAGCTCCGCGTACCCCGCTCCGCTCGACGTGCCCTCCCCGGTCGTCGACAGCGCGAGCGTCATGCCGCTCGGACCGCTCGACGCGACGAAGCTCGACCCGCCGCCACCTCCACCGCCAGCAAAGATGCCGGCCCCGCCACCGCCGCCGCCGACCGCGCCGGACCCGCCGTCGCCGCCCGCAGGCCCGCACTGGGCACTCGATCCGCCGGCGCCCCCGGACCCCGAAGTCGACCCGGCCCCACCGTCGCCAGCCGGGCCACAACCCGAGACTGTCTCGCCACCTGCGCCGCCGTTCGCGCCCCCGAAGCCACCCTCACCAACCCCGAGCCCGCTGGTCGACGGGCTCCCGTTCGTCGCCGAGCCCACGCCACCGGCTCCACCCTGGTTGTCGAAGCCTTGCGTCGCCGGCCCCGCGCTCACGGATGGGGCTTCCTCCGGCGGCGTGACACTCCCGCCGCCGCCACCGCCACCTGCGACGAGCAGCGTGGTGCCCGACATCGAGAGCACGGTCGCGCCACCCCCACCACCGCCCTCGCTGTCGCTCGTGGCAGCGGCACCTTCGGCGCCGACGACGACGTCGAAGGTGGTACCGGACACGAGGTTCCCGATCGTCCCCGCGACGCCGTCCGCGACACCAGGCTGGCCCCCGTCGAGATTGGTGCCCGGCGGCGCGTAGCCGGCTCCACCGGCACCGCCGAAGGCCAGCACGTGCATCGACGTGACCCGAGCGGGCACCGTCCACGTACCGGACGCGTGGAACGTCACCACGCACTGCGTGCCCGAGGCGGTGGTGGTGCACTGAGGAGCGAGGCCGGCAGCGTCAGCACGCGCGGGCGCGGCCGCTACGACGGCTCCGCAGCCCAGCAACGCCGACGCAACCAGGATCCGCCTCAGCGACACGACTCCCGCGCGTTTCGAAGCCTCTGCGTCTCGCATCGGCGCACGCTACCACCTGGAGCTCCCCGACGTGGGGGCTCGTACCCGTCCGACGAGCACCGTCTCGGCGAGCCCACCCACGGCGACGCGCTCACCCGACTCGGCCGTAGTCCCGGGCCGACCAACCGATACCGGATCATCCGGCTCGGAGATCGCCCCGGCCCCGGCGCGGGCCTCAGCGCGGGCCTCGGCTCCTGGCCCCGCCGCCGTCCCCGTCCCCGCCCCGGAGGAGGCAGACGCGTGCCGCACCGCGCCGTGCCCCGGGCCCGCGTCCGCGGCCTTCCCGACTCGCACCCGGAGCCGCCCGCCGCGGGGGGAGAGCTGGCGCGCGACGAGGTCGTCGCGACCGAGCACGCCCGCCCAGTAGGGGCCGAGCGCGGACTGTGCCGACCCGGTCACCGGGTCCTCGTCGACGCCGACCCGCGGCCCGAAGAAGCGCAGCACGTAGTCCGCGTCGCGAGCGGTGGCGGCGCCCTCCCCGGCTCGTGCCGCCGGCGCCCCCTCGCCAGGTGCTGTCACCACCACGCCGCGTGTCTCGATCGCGGCGAGCGCATGCAGGTCGGGGACCACGTTCGCCACGGACGCCTCGTCGGGGAGGACGGCGAACAAGTCGAGCCGGTTGTGCAGGCACTGCAGCGGTGCGACACCGAGCGCCTCCGAGAGCCCGGCTGGCGATGCGACAGGCTTTGCCTCCTCGAGCGGGAGCGACACCCAGATCGCGCCCTCCTCCGCCCATGCCCCGAGTGGACCTGACGCCGTGTCGAACCGGATGGGCGAATCCGGCTCTGCCCATCCGGCCTCCCAGAGCGCGTGCGCGGCACCGACCGTCGCATGGCCACAGAGGTCCACCTCGGTCGTGGGCGTGAACCACCGCAACGCGAACCGCTCGCCGGCTCGGGAGACGAACGCCGTCTCCGAACAGCGCAGCTCTGCCGCCACCGCCTGCATCCACGCAACCGGCGCCGGCCCGTCGAGGAGGCAGACGCCGGCGGGGTTGCCGCTCCACGGCCCCTCGACGAACGCGTCGACGACGTAGACCGGGGGCCCGAAGGCGCTCAGGGGAACAACCCTCGCGTCGCGATTGCCTCGGCGACGCGCTCGACGGCGAGGGCGAACGCAGCGCGGCGGAGGTTCACCCGCAGCGCCTCCGCCTTGCCCCAGGTCGCCGAGAACGCGTCCTCCATCGTCTTGCGCAGCCTCGATGCGACAAGTCCCTCCTCCCAGGCGTAGCCCTGGCGGGCCTGTGCCCACTCGAAGTACGACGCAGTGACCCCGCCGGCGTTGGCCAGGATGTCCGGCACCACGACGATGCCCCGGTCCTCGAGGATCGGGTCCGCCTCGGGCAGCGTCGGCCCGTTCGCCGCCTCGACGACGACCTTCGCGCCGAGGCGACGCGCCGTCCCGGCGTCGAGGACTCCCTCGAGCGCGGCAGGGACGAGCACCTCCGCCTCGACCTCGAACAGCTCGGCTGCGCTGACCGCATCCCCCCCAGCGAAACCAGCCACCGTGCCGGACCGTCCCAAGTGCTCCGCCAGCCCGTGCACGTCGAGCCCACCCGGGTTGTAGACGGCGCCACCCACGTCCCCGACGGCCACCACCCGCATCCCGGCCGAGTGGAGCAGGAAGCCGAGCGGCCCGCCGACCTTGCCGTAGCCCTGGATCACGGCCCGGGAACCGGCGAGGGGGATGCCGAGCTCGTGCAGGACGGCGCGGGTGCACACCATCACGCCGCTCGAGGTGGCCCCTGCGTGCCCCTTGGTGCCGCCGACCGAGAGCGGCTTGCCCGTCACCGACCCGGGAAGCGACTCGCCGCGGAGCATCGAGAGCGTGTCCATCAGCCACGCCATCACCCTGCCGTCGGTGTTCACGTCGGGCGCCGGCACGTCCCGATCCGGACCGAGGATCGGGGCGATCTCGATGGTGTAGCGCCGGGTGAGACGCTCGAGCTCGCCGAGCGAGAGCGTCGTCGGGTCGACCCGGATCCCACCCTTGCCACCGCCGAAGGGGATGTCGACGACGGCGGTCTTGAAGGTCATCGAGGCGGCGAGTGCGGTGACCTCCGCTGCGTCGACGTCCGGGTGGAAGCGGATCCCGCCCTTGGCCGGGCCGCGGGTGCGGTCGTGGTGGATGCGCCAGCCGGTGAAGACCTCGATGCGGCCGTCGTCCATGCGGACCGGCACGGCCACCTCGAGCACCCGCTCCGGCGTACGGAGCAGGCGGTGGATGTCGGGGTCGAGGTGGGTCAGCTTCGCGGCGTCGTCCAGCCGTTCGAGCAGGGCTTCCCAGGGGTCGTGGCGGCTCACGAAGTCCCATTCTCGCACCGGGCCAGCTCCCCGGCGAACCGCGTCGGCGCCGACGCTGGTGGCTCGCCTCCTCGACAGCCGACTGGGCTGCACGCAAGAGCTCCTCGTCGACGGAGGCGGAGAGGCGTCGCTCGGTGCCCACCAGTACGACCTGCGGCCGGCCCACGTTCGCAGCAGGCCGGGCGTGACCGGAGACGGCCCGTTGCCGGCGAAGGTCGGGAGCCGCTCGCCTCGGGATCAGGCCCCCGGCTTCGTCCCGGCGACGACCGCCGCCTCGGCCACCACGGGGATCGCCCGGATCTCCGCGAAACCAGCCTTCCCGAGCACGTCCTGCCACGCGTCCAGCGACAGCGGTCGTTCCTGGACCCGGAGGAGGTACCGCACCGCGTTCTTGGCGATGCGCCACCAGCCGGCCGGACCCCGGGCGGCGAAGGTCTTCACCTTGGAGGCGATGATCTCGCGGTCCCGGGCGCTCCCGCCGCGCCCGAGCATCATGTCCCCGATCACGAGCCGCCCGCCCGGCCGTAGCCAGCGGAGCGCGGTCGCCACGAGGCGAGCCTTGTCCGGATCGCGGAGATGATGGAGCGCGTAGTTCGAGACCACGAGGTCGACGGAGGCCTCCGGCAGGTCGAGCTCCTCCACCGGACGGGCGACCCCGGCCAGGTTGGCGAGGCCCTTCTCCCGCGCTGCGGCCTCGACCCGCTCGATCATCGCTGGGCTGATGTCGACGGCGAGCACCTCCGCCCCCGCCTCGGCGAGGGGGAGGGAGAGGCTCCCGGTGCCGCAGCCGATGTCCACCACCCGCGTCCCCGTTCCCGCAGCCGCCTCTGCGAGGACGGCGGCCACCACCTTGCCGAGACCGGTTGCGCCGCCGTGGTCCCAGCTGGCGGCGCGACTCGTCCAGACGCGCCGCTGGTGCGCGACGCCGGCCATGGTTGCCATGCGGTCGAGCCAGCTCGACGAGCTGGGCACGCTGGTGGGCTCCGGGGAGGGGGTCGGGTTCGCCACGGGGTTGCATTCTTCCAGCTCCCGACCGGAGACGCCCGCCGGGCCCAGCACACGCTCAGGATCGGCTGCGGGAGGGAACCCTCGCGTCGGGCGCGAAGGCACCCACCGGCCCCGCGCTCTCCATCGCATCCTCCCGCGACAGCGACCCCCGTCCCCGGCTCCGCGTCCCAGGTCCCCGCCACCCGCTTGGCCAGCCGTGACGGACCGAGCCTCAGGAGCACGACCGTCTCGCGCGCCATCGGCTCGGTCATCTCGGCGCAGCAGGCGCCCCGGGGCGCCAAGGCGGTCGGGCGGGCAGCCCCTCAGGCGGAGGTCCTCGGGACATCCCTGTCCTCGGCGCATCCGGAGCGGTCAGGACTGCGGCGCTACGACCGGCTGTCGACGCGTCCGGCTGGGACCAACCGCCGGAGCTCCTCCACCAGTACGGGCACGACCTGCCGCCAGTCGCCCACGATACCCACGTCGGCGAACTGGAACACCGGCGCGCCGGGGTCGGAGTTGACGGCGACGACGGTGCGGACGCGGCGGGTCCCCACCATGTGGTTGAACTTGCCGGAGAGGCCGACGGCCAGGTAGAGGCGGGCGTCGAGGCTCTGGCCGGTCACACCGACCTGGCGGGAACGCGGGAGCCAGCCTCGGTCCGTGACCTTGCGCGTGGCGGCCAGCTGCGCCCCGAGAACGGCGAGGAGCGCCTCGAGCTCGCCGCGGTCCTGGACTTCCACACCACACCCCACCCCGACGACCACCTCGGCAGCGGCGAGCGCATCCAGCCCGTCGTCGGTTCCGGAGGCGGTGATGCGGATCCGCCCGGTCGGCGCCCCTCCGATCGTGGCCAGCCTCGGCGCAACCCTGCGAACGGGGGACGGCACGAAGGTCCCCGGGCGCACCGTCACCACCTGGATCCCCGAGGTGGCAGTGACCGCGACCACGGCGTGACCCCCGAATGCCGGCTTCCACCCGACGAGGCGGCCCTCGAGGAGCTCGAGGCCGATCACGTCCGCCGTGAGACCCGCATCCAGGCTGGCGGCAGCCCGGGCCGCCACTTCTCGCCCCCAGGTGGTAGCTGGCGCGAAGACGGCCCAGGTGCTCCCGGTGGCGCACCATCGAACCAGTTCGCGAGCGACGTCCTCTGCCTGCTCCACTCCCTCCAGGAGGAGGAACTGGTCGGCGACGTCGTCGGCGTCTCGAAGTCCACCAGCCGACACCAGCACGACCTCCGCACCGACCTGGATGGCGATGTCGTCGGCAGCGCGCAGCAGCTCCCCCGTCAGTCGCGAGCGGCCTGGTTCCGCCAGCACGACCAGCCGCCCCGCCCCCACGTGGCTACGGTCATCTCCACCGGCCTCGGGGGTGGAGCTCGCGCCCGGCGCGACAGCGAGCTCTCCGCGGCCCGCGACAACCGGAGCGAGAGCGGCGACGCCAGCCGGAGCCCCCGCAGAGCCGTCGAGCCCTCGCAGGCCGTCGAGTGCTCCCCGCGCGGCCATGGCAGCGACGGCACGCCTGACTTGACCGGCCAGCGGGCCGCTCAGGAGCAGCCGCTGGCGCTCCACGTTCAGCACCTTCACCTGGCCGACGCGCGTCCTGCTCCTCGGTTCGCCCCAGGGGCCGGGTCCGAGCTCGACAGGACCGAGGCGGCGGACAGGGGTGTCGTCCACCGCGGCTCGCGCGGCCTCGTCTGCCTTGCACGGACGACAGAGCCGCTCCGCGCACGAGAGGAGGACGGGGATCCGCACCTCCGCCTCTGCCCAGCCGGCGTCCCGCTCGAGGCGGGCACGCACCTGCCCACCGGTGAGGTCGAGGCGACGCACGCCAGCGAGGAACGGCAAGCCCAGCAGCTCCGCCACCTGGGGAGGGACTTGTCCGGTATCGGCATCGACAGAGCTGAGGCCCGCCAGGACCAAGTCGAACGGCCCGAGGACGCGCAGGGCCGCCGCCAGTGCGTGCGCCGTGGCCAGGGTGTCGCTTCCGGC
>JAJYWE010000020.1:27457-32225 GCA_021791675.1 Actinomycetes bacterium | reverse complement strand
TGGCAGGGCTCCCGGCCTCCTTCGAGCTGGCAGGGCTCCCGGCCTCCTTCGAGCTGGCAGGGCTCACAGTGAGCCCCGGAGCACGCTCCCCACCCCGAAGGTGACGGCGCCAGCGAGGCCCGACACCAGGAGCTGGCGGAGCGCAGATCGAACGACCGACCGACCGGTGAACAGCGCCAGGGCCGCGCCGATCACGAGGGCACCGGCGGCGGCCGAGGTGACCGTCGCAACCAGGGCCGAGCTGCCGCCGGTAAAGAACCAGGGCAGCAGCGGGACGAGGGCTCCGAGGGCGAAGCTGACGAGCGATGAGGCTGCCGCTTGGACCGGGGATCCCAGCTCCGCGACGTCGATGCCCAGCTCCTCCCGGGCGTGAGCGGCGAGGGCGCGCTCGGGGTCGCGCATTAGCTCCCGGGCAACCTCGTCGGCGAGCCCCGGCGGCAGGCCCCGCTCCCGATAGATGGCAGCCAGCTCGACGGCTTCGTCGTCTGGCCGTCGCCCGATCTCGGCCTCCTCGATGGCCAGCTCCCGCTCGAAGAGCTCCTGTTGGGCTCGCATCGAGATGTACTCCCCTGCCGCCATCGACCACGCTCCGCCGATCAGCCCGGCCATCCCGGCCAGCACCACCAGCGAGGCGTTCGGGTGGGCCCCGGCCACGCCGAGGACGATGGCCACATTGGAGACGAGGCCGTCGCTGACCCCGAAGACAGCGGCACGCGCCCCCCCACCCTTCACGTCCCGGTGGTTGACGTCGGTGTGCTGTTCCAGCGAGGTCAGCTCGGGCGCAACCGGTCCCGGCGCCCGAACGCAGCTTGCTCCGTCCGAGGCCAGCGCAGCGGCGCTGGGGACGGGCCCGACCACGCCGGCACCCCGCTCTCCCGCTGTCCGACTCCCCGCTGGCCGGCCCGATGCGGCGCTCCCCCCGCTCACGCCCCTCGACCCCTCTCCGCCCACACCGTCATCCCCTTCCTCACCCCCGCGAGCAACCACCAGCGACACCGCCCAGGACCGAGCCCCGGCTCGGCTTCGTGCCGAAGCTACGGGTCCCCCCGGTCGGGAGGCTGAACAGAAGCGGGCGCCAGCCTGGCAGCAGGCGGAAGGGCAGGTGAACGTCTTCTGTCCGCGCCAACAGACCCCGCGATCGGGAGCTGGATGATGACCAGCGCACCCCCGCCGGGGGCAGCCGCCACAGCCACGCTCCCCCCGTGGGCCTCCACGAGCATGCGGACGATGGAGAGCCCGAGCCCGGTCCCGCCGTCGGCCCTCCCCCGGGCTGACCCCGACCCTCCCCGGACGAAGCGGTTGAAGGCCGTCTGCAGCAGTTCGGGGGAGAAGCCAGGTCCGTGGTCCCGAACCGTGATCACCGCCCCAGCGCGCTCCTCGGCGACGCTGACGTTCACGCACGAGCCCTCGGGCGAGAAGCGCAGCGCGTTGTCGAGGAGGTTGTCGAGCGCCTGGCGCAACCGGAGATCGTCGACGTCGACCTCCACGGTCGGATCGGCGTCGAGCACCAGGCTCACACCCCGGAGCCCGAACTGGGCCTCTCGCGCCTGGAGGGCCGACGCCACGATCGTCTCGAGCGGTTGGCGGACGCGCACGAGGTCGAGCGCGTGCCCCTCCCCCTGCGCAATGAGCAGCAGGTCCTGGGCCAGCCGCACGAGGCGATCGACCTGCGCCGCCGCTCTCACGACCGCATCCCGGAGCTCCGGCTCGCCTCGCCCCGGACGCTGTGCCAGCTCGAGCTCCGCCGCGAGTGCAGTGAGGGGTGTGCGCAGCTCGTGGCTGGCGGCCGCCACGAATCGCCGTTGGTCCTCGACAGACGAGTGGAGCCGCTCCAGCAGGCCGTTCAGGCGGACCGTCAACGCAGCGAGCTCGTCCCTGGCGGGCGGGACGGCGAGGAGCCGCTCCTGCCCCGTGACGGCCAGCGCCTCGGCCTGCGCGCCCAGCTGGTCGACCGGAGCGAGCACCAGCTTCACCAGGACCCACGACCCGATGGCCACCGCGAGGACCGCAAGCGGGCCCGCGACCAGGAACACCCGCTGGAGTTGGGCCAGGGAGTCCCGGAGCTGGTCGAGCGACGTCCCCACCAGGAGGACGAAGTGACCATGTCCCCGCTCCGGCTCGGCCAGGAGGAGGTACGGGTTGTGCCACGCTGGGCGCATCCGCTCGAGCCAGGTCGGGCCCCGCGCCGCCGCGTGCAGGGTCGCTGGCCCGGCCAGCGGGGCCGTTCCTGCGGCCTGTGAGGTGTAGGCGACCCTGCCGTCCCCGGTGAGGACCTGCACCACGCTCTGATCGGGGCTCGCCCGGACGACTCGGCCGGTCTGCAGGGGCAGGCGCCCCGCTGCGAACAGGGACTGGGCTCGCTCGGCTCGCCGCACGAGCGATCGACGCAGCGTCGCTCGGATGCTACCGGCCAGGCTCGCTCGAAAGGCGAGACCACCTGCTGCGACGAGCGCAGCGGTGACCACCGATGCCAGCAGCGTCAGCCGGGTCCGGATGGACATCTAGCCCGGGAGGCCGGGGCTGGGGGCTCGCAAGCGGTATCCGATCCGATGCACCGTCTCGATGTCCGAACGACCGAAGGGCTGGTCGACCTTGCGGCGCAGGTGCGACACGCACTGGTCGACCACGTTCGCAGTCACTTCCTCACCCTGCCAGGCGGTGGCGAGGATGCCGGGCCTGCTCAGCACGATCCCGGGCCGGCGGAGGAAGACCTGGAGGAGCTGCGCCTCGCGGTGGGCGAGGGTGATCTCGCTCTCCCCGCGCCAGGCCCTCCCGGTGAACGGGTCGAGCCGGAGGTCGCCGACTTCGAGGAGGGGCGATGGGCCCGAGTGGCCTCGTCGCCTGAGTGCGCGCAGTCGCGCCGAGAGCTCCGCGAGGCTGAACGGCTTGGGTAGGTAGTCGTCGGCTCCAACGTCGAGGCCGGCCACCCGGTCTGCGACGCTTCCCAGTGCCGTCGCCATCAGCACCGGGGGGCGCCGGGCGTGCTCGCCGAGGCGCAGGCACACCTCCGCCCCACTGATGTCCGGGAGCAGCACATCGAGCACGATGGCGTCGAACTCGCGTTCACGGGCCAGCACCAGCCCGCGCTCACCCTCCGCGACCACCTCGACCTCGTACCCTTCGTCGCGAAGCGCCCGTTGCAGGACCGACGCAAGATCTCCGTCGTCCTCGATCACGAGCACGCTCCCGGGCCGGGGTTGGGGCTGGGGTTGGGCGGCGCCACCGGTACCGTGCACCGCACGGGACCAGAGGCTCACGGCGCGTGCTTCCACTCGCTCCACCTAGAGCGAGCTGGCGCCAGACATGTAGGAGTCTCCTTGCTGCTGGAGAGTCCTGAGCGCGGAGCTGACCGACTGCCTCCCGGTCACCGCGTTGAACCATGCCGTGTCGAGCGCCGCCTGGACCTCCGCATACCGGTCACTCACGGGCCGGGCCACGGTGTACGGAGACGTTGCTGCGGCGATCGTGGCGACCAGACCCGGGTGGGTACGCAGGAAGGCCGCAGGAACGGCGGCAATGCCGGCGCGGGTCTCGGGTGCGAAGCCCGTCTGCTCGGCCCAGTAGGCCTGCTGCGCCGGCGCGAACCACCACTGCACGAACGTCCAGGCAGCCTCGTCCTGGGTCCTCGTGTGGCCCTTCGGCAGGACGAAGCCCAGTCCCTGGCCGAGGTTCGCGGCGTGGCCGGTCGACCCCGCAGGCTCCACGAACGCGCCGACGGCGAACTTCCCGTCCGCCGCGAGCAGCGCCTTCTGGTAGCCCGCGGACGTGCCGTCGATCATGGCGATCTTGCCGGCACCGAAGTCCTCGCGGAGCGTCGTCCCGTGGTGGATCTGCATGAGGCCGGCGGCGTAGAGGTTCCGGAAGTACGAGAACGACTGTTTTGCCGCTGGGGTGTCGAAGGCCACCGCGGTGCCGACAGCGTTGCCGCCCTTCAGCAGCGTCCCGCCGTCGCTCAGGAACGCGGGGAGCTCGTGTGCCGAGGAGTTCTTCCAACCGAGCGGGATCACACCAGGCAGCTTCGCCTTGACGGCGGCGGCGTCCGCGGCCAGCTGTGCCCACGTGGACGGTGCCGACGTGATCCCCGCCTTGGCGAAGAGCGACTTGTTGTAGAAGACCTCGGACAGCTTGAGGTCGGCCTCGAGACGGTAGTGCTGGCCACCGACGTCACCGTTCTTCCACGCCACGGGGACGAAGCTGGACGAAGAGACTTCGGTGCTCCCCCGGAAGAAACTGTTCCAGGGGACCAGCGCGCCGCCCTTCACCAACTGCCCGTCGTAGTGGCTGATCTCCGCCAGGACCGGGGGGTCACCAGCCGCAACCGCGGCGAACAGCTTCGAGGACGCCTTCGTCACGACGATGGACACGTGGACCTTCGGGTGCGTCGCGTCGAACTTCGAGACGAGGGCGGTCATGGCCCCACCCACCGGGCCACCGTTGTGCGACTCCCACAGCGTCACCTGGGTCACCGGGGCGCCAGCGCTGCCGCCCACCGCGGAGCTGCTGGTCTTGGCCGCCGCTGGCGACGTGGATCCGCAGGCGGCGAGCAGCAGCGCGAGCACGCTGCATCCGCCGCCCAGTGAAGCCAGGCGCCGCCTTCGCCGGCCCTGATCGGGTTGCACCACCCGCTCCCGTGGAGCCCCTGGGGTCCAGTTCGGCCCAGTTGGGTGACGAGCGTCATTCGGTCGGGACGGGATCGCGCGCATGAGGTCAGCTCTCCTTCGTGTCGGGACTTCGTGTCGGGACTTCGTGTCGGGACTTCGTGTCGGGA
>JAJYWE010000020.1:21949-27357 GCA_021791675.1 Actinomycetes bacterium | reverse complement strand
CTACTCCTTGAGGCCGGCATCACGTCCGGCAACGCCGGCCACGATGTGGCGCTGGAGGAGGACGAACACGACGACGATCGGGGCGAGCGCGAGCAGCACCGCCGACGTGAGCTTGCGCCAGTTCGCCTCGAATGTCTGCATGTAGTGGCTCAGCGCCACTTCGATCGGCTGGACCGAGTGGGAGGTCGTCATGATCAAGGGCCACTGGAACTGGTTCCAGGAGGTGATGAAGGTGAGGAGAACCACGGTCACCACAGCCGGCCTGGCGAGCGGAAGCGCCACCTTCCGGATGAACCGGAAGTGGCCGGCCCCTTCCAGGCGTGCGACCTCCCAGTACGTCCGCGGAATGCTCTTGAAGAACTGTCTGAAGAGGAAGACACCCATCGTGCTCGCAGCAAACGGAAGGATCTGAACGGCGAAGCTGTCGAGGAGGTGGAGGCGAAGCGCGATGTCGTACTGAGGTACGAGCAGCGCCTGGGTCGGGAGCATCATGACACCGACTGTCATGAGGAAGAAGAACGTCGATCCTCGGAAGGTGAGCTCCGCCAATGCGTACCCCGCCATCGCGGACGTTATGACCACCAGAACCACGGTCGAGCCCGCAATGAGAACCGTGTTGAACATGTACCGCAGCCAGCTCGTGTGGAGGAGGACGTAGGTGAAGGCCCCGGTATGGAACGCGGGGAGGAAGTTCGGTGGGAGCGTGAAGACGCCGCCACGGCTGTTGAACGCCGTCACGAGCACCCAGTAGAGCGGGAAAGCGAAGATCGTGGCAACGAGTACGAGCCCAGCGTTGTGGACCAGGCGACCGAAGGTGAGTCGCTCTCGTTGCTGTCTGGGTGGGCGCTTGCCGCTCCCGGCCGCCGAGGACCCGGGCACGGCCGCGGGTCTGGGAGCAGTGGAGCTGATGGTGAGGGACTTCATCGGTAGAACACCGCCCGGTCGGAGATGAACTTTTGGATTGCAGTGAGCGTGATGATGATCCCGAAGAGGATCAGGCTCATCGCAGCGGCGAGGCTGAAATGCTCATAGATGAACGCCGTCTGGTAGACGAGGAGTGCGTCGGTCGTGGTGGCGAAGGCGGGGCCTCCGGCGCCACCGTGAGGACCACCCGTCATCGTGTAGATCTGCGAGAAGGCCTGCCAGCTGTTCACGGTTGCCAGCACGACGACGAAGAAGGTGGTTGGCGAGATCAGTGGCCAGATGATCCGCCGGAAGGTCCGGTACTGTTTCGCCCCCTCCATCCGGGCGACCTCGAGCAGCTCCGTGGGCACGTTCGTCAGTCCGGCAACGAAGATGATGACGTAGAGGCCGAGGGAGTGCCAGAGCGAGTCGATCATCACGGCGGGCAACGCCCATGTGGGGCTCTCCAGCCAGCCGAGCGCAGGCAGGTGAAGCGACGTGAGCACGAAGTTCGCCAGGCCGAACTGGGGATTGAAGATCCACACCCAGATGATCGAGGTTGCGACGACCGGAGTGACGTGAGGGAGGAAGACTGCACCCCGCCAGAAAGCGCCTCGTCTGGCTGCCATCCCCTGACGCAGGAGCAGGGCGATCCCCAGGGACAGGAAGACGGTCGCCGGGATCATCACGAGCGTGTAGTACGCGCTCGTGAGGAGGGAGTGGAGGAAGAGTGGCTGGGCGAAGAGAACGCGGAAGTTCTGGAGCCCGACGAACTTCGTCGCCGAGGAGAGGATGCTCCAGTGGAAGAACGCGATGTACACGAGGAAGCCAGCCGGAATGTAGAAGAAGACGAGGAAGACCGCGGCCGCAGGGAGCACCATGCCGTACGCGACGAGCCGGTCCGAGATCCTTCGCGCCGCGGCCCGGACACGTTCCTTGCCTGCCGGCGGCCCGTCCAGCTCCGTGAGACTGCGCGCCCCGACCTCGAGCGGCAACGGTGCGGCGTCGCGAACGCTCACCTCCGCCCTCCGTCGCCGACGAGCTCGCCTCGGGGAACGTCAGAAGGGACGTCGAGACGCGCCCCGCTCTCGGCGTCGAAGAGGTGGACCGCGGTCGCAGGCGCAGCCAGGGAGAGGAGCTCGCCCCGGCGGGGCTTCGGCCCGGTGTCGAGGCGCAGGACCACCTCACGGCTCTCCGCACCGTCCAGCGTTCCACGTACGTGGAGGTGGCTGCCCATGTCGTCGACGGCGTCGACCGTGCACGAGACGGTTGCGTCGGATCTCGCCGCAGTGCCACCGCCGACGGGCCTGAGGTGCTCCGGGCGGATGCCGGCGGTCACGGCCCCGCCGACCCGCGCGAGCATGGGGGCGAAGGCCAGCGGGAGCCGCAGCCCCGCGGCGAGGTGCACGCCGTCCTGCCGGGAGTCCCAGGACGACGTCCACAGGTTCATGCCCGGCGAGCCCACGAAACCGGCGACGAAGGTGTCCGCCGGCTTCGCGTACAGCTCGGCCGCGGTGCCGAACTGGCGAACTCGCCCCTCGTGCATGACCACGACGCGGTTCGCCAGCGTCAATGCCTCTTGCTGGTCATGGGTGACATAGAGCGTCGTGACCCCGAGCCGGGCATGCAGCTGGCGCAGCTCCGTTCGCATCCGCTCTCGGAGCTTGGCATCGAGGTTGGACAGGGGTTCGTCCATCAGGAAGACGGCGGGCTTCCTCAGGATCGCCCGCCCGAGCGCCACTCGCTGGCGCTGCCCGCCGGAGAGGGCCCGCGGGCGGTGGGTCAGCACGGCCTCGAGTCCGAGGAGGTCGGCGACCTCTCGTACCTGGCGCTCGGCCTCCGCCTTGGGCGCGCCGCGGGAGCGGAGCCCGAAGGCGAGGTTCTCGCTGACCGTCATGTGGGGGAAGAGGGCGTAGTTCTGGAAGACCATCCCGACGTCTCGGCGTTCGGCCGGCACATCGTTCGCCAGGCGGCCGTCGAAGCGGAGCTCCCCCGAGGAGAGGGGCTCGAGCCCGGCGACCATCCGGAGGGTCGTCGTCTTCCCGCACCCGGACGGACCGAGCAGCACGACGAACTCGCCCTCGCAGACGTCCAGGTCGACGTCCTTCACTACGTGATCGCTCCCGTAGTACTTGTTGACTGCCCGAAGCCCCACGCTCGCCACACCCACCTCCCTCTCGCCGTGCTCCCCGAGCCGAGCTGCACCGTCCGTCTCTCGGTTGTCGGGGCAGCTCACGACCCGAGCCCGGCAGCGAGGCCTCGAGGTGCACCCTCGATCACCGCTGCCGTCAGGCAACGTAGATACGGCCAGCGACCACGAGCTTTCCTCCCAGCTGCCTGGAGACGGCGTGTGGGCGAACAGCAGATGAAGAGTTGCTGTCACCACCTTCAGACCACCGACGGCAGGTGGAGCGGAGTTCACCAAGGTCCCGGAACGAGGCCGCGGCGAGCGGTATCGGCGGGAGCGGTCGCAGCGGGGATCACTGACCGATGTGAACCGAAGGAGGAAGAGACGCTCACCGGCGGGGGGCACGAAGGCGGTCTCGGAGTGACCGAGCTCGCTCGCCAGCTCCTGCATCCCAGACGGTTGGGGCCGTTCCATCGAAGCGGTGGACGGTCGCCGGGTTCCCACCCGGTGGCCCCTGGCCGAACGCGTCGCTCGGTGGAGACGCTCCCGCCGTCCCTGCGGGCCGGCACCACCGCCTCGAGCACCCGCTCCGGAGTGGAGCAGGCGGTGGCCGTCGGCCGTGATGCGTCAGCGGGCGGGGTCATCGAGACTCGAGCAGCACCGGCAGGGGTCGTGGCGGATCGTGGAGCCCCGTTCTCACCCTCCTGGTGGCTGTGGCGACCGACCGCGAGCGCAGCTGGTGCTGCGGCGGGCAGGTGCCCAGCGGGGACCCGGTCGCGTCCCGCAGAGGTCTTCGCGCCAAGCGATGCGCTCGCGCTCCCGGGCACCCCCCGTGCCAGAGCATCATGTCCCCGATCACGGGCGCCGGCGCGGCCGCAGAGCGCGCCGCCGTTCCCACGGGGTGCTCGACGTGCCTCACCAATCGGATGGAGGAGCCGGTGTTGCTTCGGCCGGCTGGACCCGAGCGGGGCGGGAGCCGGGTTCGCCACGGACCTGCACGCTTCCAGCTACCGACCGGAGACCCCTGCCAGCCCCAGCGCGAACTCAGGATCAGCCGCAGCCGGGTGGCGGGTGCCGGGTGGCGGGTGGCGGGTGGCGGGTGGCATCTCGGCCCGGACAGCAACGGGAGCGCAAGGGGGCCGGACGACACTCGTCGTAGTGGTCGAGGCCAATCCGGGAGGGCTCGCTGCGCTTCTCGAGCCCAAGCTGGCAGGTGTCGCCGCAGTGGTCGAGACGGCGCCGTCGTGCCACACTCTCGGAATGGGCTCACTCGACGGCAACACCACCCAGCCGTGAGCCCGATCGGCTGGGGCTCCGCAACCGACTGCGGACGGGTCCGCGAGGTGAACGAGGACGCCTTGCTCGCGACCCCGCCACTGTTCGTCGTGGCCGATGGCATGGGCGGCCACGCCGCAGGTGAGGTCGCGAGCCGGCTGGCACTGGCCAGTTTCGCATCACTGGCCGGGGAGGAGTCGATCAGCGTCCAGGACGCATTGGAAGCACTCGCCGCGGGCAATCAGTCGATCCTCGATGGCGCCGCGGCACACCCCGAGTGGGCCGGCATGGGCACGACGGTCGCCGGCCTCGCACTCGTGCACGCGGCCGGCGAGGAGCACTGGATGGTCTTCAACGTCGGCGACTCTCGCGTCTACCGCCTTGCGGGAGGCCAGCTCACCCAGCTCACCGTCGACCACTCCGAGGTCGAAGAGCTCGTCCAGCGGGGGATGATGCGCCGCGAGGAGGCGCTCGGTTACGCCGGGAGGAACGTCATCACGCGATCGCTCGGGACGGTGCCGGCACCCGTCCCGGACTCGTGGATCTTCCCACCGGTCGACGGCGAGCGCTTCCTCGTCTGCTCGGACGGGCTGACCCGGGAGATCGACGACACGGAGATCGCGGACTGCCTCCTCCACCTCGCCGACCCCGAGGCGGCTGCCGCCGAGCTGGTGCAGCGTGCAGTTCGGGCCGGTGGGCACGACAACGTGACGGTCATCGTCGTGGACGGACCGGGGGCACGCGCAACCGACCAGGTAGAGGAGGACACACTCCCGAGACGCCACCATGCCGGCTGAGCGCGACACCATCACCGTCACCTATCGCTCCGGGACCTGGGTCGCAATGGCAGGGTCCGGGGGTTGGGCACTGCTCGACGTCGAGCCGTCCGATCCCGTCGTTGCTTCCCTATGGACGCTCCTGCGGGCCGACGACAGCGGGAGTGGATTGGACAGCCTGACGACCGCGGTTGCAAGGGACGTGCGTCGAGGCTTCGGACTCGTCACGACAGCCGGGCTCGGCGTCTCCGTCGTACTCGCTGGAGACGTTACTGCGGTGCTCGGAAGCAGCGATGACGGCCCGGTGAGCGGAGAGCCGGTGAGCG
>JAJYWE010000020.1:0-21849 GCA_021791675.1 Actinomycetes bacterium | reverse complement strand
GACGTGCGTCGAGGCTTCGGACTCGTCACGACAGCCGGGCTCGGCGTCTCCGTCGTACTCGCTGGAGACGTTACTGCGGTGCTCGGAAGCAGCGATGACGGCCCGGTGAGCGGAGAGCCGGTGAGCGAGCGAAGGCCGAGCACAGCAGACGACGACCCGACGGCCAGCCCTGCGCCAAGGCGCAGCGCGACGGGACCCACCGGAGGCGGATCTCCCGTGAGATTGCGGTGCCCCCCGGCCGTCCGCTGGGCTGCGTTCGCCCTGGCAAACACGCCCGAGGACCTGCAGCTGTGCGTCTCCGAGGAAGCTGGGCAACTCGAGCTCCCCCTGACGGCAGGCGTCGTCCCAGCGAGCGGGCTGTCCATCCGCTGGACGACCACCGCCCCTGGCCGAGGCGCCGTCACGGCAGCTCGCGATCCGAGCGGCCCCGACGCCACAGGAGCCAGCTCGAGCAAGCCGGTTGTGGAGCCAACCCCGGACGCAGCACCCGCGGCGAGCACCCCCGGCGAGCGTGACCCAGTCGCGAGCGTCGTGGAGCAGCCGAACGCCGGCGACACGCCCGTCGCGCCCACGGCCGGTAGCGGGCAAGCGACGGCGGCGGCCACAGGGGGCAACGCGGGACCAGAGACGGACGCGGGACCAGAGATACTCGACGAGAGGGCCGGGGACGGAGGACACGCCATGCCGCCGCTCGTGGCCGGCGCCGGCGATGTCGGGCCGGTGACGAGCTACGACTACCTCTTCGGCGACACCGTGATGCGCACGGTGGAGGACGCAGCAGTCCGCACGCTCGAGAGCGACGCGACGCTCGGCGGTGCGGCCATCGTCAGCCTGCCGGCCAGCGCAACCGGAGCAGTCCAACAGCCACTCGTCGAGGGCCGCGTTGACGTCGCCCCCGCAGGCGACGAGCCCCCCGACGATCGCTCGACCGTCGTCAGGGGACCAGGCACCTCTCCCACGCCCGAGCCCACCCACTCCCTCCCAGGCTCTCCTCCTCCTGCAACGACGCCCCGGGGGGTACCGCCGGTCCCGGCGACACCGCTCCTCGCGGCGTCAGCACCGGTTGGCCCACCCCTCGCCGTCCCGCCCCCACAGCCGGCAGCACACCCCCGACAGGTCGGGGCCAGCGGCATGATCGAGTCGGTGCCGTGGGCGACAGCTCGGCCCCAGACCACACTCGACCAGACCACACTCGACGCGACAGGCACTGCCTCGGAGCCAGACCTCGAACTGACGGTCACTCGGGCGCCGCGGATGACCAACGCCCCCGCCGTGGCCTCCCGCCCGCCGATCCTCGGACCGACAGTGCAGGCGGTGCACTGCCTCCATGCCCACCCGAACCCGGTCCAGCAGGAACGGTGCCGCGTCTGTGGGGCCGAGATCGAGGATCGCACCCCCGTCACGATCCCGAGACCCGTGCTCGGCGTGCTCCGGCTCCCGGGGGGCGACCCGATCGTGCTGGACCGGAGCGCGATCATCGGCAGGGAGCCCAAGCCCGGCAGGCTCGTCGACGGGGAGACGGCGCACGCCGTGAAGGTCGCGAGCCCGGAGGGGGAGATCTCCCGGACGCACCTCGAGGTTCGCCTCGAGGGATGGCACGTCCTGGTCACAGACCTCAACTCGACGAACGGAACCACGATCGCCCGTCCCGGTGCCTCCGCAGAACGCCTCCGTCCGAACGAGCCCACACTCGTCGAGCCCGGGACCTCGCTGACCCTCGCCGATCAGTTCACGATCGTCTTCGAGGGGGCATCGTGAGCGCCCGGGCAGGCCATGCCGCACCGAGCACCGGCCCCGAGCTCCCTGGCCTCGACCTGGTGCGGAGCCTCGGACGCGGAGGCTCCGCCGAGGTGTTCCTCTACAACCAGTCGAGTCCACGCATGCCCGTTGCGGTGAAAGTCCTCTTCGCCGAGCGGCTCTCCCCGCTGGCCCGCCACCAGTTCTCCCTCGAGGCCGACGCCATGGCGGCGCTCGGTGACCACCCCTACATCGTCCAGGTCTTCCGGTCCGGCGTCACGGCGGACGACCGCCCGTACCTGGTCATGCGCTACTACCCGAACCCGAACCTGGCGGAGCGTGCACGGACCGAGCGGCTCTCCGTCGCCGAGGTGCTCCAGATCGGCGTCCGCATCGCGTGTGCTGTCGAGACCGCGCATCGCGCGGGGATCCTGCATCGTGATATCAAGCCGCACAACATCCTCACCAGCCAGTACGGCGAGCCCGGGTTGACCGACTTCGGGATTGCGGCCAACGTCGCCACTGCGGACGAAGCGCAGGCCGAAGGGCTCTCGATCCCCTGGGCGGCTCCCGAGGTGGTCTACGGGAACTCGCCCGGAGATCGCGCCACCGACGTGTACTCCCTCGGCGCGACGCTCTGGACGGCGCTCGTCGGTCGGTCACCGTTCGAGGTCCCGGGCGGCGACAACTCGTACATGGCGATGATGCGCAGGATCCACGGGGAGCGACCCCCGCGGACCGGCCGCCAGGACGTGCCGGCAGCGCTCGAGCTGCTGCTCGCCCAGGCGATGGCGAAGTCACCCGGTGATCGGCCGCCGAGCGCGCTCCAGTTCGCCCGTTCGCTCCAGGTGATCGAAGCGGAGCTCGGCTGGGCGCAGACCCCGCTCGCCCTCCTCGCGGACACGTCGGCGGTGGCGACCGAGCCAGCGGACCGCTCCGGCACGGCGGGGAGCGACGG
Organism: Actinomycetes bacterium; assembly: GCA_021791675.1. Lineage (GTDB taxonomy): Bacteria > Actinomycetota > Acidimicrobiia > Acidimicrobiales > JAKAOS01 > JAJYWE01. Next base: position 19,154 of record JAJYWE010000020.1, on the reverse strand, counting down.
GGGCGCAGCCGGAGGAGCCGCAGAGAGCGGAGCGGTCGCCCATGCGACACCCGGGCTCGGCGGCAGTCCGCCCAGCCCGCTCCGACCGCCGCCACCAGGGCTGCTCGGCACGGACGACGAGCTGAAGACCCGCCGGCGCCCGGCGCAGGTCACCTTCTCCGACCACGCCGCGCGGGGGTCCCGAGATGCGCTCACGCCACCGCTGGCACCAGTCGCCCCGGCGCCTCACCCGTCCTCACCCGCCGCCCGCTTCCCCGGAGCCTCCTCCACAGCGGATCTCGACGGGGACCGCACCATCCGTCGCCCGAACACCCCGAGCTCCCCGGCGTCGACGGGTGGGATGGGCGGTGTAGGCGGGGCGGCCGCGAACGCCGCCGGACGCGGCGACGAGCAGGTCTCGGGACCGACGGCCGAGACGTCTCGGGGGCGCAAGCGACGAGGGACAGCCGTCGCTGCCGGCGTCGCAGTCGTGGTCGTGCTGGCCGGCGTTGCCGCCGTGACCCTGGGGGGCCACCGTCACGTGCGCCAGCAGGGAACTGCGCCGCCGGTGACCAGCCCGGCGCCGACGCTCGCGCTGGCGCCTGCCCCCCCGGTGGTGAACGTTGTCGCGCTCGCCGGCGGCCGAGCTCGCTTCTCCTGGAGCGAACCCGACCCCCGTGCCGGCGAGGACTTCGCCTGGCGGCTCGTCGGCCAGTCGGCGTGGCACCCGGCCAGCACCAACTCCGTGGTGCTCTCGGTCTCCAACAAGGACAAGACCTGCGTCGAGGTCGAGGTCGGAGTCGACGACAACGTCGAGGTCACACAGTCGCAGCCCGCCTGCACCTCCTGATCGCCTGGAGCCCGCCGCCCCACCGAGCCCCCCTCCTCCGACGGCAGGGCGCCGGCCGAGGCATCTCTCGCTCGTCTCTCCTCGAATTGGGTCGCGCGTCCCACTTGACAAATCGCACGGGCGTGGCAAAGTTTGCGCACATGTACTGCCAACGGGTGGAACGTTCGAATCGCTGGGCACGCCCAGTGCGGGAGCCGTAGCGACTCGTGGCCACGGCGGGACACCACCCGCTCCTCGACCAACTCGGAAGCGCCCTGAGGAGCCGCGCGACGTCGACTGTTCTCCTCGCCACCGTCACGGTGGCGGCAGTGCTCGCTGCCGTGAGCGCGAACGGGTTCCCTGCCAACCACGTCACCGCAAACGACGGCGGTGTCTGGCTCGTGAACGATGCGCCAGGCGGTGGCGCGCCCGGGAGCTTCGGCGAGTTCAACGTCCCCATCGGCCAGCTCCAGACGGCGTTCGCGACCCCGTCCAAGACGCTCACCGGCACCTACAACCTCGACGTTCGCCAGCAAGGCACATTGGTCCTGGCGATCGACATCCAAGGCGGCGTCGTCTACCCGGTGGACGTGGCCACGGGAGCACCGGATCGTGCAGGCGGTGTGACCTTCACTGCCGGGGCCGAGGTTGCGCTCGGCGGCTCGGTGGCCGCGATCCTGGAGCCCGCGACGCCCACCGCGCCCGCCAAGCTCTGGGCCGCGAGCGTCGGCCCGGGACCGGTGGCATCCCTAGCGGGGCTCGTCACGACCGGAAAGCCGACTGCGACCCTTCCGGGCGGGGCTGCGCTCGCCGTGGACAGCGCTGGGGACGTCTTCGTCGCGTCGCGTCGCCAGCTCCTCGAGCTCGCCGTGAGCAAGGAGGGCTTCGCGGCTCCACGGACGACGACGTTCGCCGAGCCGTTGAGCTCGGTGGGGCTCACCACGGTCGGCACCGTCCCGGTGGTGCTGAACGCCGCGGAGCACGTCGTCCTCTTCCCGGACACCGGCGTCACGACCACGCTCCCCGGGTCCGCGAACCAGGGCCCGGATGTCGTGCTCCAGCAGCCCGGACCGGCGGCGAAGTCGGTTCTCGCCGCCACGAGCACGGCCCTCTACGCGATCCCGATCCGCGGCGGTCCGCCGACCCTGCTCGCGTCCGCTCCGGCCGGCGTACCCGCGGCGCCAGTCCGCCTGGACGGGTGTGCCTACGGCGCGTGGGCAGGCTCCCCGGGCCAGGCCGCCCAGGTCTGCACATCGGGGCCGCGCTTCGAAGGACCGCTGCCAGGCGGCGCCGGCAGCGCACTCGCGCAGCCGGTCTTCCGGGTGAACAACAACGAGATCCTCCTGAACGACACGGCCGACGGGGCGGCATGGACCGTGGAGGGCCGGCCAGCCCGGGTCCTCGCGGGCTCGGCGTGGCTGCGCGTGATCGAGAGCCTCAGCCCGAACAGTCGGCACGCAGCGCGTCACCAGGCGCGCTCGTCGGCGTCGAGCTCGGGGCGACCGAAGCTGCACAACCCGCCGCTCTTCGCACGCCCCGGTCGTCAGTCCGTCCTGCACCTCCTCGACGACGACAGCGACCCCCGCGGGAGCATCCTCTCCATCCTCGGCGTCTCGCCGGCGAGCGGCCCCGGGTTCTCCCTCGCGATCACGCCGAACGCCCAGAGTGTGATCTTGACACTCGCTCCGGGAGCCCACGCCCCGGTCACGTTCGACTACGAGGTCGTGGACGGCTTCGGGCACACCGCCACCGGACCGGTCACCGTCACGCCGTCGACCGCCACCTCCTCGCCGACGCTGCTCGCTCCACCCCTGGTCGGGAGCCACGTCGTCTCCGGTGCGACGGTGCTGATGCAGGTCCTCGGGAACTGGCGGGATCGGGACAACGACGCGCTCTCGCTCGCGTCAGCCTCCGTCCCGAGCGGCCTCGGAGAACTCAGCTGGACCGGCGACGGGCTCATCACCTACACGGCCCCGTCGGTTGCGACCAACACAGCGGTCACCATCACGTACCACGTCACCAACGGCTACACCCGCCCGGCCACGAGCAGCCTGCACCTCGTCGTCCTCGGTCGGGGTGACCTGGGCGTCTACCCGCCGATCGCGGTGCCCTCCGCCGTGCGGGTCCTCGTCGGCAAACCGACTGTGTTCTCGCCGCTCGCGAACGACGTCTTCGGAGCGGACCCGAGCCGCCCGAGCGCGACGCTCTCCCTCGCCGGGCCGGTGGCGCCGACGACAGGGCTCGGGGTCGCGACGAACCTCTCCACCGGCCAGCTCACCCTCACTGCGGCCCGAGCGGGAACCTTCCTCCTCTCCTACCGCGCGGCCTATGGCGCGGGCCTCTCGCGGCCGACGCCGATCCTGGTCCAGGCCGTGCTCCCGCCAGGGACCCCGCCGGCGCCGGTGACGGTCCCGACGAGCGTGACCCTGCACGGGCAGTTCGCGACCACGATCAACGTGCTCGCGAACGACTACGATCCCGCGGGCGGCCTGCTCACCGTGGTGAGCGTCAGCACCCCACCCAGCCTCCAGGCGACCATCGAGCAGGGCAAGTTCCTCCGCATCGTCGCCGTGAGCGGCGATCCACCACCGCATCAGGTGCTCACCTACGAGGCGACGAACGGCGTGACGCCGCCGGTCACCGGACAGGTCACCGCCCTCTGGGCGCCAGCCCTCCCGCCGTCACCGCCGGTGGTCACCGCCACCTACGCGACCGTCCGGGCGGGCGCGGAGGTCGGCGTGCCGGTCCTCGCGGCTGCGAGCGACCCCGACGGAGAGGCCGTCTTCCTCTCGCCAGGCGGGACGCCGAACGCCGTCCAGCTCGCGCCCACGAACGCGGGCACCCCGATGGCCCCCGGTGGGCTCGGGGCTGCCTCGATCTCCGGGGGGGAGCTCCGCTACGAGGCACCGCCCGGCTCCCACCTCGCTGCCCCGGAGGCGATCACGGCCTCCTACCTGGTCGAGTCACAGAGCGGCGAGGAGACGACCGGGCATACCTACTTCACGATCATCCCCGACACGCCGGCGTACGACGCTCCCCCGGACCCCTCGCAAGTCGACGCTCGGGTCCCTGCGGGCGGCACGGTGACCATCCCGATCCCCACCAGCGGCGTGGACCCGGATGGGGACAGCGTCACGCTCACCGGGATCACCAGCCCGCCACAGCTCGGTCGGATCCTCGCCACGACCGCCAACAGCATCACCTACCAGGCTTACCCCGTGACCACGAGCGCAGCCGGTCGGTTCAGTGGGGGGACGGACCGCTTCACCTACCAGGTCGAGAACCCTTCCGGCCAGACCGCCGACGCCGTCGTCGAGGTCGGCGTCACGCCGCCCGTGCCGCCGGAGCCTCCGGTGGCCGTGGACCAGTTCGCGACCGCCGCCCCGGGCGCCGAGGTCGACGTGGCACTGCTCCAGGGCGCGATCACGGCACCCGGCGACCAGGTGCGCGTCCTGCCGCTCAGCCGGACCGACCCGGGTGCTTCCTCGGTGGCGCACCTCACCGGCCCGTCCGGGACCGACCTGGTTGCCGTCGCGCCACGCAGTGCCGCCCCGCTCAGTATCGCCTACGGGCTCACCGACGGGACCTCGACACCCTCCCTCGCGGAGGTCGTGGTCCGCTCCGAGCCCGGTTACCGGATCCCGCCCGTCGCAGCCGACTACTTCCCGGCTCCACCGCCAGCGGGTACGCGGACGATCCGAGTGGACGTGCTCGCCCACGACGCCGATCCCGGCGGGCGACCGGGGGACCTGCGCCTGGTCGGCTCGACGGCCGCCGGCGTCGCCACCGCAGGCGCCGACCTCGTCCTCCCAGTCGGCAGCGGGCCTCGGGCGATCCCCTACGTCGTCCGCAGCACGACGACCGGGGCGACCGCGGTCGGTGTCGTCTACGTCCCCGGGGTCTCCGCCGGCCCGAGGCTCCGACCGGGCAAGACGATCCAGGTGCCCGAGGGGGGGAGCGTCACGGTCGACCTCTCCTCCTACGTGAGCGATCCCGGCCACCCGCTCCGGGTCACCACCACCGCCGCCGCAGTCGCCTCCCCCTCGGGAGGGCTCGCCGCCCGAGTCGACAGCAACACCGCGGTCACCCTCACGGGCGCCCGCGGGTTCGTCGGACCCGGCGCCCTCGTCGTCCAGGTGATCGACGCAGCGAGCCTCTCGGCTCCGGGGGCGGTGACCGCGACCCTCACCATCCCCGTCCAGGTCGGCAAACCGACCCCGATCGTGCGCTGTCCCACCACCCCGCTCCCCCTGACCGAGGGCGGCTCGACCGAGGACGCGACCATCACCAGCGTCTGCCAGGTCTGGACCCCGCCGGGGACCGACCCGGCGAGCGTGGACTTCACCGCCACCTGGGTCCAGCGCCCGAGCGACGTGTCGTTCGCCTGGGCTCCGGGGGCAGTCGGGCGGACCCTCGCCCTCCTGGCGGGCTCGGGGGCGCGAGGAGGCCAGGCGGGGGTGCTCGCCATCGGCGTCGCAGGCGCAGGCGCGATCGCCTCGACTCGGCTCCCGGTCGAGGTGGTCGAAGCCCCGCCGGCGAGCGTCTCGGCAATCGACGTGCCGGGCGTCCAGGCTGGCCACACCGCCACGATCGACCTCGCCCAGTACGTGACGAGCCCTCTCGCCAAGCCGGACATCGTGGCGATCTCCGTGACGAGGACCTCGGGCGACCCGGCGACGGTCTCCCTCGCCGGCGGGACGGTGCGGATCACGCCGGCTCGGGAGGCGCGCGGCGTGACGACCTTTGCGCTCGTCGTGAGCGACCAGGGTCGGGCCAGGCCGGACCGCTACGTCACCGGGACCATCACCGTCCAGGTCCTCGGCCTGCCCGGGGCACCGAGCGGGCTCAGTGGCGTCCCGAGCAACGACCAGGTGGCGCTCTCGTGGACCGCGGCGGCGAGCAACGGCGCAGCGGTCGACCACTACCTCGTCAGCATGGGTGGCAGCACCCGGACCGCAGTCGGCACCTCCTACACCTGGACCAGGCTCACGAACGGCCACGCCTACACCTTCACCGTGCGAGCGGTGAACCCGGTCGGGACGGGACCTGCCTCGCCCCCGGTCACCTCCAGCCCGCGCTCGGTGCCGGCGGCGCCCTCGGGCGTCGTCGCAACCGGCGGCGACACCCAGGCGAGGGTCGTCTGGACCGCCCCGAACGACAATGGCCAGCCCATCACGGGCTACACCGTGACCGTGTCGCCCTCGCCCTCCGGCGGCGCGAGCCGCCAGGTGGGTGGCGGCCAGACCTCCCTCACCTGGACCGGCCTCGCCAACGCGATCGGCCCGTACGTCTTCACGGTCGTCGCCCACAACGCCGTCGGCCCCGGCCCAACGTCCGCGCCGTCGAACGCGGTCTACGCCCACGGCACGCCGGCCACACCGGCCACGCCCACCGCTGCCGGTGCCGTCTCCCCGGACCAGACCACGACCACGATCACCGTCTCCTGGCCGGCGATCGGCAACTGCAACGACGCGCAGCCCTGCGCCCACTACGTCGTCACCGAGCTGCGCAACGGGGCGCCCGTCTCGAGCGAGACCACGGGTGGGACCTGCTCGAGCGGAGGTTCCCTCTGTGCGACCTTCGGTCCGATCGTGAACGACGGCGCGAGCTACACCTACACCTTGCGGGCGACCAACCAGCAGGGGCAGACGTCGGCCACCAGCGGCGCCTCGTCTCCCCCGATCGTGGCGGCCGGCATCCCCGCTGCGGTCACCGACCTCCAGGTCGCTCCCGGCAACACGGTCGCGAACGCGACCTTCACCCTGCCCGCCGCGCACGGCTCGTCGATCTCCAAGGTGAACTACGTCGCGACCGGGGGTGCGAGCGCGCTGACGGGGAGCTGGGCGAGCCCCGGGAGCCCCGGCCAGAGCGTGACCGAGCAGATCCCGAACCTCGTGAACGGGGTCACCTACTCCGTCACCGTGAGCGCGTGCAACGAGACGGGCGAGTGCGGAGCGCTGTCGAACGTCGCGACCGTCGACCCCTACGGTCCACCCTACGCCCCGAGCGTCTCGGCGACGGGGAACGGTGACAACATCACCTTCGCGTGGTCCGGCGGCGGTGACAACGGCCGCCCGGTGGCAGCGTACTGGGTCTGCATCGACGGGACCTGCACCAACGAGGGCCCGAACCCAGGCTCGGTGACCAACACCTACGGGTGCAGCCAGACCCACTCCGTCTACGCCTACGTCGTCGACACGGTCGGCCAGACGAGCCCGGACTCACCGACCGCCTCGGCGTCGACCCAGGTCTGCAGCCCACCCAACCCGCCCTCGGTCACCGGCTCCGTCAGTGGCAACACCATCACCTGGTCCTGGAGCGGCGGCGGTGGCAACACCCTCCCGATCTCCTCCTACGTGCTGTGCGTCGACGGGAGCTGCACCAACGAGGGCGCGAACCCAGGCTCGACGACCGACACCTACGGGTGTGGCCAGACCCACTCCGCCTACGCCTACGTCGTGGACTCGATCGGCCAGCAGAGTGCCAACTCGAGCACCGTCACGGAGACCACGGCGGCCTGTCCCCCGTCGATCAGCGCGAGTCAGGGGCCAGCCGGGTACTCCTCGACCGGCAGCTGCACCTCGCTGTCGGATGGCTGTTACTGGCTCGCGTTCAGCGTCTCGAACTTCCCGACGGGCTCCTATAGCTGGACGTGCATCTTCAACCCGGGGCCCAACTACTCCTCGTCGCCCATCACCATCTCCTCGGCCAACCAGTCCTTCGCGGGTGACGTCGGCAGCGACACGAATGGGTGGTGTCTGTACGGCCCCGGGGAGTCCGTCGCCATCCAGATCCACGGGGTCACGTCGAACACGGTGACCTATCCCTGAACAGCTCTACGAACAACCCCGAGGACGAGGAGCCCCGATGCAAGACATGACCCCCGAACAGGCCAGCTGGTTCGCCGGCGCGTTCGACCGTCTGGTCTCGAACGTCGAGCAGGCCGTCCTCGGCAAGACCCATGTCGTGCGCCTGGCACTCACCTGTCTCCTCTCGGAGGGCCACCTCCTCCTCGAGGACTACCCGGGCACCGGGAAGACCTCGCTCGCGAAGTCCCTCGCCAACACTCTCCAGGGCACGAGCAGCCGGATCCAGTTCACGCCCGACCTGCTCCCGAGCGACGTCACCGGCGTCACGATCTACGACCAGCGGGCGGGCAAGTTCGAGTTCCACCCGGGCCCGATCTTCGCCACGATCGTGCTCGCCGACGAGATCAACCGCGCCTCGCCGAAGACGCAGTCCGCGCTGCTCGAGGTGATGGAGGAGGGCCGGGTCACCGTGGACGGCGTCGCCCACTCGGTGGGACAGCCCTTCATGGTCGTCGCGACCCAGAACCCGATCGAGCAGGCCGGCACCTACCGCCTCCCCGAGGCACAGCTCGACCGGTTCCTCATGAAGACCAGCCTCGGCTACCCCGACCACGAGTCGACGCTCGCCCTCCTCGCGGACGCGGCGAACCGCGACCGCGCCAGGGGCGTGAGCCCCCTGATCACCGCCTCCGCGGCGCGGGACATGTCCGCGTCGGCCGACCTCGTCCACGTGGACCGCGCCGTGCTCGGCTACGTCAGCCGCCTCGCCGAGGAGTCGCGCCGTGCTCGCCACGTCCGGCTCGGGATCTCCGTCCGGGGCTGCCTCGCGTACGTGCGGGCCGCGAAGACCTGGGCGGCCTCCCAGGGCCGCAACTACGTGATCCCCGACGACGTGAAGGAGCTGGCGCTCCCGGTCCTCTGCCACCGGCTCCTCCTCGACGCGGAGGCCGAGTTCAACGGCGTCAGCGTCGAGGACGTGATCACGCAGATCCTCGCCGAGGTGAAGCCGCCTGCGGAGCGGGCGGCGTAGGCCGGCCGATGGACTCCCTCGGTGCCCGCCTCACGACCTTCGCCACCTCAGCCCAGAGCGGGGTCGGCCAGGTCCTCCGGGGGCTCACCCAGACCCCCCGCCAGGAAGGCCCGCTCGCGGCACGCCTCCGGGTCGTCACGCCCCTCGGGTGGGCCGTCCTCGCGATCGGTGCAGCGGCGTGGGTGGCCGGTTGGTGGCTCGGCTGGGCTGAGCTCATGGTCGCCGCCGCCACCTGCCTCCTACTCTGCGTGGCCGGGGCGCTGTTCGTGCTGCGGCCTGCCACGCTCCGGGTGGAGGTCGGGCTCGACCCGACCCGCGTGGCCGCGGGGGAACCGTCGGCAGGGCAGGTCACCATCACCAACCCGACCTCCCGTCGCAGCAGCCCGCTCCGGGTCGACCTGCCGGTCGGCGACGGGACGGTCGCCTTCGACGTCCCGGGCCTCGCAGCGGCACAGACGATCGTCGAGCCCTTCGTCGTCCCGACAAGCCGGCGAGGCATCATCCCGGTCGGGCCGGCCACCTCGGCGCGAGAGGACCCGGTGGGCCTGTTCCGGCGCGAGGCCGCCGCCAGCGCCGGCTGCGAGCTCATCGTCCACCCCCGTACCGTGGCACTCGAGCCCTTCGGCAGCGGGCTCCTCCGCGACCTGGAGGGGCTCACGACGAAGGACCTCTCGACCAGCGACCTCGCCTTCCACGCGCTGCGGGACTACGCGCCCGGCGACGACCGCCGCCACGTCCACTGGCGGACGAGCGCGAAGGTGGGCCGCCTCTTGGTACGCCAGTTCCTCGACACTCGGCGCTCCTCCCTCTGCGTCGTCGTCGACGGTCGCCCCGACAGCTACGGCGACCCCGAGGAGTTCGAGGTCGCCCTCGGCGTCGCGGGCTCGATCGCGCGGCGGGCGAGCCGGGACGAGCTGCGCACCGTGCTCGCCGCCGGCGACCAGGCCGCCACCGGTACCGTCGCCCACGTCCTGCTGGACAGCCTGGCTCGCGCCCGCCTGGAAGGGCGCTGCCCCGACCTCGCGACGCTCGCCGGGCGGGCGGCGGCCCGCGGCGCCGACATCAGCTTCGCGATCGTGATCGACGGCTCGGCTGCGTCGGGGGCGACACTCCGGCGGGCTGCCGCGCGCTTCGCGCCCGAGGTCGGAGTCCTCACCATCCGGGTCATCCCCGGCGCCCCACCGGCCGTCGGGACCGGCGCGCGCGGACCCGTTGCCCAGCTGGGCGCGCTCGGTGACCTGGCGCGCCTGCTCCGGAGCGGGATCGCGGCATGAGCGTGCTCGGTGTGCGCCTGCGCCAACCCGTCTCTCGCGCGGGCCGGGCAGCGCCGCCTCCCGTGGTCGTCGACGGCGCCTTCGCCGCGGTGCTCAGCGCCCTTTCCCTCGTCGGGCTCGGCTCCGTCTACGGGGGCAACGGGTACCTCGTGGTCGGGATCGCCGGGATCGTCCTCGGCCTCGTCGTCACCGGCGTGGCCCGGCACTGGCGGCTCCCCGTTGCCGCCGAGGTCGGCCTCGGCGCAGTCGGCTTCCTCCTCCTCGCCGGCCCGATCGCCGCGCCCGCCACCACCGTCGGCGGCGTGCTGACGACGCCTGCGACCTTCGTCGCCCTCGCCCATGCAGCCGTCTACGGCTGGAAGGAGCTGCTCACCCTCGAGGCTCCGGTCGGCAACACGTCGAACCTCCTCACACTCCCGTTCCTCCTCGGACTGGTTGGGAGCGCTGCGGCGTCGAGCCTCAGCAGCCGGACGCGCTCCGGGCTCGCGCCCCTCGCGGGACCGGTGCTCGCGCTCGGGCTCGCGATCCTCTTCGGGCCGCCACGGCCCACCTCGCTCCTGCTCCAGGGCTCGCTCTTCGCCGGCCTCGCCGTGGCCTGGGTGGCGCTCCGCCAGGCACGGCGCCGCTCCGTGGTCACCAAGTCGAGCCGCCAGACCCGCCGAGGCGTCGTGGCGGCGGCACTGGTCGGAGCGGCCGCGCTCGGCGGGCGTGCGCTCGGGCCGCTGCTGCCGGGCGCGTCCGCCCATGCCCGGGTGGTCCTCTCGCGCTACGTCCTCCCGCCCTTCGAGGCGAGCGACCAGCCGAGCCCTCTCGCCGGCTTCCGCCGCTACGTGCAGGGAAGCCCGCTGTACGACCAGGTCCTGTTCACGACAACCGGACTGGCGCCAGGGACGCTCGTGCGGATCGCGACGATGGACAGCTACGACGGGCTCGTCTGGGGCTTCGACGCCGGTCAACCCGGCAGCACCGCAGGCGACGCCTTCCGCCGACCGGGGGCCCGGCTCGACCCGCCGGCAGCGGGGCCGGCGCGCACCGTCTCGGTGACGCTCGGCGCCCTCGGCGGGGTCTGGGTCCCCCTCGCCGGCACGCCGGAACAGCTCCACTTCGACGGTCCACGCGCTTCGGTGCTCTCCTCGGCCTTCCTCTTCGACCGTGCCACCGGGACCGCTGCCGAACCGCTGCTCCTCGCCCCGGGTGACCGCTACACGATGCAGGTGACGCTCCCGCCCACCCCCAGCGCAGCCGTGCTCGATGCTGCGGGGCCGGGCGGCTCACCCATCCCCACCGAGGGGGCGCCGGCAGTCCTCGTCCACGACGCGAGCGCCTGGACGGCGGGGGTGCCGGGAACCTGGCAGAAAGTCGTCGCGCTCGCGACACACCTCCGCAGCGTCGGCTACTACAGCAACGGCGGCGGCAACCCGACTCTGTCGCTCCCGGGCGAGAGCACGGGACGGCTGCAGTCCTTCCTCGCCGGAGGCGGCCTCGTCGGGACGGAGATCGTCGGGGACGACGAGCAGTACGCGGCTGCGCTCGCCCTCATGGCGAACTCGATCGGCATTCCGACACGGGTCGTGCTCGGCGCAGCGGTCGGGACTGCTGGCATCGTCGAGGGCCGGGACGTCCACGCGTGGGTCCAGGTGTCGCTCGCCCACCTCGGCTGGGTTCCGCTCGCCTGGAGCTCGTTCCTTCCTTCCCGACCACCGCACCCCGTCCCCATGACCCAGCACCCGACCGCTGCACCAGCTGCCCGGGTCGAGCCACCGCTCCAGACCAACGTGCAGTCGCCGCTCGAGGGCGTCCAGTCCGGCACGACCGGCGAGTCCCAGGTGAGCGTCGCGCACCGTCGGCCCGCCGGTTTCGCCGTGCCGACCTGGTTGCTCGTCGCGGTCGGGATCCTCGCCGGCCTCGTCGTCCTCGCCGCGACAGAGATCGCAGCTACGAGCCTGTTGAAGGCTCGCCGGCGCCGGCGGCGGCGAGGCGCGGCCACGCCGAGCGCGCAGATCGCCGGAGGCTGGGCGGAGTTGCTCGACCTCGCGACGGACGCAGGACTGGCCGTCGCAGCCGGAACCCGTCGGGAGCAGGCGGCCTCACTCGGGCACCCCGGGTCCGGACCGGGGATCGCCGCCGCGAGCACCCTTGCTGGAGCCGCGGACGGTGCCGTCTTCGGGCCCGGCGAGCCGAGCCCGATCGAGGTTGGCGAGTTCTGGGCAGCGGTCGAGCAGGCAAGGGACGAGACCGCACGCGCACTCGGGCGTTTCGGCCACCTCCGGCTCACCGCGAGCCTGCGGTCCCTGCGGCCGGCCAGCGCCGGCGACCGGGCCGGCACCCGAGCTCGGACCCTGGCCCGCCCCGGAGCCCCCGCGCACCAGGGGGCGCCCGCGTGAAGCTGAAGCTCACACTCGACCGGGGGAACGGCCACCCGAACGTCGACCTCCTGGTCAGCGTCGACCCCGAGACGACGGTCGGCTCCCTCGCCGATCACCTTGCCCGCTCCGACCCGGATCTTCCCGCCGACCCCGCAGTCCACTTTGCGTTGGCGAGGCCCGGACGGGCTCCCGTTCCCCTCGACCGTGCGCGCTCGATCACCGACGCGCTGCTCAGCTCAGGGGAGACCGTGAGGCTTCTCCCCGTCGACGAGATCTCGAACCCGGACAGCGTGCAACCGGCGGTCGCCGTCCTCGTCGTCCTTGCGGGACCGAACGCAGGAATGGAGTTCCCACTCACCCCCGGAACCACCATCGTCGGCCGTGACCGCAACTGTGACGTCCATCTCACCGACCCACTGATCTCACGGAGGCACGCGCGGATCCATATCGCCGACTCCGTCGAGATCGCAGACCTCGGTTCGGCGAATGGCGTGCTCATCGGGGACATGTCGATCGACACCGCGACGCTCCGCGCGGGCGACCAGGCGCGCCTCGGCGACACCGTCATCTCCATCCGCATGGAACGAAGCGATGCTGGCGCGTCGCTGCGAAGTCCGACTACGCCCTTCAACCGCCCGCCGCGGATCGAGCCCACCTACGAGGGACGCAAGTTCACCCTACCGGAGCCGCCGGCGCCCAGGCGAGATCAGCGATTCCCCATCATCCCGCTGTTCGCGCCGCTGCTCATGGGCGCAGCGCTCTACCTCAGCACCCGGTCGACGACCTCCCTGCTGTTCATGGCAATGAGCCCGCTCATGATGGTGGGGAACGTCGCCGAGGGTCAACTCGCCGGCAAGCGCAGCTTCCGGCGAGAGCTCGAGGAGTTCCGGCTCCGACTCGAGGAGCTGCGGGAGGCCGTCGCCACAGCGAGGGACTCCGAGGTCGAGGGGCGGCGTGCGGAGTACCCCTCGGTGGAGGACTGTGCAGAGGCGATCAGGACGCGAGACGCGCTGCTCTGGTCCCGCCGGCCGGATCTGCCGGGATTCGGGAAGCTCCGTCTCGGCCTCGGTCGCCAGCCCTCGCGGTCCAAGATCGACTTCCCGACCACTCGCCAGGGCGACCCGATGGTTGCGCGGGAACTGCACGCCGCCTTCGACGAGCTCACCACGGTGGACGGAGTACCGGTGGTGGTCGACTTCGACAGCACTGGGCCACTCGGGGTGAGCGGGACCGACGACCGGAGCCGCTCTGTCGCCAGAGGGTACATCCTCCAGCTGGCAGCCCTTTACTCCCCGGCCGAGCTGGCTATCTACGGCATCTGCGGTCCTCGCCGGACGCAAGCGTGGGAGTGGCTCAAGTGGCTCCCCCACTGCGGGAGCACTCAGGGGCCGCTCGCCTGTGAACCTCTTGCGTCCAACCACCCGAGCAGCGTCGCCATTCTCGGCGACCTGGAGCTCCTGGTTCGCGCTCGGTCAGAGAGCCGAAGCGACGACCAGGGGCCTCTCCCGCGGGTCGTCGTCTTGATCGACGAGCCTCCCGACGGCGAACGAAGCCGGCTCGTCGAGATCGCAGAGCGCGGGAAGCCATGCGGCGTTTGGATGATCTGGGCCGCCGACGACCTGTCCGAACTTCCGGCCTGCTGCAAGACGGTCGTCAGCGTCTCGGAGGCGGACGGGCTCGCCAGTGCGAGCTTCGTCGACAGCGCCGGGTCGGTCGACCCGCTGTCCGTCGAGGAGCTGACACCAGGAGCGGCCGAGGGTCTGGCGAGGATCCTGTCGCCTGTTGTCGACGCAGCAGCGCGAGGCGATTCGCAGGACGACCTCCCTCGATCGGTTTCCCTCGTTGCACTCGTGGGCCGAGACGTCGCCACTTCCCCCGACCGAGTGGTCGAACGCTGGACGGAGAATCGATCTGTGCTGAGCGGTCCCCGCGCCCCAGCTGTCCCGAGTCGAGGCCGAGCCGGAAACCTGCGCGCGTTGCTCGGCGCCACCGCCGTCGGCCCCCACGTCCTGGATCTCCGATCTCACGGACCCCACGCACTCGTCGGGGGCACGACCGGCGCAGGCAAGAGCGAGCTACTCCAGAGTTGGATCATCGGAATGGCCCTCTCCAACAGCCCCCAGCGGCTTACCTTCCTCCTCGTCGACTACAAGGGGGGGTCTGCCTTCAGCGACTGCGTGCACCTCCCGCACACCGTCGGCTTGGTCACCGACCTCAGCCCGCACCTGGTCCGACGGGCCCTCACCTCCCTTGCGGCCGAGCTCAGGTACCGCGAGCACATCCTCCAGCGCAAGCGCGCCAAGGACCTCGCTTCCCTGGAGGAGGACGGGGATCCCGAGGCCCCCCCGAGCCTCGTGATCGTCGTCGACGAGTTCGCGGCCCTCGTGAAGGAAGTACCAGACTTCGTCGATGGGGTCGTCAACGTCGCACAACGCGGCCGCAGCCTCGGGTTGCACCTCATCCTCGCGACCCAACGGCCTGCGGGCGTGATCCGGGACAACCTCCGGGCGAACACGAACCTCCGCGTCGCTCTGCGGATGGCTGATGCCGCCGACAGCACGGATGTCATCGGGACGAAGGTGGCCGCTGGCTTCGATCCGTCCACGCCGGGGCGCGCGGTCTCTCGAACAGGCCCCACGGCGCTCATCCCGTTCCAGACCGCCTACGTGGGCGGCTGGACGCCAGATACCCCAGAACCCCCCGACATCGTCGCAGCCACCTTCGGCTTCAGCCCGAAGACGACGTGGGCAGCTCCCGTCGACGATGACCACAGGGCGCGTCCGGCGGAGGGGCCAACGGACATCCAGCGCCTGGTCACGAGCATCGCTCGCGCACGCGAGCTTGCCGAGATCCCCCTTCCACGTAAGCCGTGGCTGGCCGAGCTCGCCCCCCTCTACAACCTCGCCATGCTTCCCTCGCGTCGGCGGGACGACGAGCTCGTCTTCGCTGTCGCCGACGACCCCGCGAACCAGTCACAGCCGGCTATCTCGTTCCGACCGGATGTCGACGGGAACATGGCGATCTTTGGCACCGGCAACTCCGGCAAGACGACTCTCCTTCGGAGCCTCTGCCTTGCCGCTGGAATGACCGCTCGTGGTGGTCCCTGCCACGTCTATGCCCTCGACTTCGCAGGGCGGGGCCTCCAGGCGCTCGACCAGCTCCCACACGTTGGGAGTGTGATCTCTGGCGCAGACACCGAGCGGGTGTCGAGACTCTTCGAGATGCTCCGTGGCTTGATCGACAGCAGAGCTACGGAGTTCGCGAAAGTCGGCGCCGGTTCGATCTCCCAGTACCGCGCGATCAGTGGGAAGTCCGACGAGCCGCGCTTGTTGATCCTCGTCGACGGGATGGGGAGCATGCGAACTGCCTACGAGGGCACTGAGCACCACCGTCTTTTCGAGCGCTTCCTTGCGATCGCCGCGGACGGACGGCAGGCGGGAGTCCACGTCGTGCTCGCCGCCGACCGGGCGGGTGCCGTGCCCTCGGCGCTCGGCGCCCTCATCCAGCGGCGAGTGGTGCTCCGCCTCGCTGCTGAGGGCGACTACGCAATGCTGGGTCAGGCGACCGACGTCCTGACCCCGAAGTCGCCACCCGGGCGGGGCCTCAGCGACGGCCTCGAGATCCAGGTGGCGCTGCTGGGGGAGCATCCGGATGTCCTGGCGCAAGATCGGGCCATCGCCGAGTTTGCGGCCGCGATGCGCAGGGCAGGCACCCGCAACGCTCCCGGTATCGCCAAGCTCGGCGACACGATCCTCCTCTCCCGGCTCGACGTGGGGGTGCAAGGACAGCCCACCTTCGGGGTCGCGGCTGACACGCTCGAACCCGTGGGCTTCGCCCCCTCAGGCACTTTCACGGTGGCCGGCCCACCCGGGAGTGGCCGATCGACGACGCTCGCCACCATGGTACGCAGCTTCCGACGATGGCGACCCGACGCGCGCCTCGTCTACTTAGGGCAGCGCCGCAGCTCGCTGTCCCGAGCGATCCCCTGGGACCACGCCGCATTCGGCGTTGCCGAGGTGGCAGCGCTCGCCTCCGAAGTTCCGGGCGTCCTCGGGGACGCGAACGATGGGGCCGCCCCCGGGCTCGTCGTCATCGAGGAGATCGCCGAGTTCCTCCAGACGCCCGCCGACGCGCCGCTGCAAGACATGATCAAGCGGCTGGTCGCTCAGCAACAACTCGTGGTCTCCGATGGCGAGCCACTCCCGTTGAGCGGAATTCAAGCCCTTGCCCAGGCGGCGCGGGCGAGTCGTATCGGCATCGTTCTTCAGCCCGAACAGAGCGACGCGATCCTCTTTCGGACCCAATTTCCTCGCACCAAGAAGGCAGACTTCCCACCAGGCCGTGGTCTCTATCAGGCGAGAGGACGCCAGCCAGTCGTCGTTCAAGTAGCCCTCGATGCTGGCGCGGCCGACGGGGAATAGGATCGAGCGTTCTCCCGTGCGCTGGTCGACAGACGCAAGTAGAATCTCACCCAGGAGAGCAACCACACAAAGGAGAGAGGCACATGCCTGACACGAACATAACCTACGCAGAGATCCAGTCAGCAGCCGCCCAGCTGACGGCAGGCGAGTCACAGATCAACGAGACGCTGGCGAGCCTTCAGGCAACGATCCAAAACCTCATCACGAACGGGTTCACGACGGACACTGCGAGCGGTGTCTTCGAGTCCGCATACCAGGAGTTCACCGCGGGCGTCCGGAGTGTCGTGGCCGGACTGACCGAGATGAGCAACTTCCTCAACAGTGTGGCAAGCTCCTACCAGGACATGGACCAGTCCATCGCGTCCAAGATCTCGCGCTGAGGATTCAGAAGTGAGCTCGGTCGTAGGGCTTCGCCCGCCCGGAGGCAAGCCCTCGACCAGCTCTCACGACCGGCCGCGAGTCCTCCGGGCCCTCGCTCGCCCAACCCATCGGAGCCGACGTGGCAATCGAAATTCCTACCGAGCTGATACCAGTCTTCCAATTTTACGGCATCCCCTGGCCAGACATCGATGAGGATGCGTTCAACGAACTCCCAAAGCCGCTTCGGACCTTCGGATCTGACGTCTCAGCACTCGGGGGTGAGGTCAGTGCGACGCTTCGCGAACTAGCCGACGGAAACTCTTCGCAGACGCTCCACGCTATCGCCGACCACTTTGCGATGATCCGTCGAGATTTTCTCGACAAGGTGAGCACACTGTGCGACGACCTGGCTGGCACACCGTGTCGAGTCGCCTACGACGCGATCGTAACACTCAAGCTTGCCGCCATTGGGGCGGTAGCGTATCAGGTAACTGAAACCGTCGCCGATCTCGCATCTGAGGCTGCCACCGTCGGGGCAGATACTCCGCTTGTGGTCGCGCAATGGATCGCTGTGCGTGAGACAGTTGAGGAACTGCTGCGCGCAGCGCTCGAGCAGATTCCCTCGCTCCTTGTCCAGTACGCGACCCCGCTCATACAGGACTGGACGAACCAACTGATCGGGGGCTTCGTCAACTCCATCGAACATGTCGTTGAGGGTTCGGTTGACCCATTCGTCGCGAACCTCCTCTTCGCGGACCTCGAGAGCCTGGAGAGTGCTGCGACTGTCGTCGCTGGGAAACTTCACCTCACGCCGGAGGATCTGGAGAGAAGCATTACGTCGATCGCCGGCTCTTCAGTCAGTGCCGTCGCTGCAGGCCAGCAGCTCGAGCATGCAGCCAAGCAGTTGTTCGCGCAGCCCGCCCCCGGCGCCGGCTCGAGCGACAGCTCGCCGGCACTCCGCGTACTCGTGGGCGTGGTCGTTACCCAGGTGGTCCAGGAGCTCAGCAAGGCGGCAGACCAACTGATCCACCACATCATCGACGACGTCGTCCACTTACTGCAGAGCTACAGGCAGGCCCTGGAGAACCTCGATCAGCAGGCCAGCACCCAGGCCTCCCGCGAGCACGCGGCGCCCGGGCCGGCCTTGGTCGTCGCATCCACGGTGGGAGTGGCCGCTGCTGTCGCAACAGGGATCGTCGCCACCTCCGGTGCTGCCGGAGGGGAGGGCGAGGGGACTGTACAGGTTGGGGAGGCGTCACTCGTCTCCGAGACCACGAGCGTCGAGGCCGGACCCGACGGTCCCTCGGTCGCAGCGCAAGACGCCTCAGCCCAAGACACTGTCGCTGATCTCAGCCCTCCAGCCCCGGAGAAGCTGGACACCGACGGCTCGCCAGTCGCAGACACCGAGACTGTGGGCACGCTCGAGAGGAAGGCATCACCGGCCCAACCGAGGGTGTTGCAGGCCGAGTCGGAGCCGAAGCCGGCTGCGAGCCTCTCGCCCCACAGGGACCCAGACGGGGATCGGGCGCACGTAGGCGACGGCACACCGGTCAGGCCACCGAAGGATGAACCCGAGCTGCACGTTCGGACCCGTGATCGGGACGAGCCGAGGTTGGAGGACGTCACACACCCCGAGCCGGCGGTGCATGCCGTGCACACAGCGGCACCGGCGAAGCGGACCGGGACTGACGCCGGCACTGATCCGACTGACCGTCGCGAGAGAGGAGACGGCTAGCGAGCGCTCTCGAGGGATGCCGACGGGCGCCTTGCGGCGCCTGGCACGTCAGGGCGGTGCGAGGGGTTCACCGTGGCCCAGGCTCGCCGCCGGTTCGCCAGCGCTGCCCCCCTCGTCGGGTGTGAAACCACCACAGACTGGGACGCTTGCTCGTGCTCCTCTTGCGCCACCGGTCACGCCTCGGCGACGCTCATCCGGTGACCCCCCGCCCCCGCCAATCCACAGACCTCCCCGCCTGCGTCGCCGCGCTCCGAGCCGTCCACGAAACCGACGGCTACCCGCACCGCTGGCCGGCCGACCCCGAGACCTGGCTCTCGCCCGGCGAGCCGATCGGCGCCTGGGTGGCGGAGG
>JAJYWE010000077.1 GCA_021791675.1 Actinomycetes bacterium | reverse complement strand
CTCGCATCGGCCCCCGGCTCGCCACGAGCGGTTCCGGCGGTTCCCGGCCGGAGCACCAGGTCGACGATCGGGGCGAGGCGGCGAGCGAAAGTCGGGTTGCGCTCGAGCTCGACGCAGGTGCTGTCCACGATCGCGATCGCAGCGACCTGGTGCACGGAGTGGAGGAGGTCCTCGACGAGCGGGTCGAGCCGAGCGGAGCGGGCGAGGTCCTCGAGAATCTGGCTGGCCGTGCCGGTGTCGACGCGGGTCGACGCGGCCAGCCGGCGGGCCGCGTCGGAGGGGGAGCGGTTTCGCGCAGCGGCGAGTGCGAGCGGCACGACCGCGGCCGGCTCGAGCCCGAGCGTCGGCGACCACCGTCTGCCGAGGCCAGCCACGTCGGGCTGCGCGAGCAGCCCGATCCCTTCGACTGCGACGGTGGTAGGACGCACTGCACTCGCGTACGGCGAGCCGCCGACGGCGGGTCCGGGCGGAGGTGGCGAGCCGGTCACCGGGTTCCCCTTCCTGCGGGAGCTCGTCCGGGATTCGAGCACACTGGGGGGATGTCGGGGCGAGCGACTCGGGAACCGGAGGGATCGCGCCCAGAATCGGAGGTATCGGCTCGGGGACCGGAGAGATCTCGTTCCGAACGAGAGGGACCGCGGCCGGCGCCAGACGGGTCGAGTCCGGAACTGGCCGGCTCGCGTCCGGCACCGGAGGGAACCGCTCGGGGAGGGCCCTCGATCCGAGCTGCGGTCCCGGGTGACGTTCCAGCCATGGTGGCACTGTACGAGGCGGTCGCCGGCGAGGGGCTCTGGCTCGGTGCCGAGGCGCCACTCGACCGGGATGCGCAGGCGGAGACGTTCCGCGGGAAGATCGCAGCTCCGGATCGTGCCGCAGTGTTCGTGGCACTTCGGGACGGGATGCCGGTAGCGGAGCGGGAGCCGCCGATCGTCGGGCTCCTCCAGGTCGAGCTCCGGGCCGGCATCGCGCAGCTCGGCATGGCGATCGGGGAAGGGCATCGCGGCAGCGGCATCGGTCGCTCGCTCCTCGAGACCTGCGTCGACTGGGCGAGGAGCCACGGCGCCCACAAGCTCTCGCTCCAGGTCTGGCCCCACAACGTGGCCGCTCGGGCGCTCTACGCACACCTCGGCTTCGTGGAGGAGGGATGGCTCCGACGGCAGTGGCCGCGCCGCGACGGGAGCCTCTGGGACGCCGTGGTGACGGGCCTCGTCCTCGACGAGGTCCGTCCCGGTTCGCCGCCACCACGCGTGGGGAAGCCCCGGCCCCTCGGCGTCCCGGCCGGCGGTCTCGTCGCGACCCTGCCCGGTTGCGGCGGGATCCGGCTGCGGGCCTTCCGGCCGGGCGACGCTCCGGCCGTGGTCGCGGCCGTAGAAGACCCCGCGATCCGAGCGGCGCTTCCCGAGCTCCCCGATCCGTTCTCTGAGTCCGACGCCCTCGCCCGCTTCGCAGCCGGCGCCGTCCAGGCGGCGGCGGGAACCGGGCTCGAGCTCGCCGTCGTGGACGAGGGGGACGGGCTCCTCGGCGGCCTCGATCTCGCCCTTCACCCTGTGGACCCGGGCCTCGGGGAGCTCGGATGGTGGCTGGCACCGGGGGCGCGAGGGCGGGGGATCATGACCGCGGCGGTCCGGCTCGTGGCGGACCATGCGAGCGCTGCGCTCGGCGTCGCCCGCCTCGAGGCGCTCGTGGAGCCGGGCAACGAGCGATCAGCAGCCGTGGCAGCGAGGGCTGGTTTCGCTTGGGAGGCTCGGCGCCGCGCGTACCGACCTGGCCGTTCGGGGCGACGGGACCTCGACTGCTGGGTGCGCCTCGCCGAGCCGTCGGAGGCGCCAAGCGCACGCCGGGCCTGATGCTCCTCGGCACCTGCCGGCCGATGTCGGGGCCGTTCCGGCCGGCCGCCTGTCGGAGCGCTGGAGAGGTGCGCTCCAGGGAGCGCTCGTTCGCGACCGAGCCATGGGCGCCGCAGCTCGCGTGCCGGCCAGGGGTCGGCGCTCACCAGGTCGTCCGCCACACCCTCCACAGCGCGCCCGGGTCGGTCAGGGGATCCCCGTGCACGAAGACGATGTCCGCGCGCCCGCCTTCGACGAGACGACCCGCCTCCGGCTCCCCGAGCAGCTCCCCGCCGTTCACGGTGGCGGCAGCGAGGGCGTCGATCGGGGGGAGACCGGCGGCGACGAGCGAGCAGACCTCCCACGCGAGCTGGTTGGCCCGGAGCGACCCACCGCCGAAGTCGGTGCCGGTCGCGATGGCCACCCCGGCCCGGTGGGCGAGCCGGACCGACTCCTGCGCCCACTCCCGCCTCGCCGCGATGGCCGCGCGACCCTGCGGCGAGGCGAAGCGATCGAGGTTGGTCGTCGTGGAGAAGCTGCGCCAGGACTCGAGCACCGCCAGGGTGGAGACGAGGGCGACCCCGTTCCCAGCCATGGTCGCGGCGACGTCGGCGTCGAGCTGGAAGCCGTGCTCGAGCGCGTCGACGCCGGCGGCGGCACCGACCCGAGCCCCGGGGAGATGGCTCGAGTGCGCGGTCAACTTGGCGCCCCGGCCGTGCGCTGCGGCGACGGCGTCGCGCATGTCGGCCTCGTCGAACGGTGCCTCCGTCGGGTCGGATCCGTCGAGGTAGACCTTCACGAGGTCCGCACCGTTGTCGAGCTGGCGATGGATCGCCCGGACCAGCTCCTCCCCGTCCCGAACCGTCACCGCCGTCTCACCGGGGATCGCGCCCTCCCGTGCCAGCCAGCATCCCGCAGCGCGGACGTGGGGGTACCCGGCCCGTCCCCGCCAGGCGTCGCGTACGTCGAGCGAGACCGCGCGTCCCTCCCGCTCGGGCGCGCCGACGTCGCGGGCCCAGCGCACCCCCGCTTGGTGGAGGAGCCGAGCGTTGTCCTCGGCGTAGGCGTGGAGCGCGCTGGTGGGGTCGTCACCTCGCTCCAGCCAGTGGGCGCCGCCGGGGAGGACGAGGTGGCTGTGGCAGTCGACGAGGCCGGGAAGGGCGGTGGTGCCGCTCGCGTCGACGACGTCGACGTTCGGTCCGGGGTCTTCCTCGCCGTCGACCGGACGGACCCAGACCACCCGGCCTCCGTCGACGAGGATGCTCTGCTCCGGCTCGAGACGACCGGTGGCGAAGTCGACAACGGCCGCGGCGCGGTAGAGGGTGGGCATCGCCGCACGTTAGGGCCGGCAGTGCCGATTCGGCCACTCCCGGGGAGTCGTGGAAGGATGGCCGATCGCGCCGGTCGGACTGGTGCTCGGCGGGCCGGTCCCCTCGCTCGGCCGTCCCGGTCGACAAAAGGCTGGCAGGCGTCGGGAGCGGCGAGAGGAGGACAGGGGAGTGGCGGAGATCTCGTACACCGTCTCGGGCGGCGTCGGTCGGATCGTGCTCGATCGGCCGGCTCGGAAGAACGCGTTCACGCTCGAGATGGTGGACGCCTGGGCCGGCTACCTCGCCGAGGCCCGGGCGGACCCCGAGGTACGGGCGGTCGTGGTGACCGCGACCGGCGACGCGTTCTGTTCCGGCGGCGACCTCGACGTCCTGAACCCGGCCGGCGGCGGCGCTCCCAGCGCCTACGAGCGCAAGGCACAGCTCAGCGAGCGGATCCAGCGGGTGGCGCTGGCGATGGAGGACCTCGACAAGCCCGTCGTGGCGGGCGTGAACGGCGTTGCCGTCGGCGCAGGGCTCGACATGGCGCTCATGTGCGACATCCGCGTCGCGGCGCGAAGCGCCAGGTTCTCGACCGGCTACGTCCGCGTCGGGCTCCCGCCCGGCGACGGGGGGGCCTACTACCTCCCACGCCTCGTCGGCCTCGGCAAGGCGCTCGAGCTCCTCCTCACCGGCGACTTCGTGGACGCGGAGGAGGCGTTACGGATCGGGCTGGTGAACCGGATCTGCGAGGACGGGGAGGCGGCGACCGAGGCGGTCCGCCTCGCCAGCCGGCTCGCGAGCCTGCCGCCGCTCACGGTACGGACCATCAAGCGCACCGTCTACCAGTCCGCGCGCGTGGATCTCCGGACGGCGCTCGACCTCGTCTCGTCACACTTCGGTGTGCTGTACTCGACCGCGGACACGGCCGAGGCGATCGATGCCGTGCGGGCGCACCGAAGCCCCACGTTCGAGGGGAGGTGACGGTGACGGTCCCGCCCGCTCAGGTCGCCGACTTCCTCCGCCCCGGGAGCGTCGCCATCGTGGGCGCCTCACGGGACCCGGATGCCCTGGGGGGCCGGCTCCTCCCGATCCTCCGGGCCCACGGGTATCCCGGGCGGATCTTCCTCGTGAACCCCTCGGGAGCGACCATCGGTGGCGAGCCGAGCTACCAAAGCGTCGACGACCTGCCCGAGCCGGCGGAGCTGGCGGTGGTCGTGGTGGCCGCGGCCCGTGTGGCCGAGACGCTCGAGGCGTGTGGACGCCGAGGGATCGGCAAGGCGATCGTCCTGTCGTCCGGTTTCGCGGAGGAGGCGGGACCTGACGGGAGGGAGCGCCAGGAGGCGCTCCAGTCCGTCGCACGGCGCCACGGCATCCTCGTCCTCGGCCCGAACTGCGAGGGCTTCGCCAACCTCGCCGCCAGGACGCCGCTCACCTTCAGCCCCGCGATCGACTTCGAGCGCGCGCTGCGTCGTCCACCGGTCCCGGGCTCGGTGGCGGTGGTCTCCCAGTCCGGTGGGCTCGGCTTCGCCCTCTTCAACGACGCCATGGAGCGCCACCTGGCCTTCTCGCACGTCGTCACGACCGGGAACGAAGCGGGACTCGACGCGCTCGACGTGCTCGGCGCCCTCGTCGAGGAGCCGGCCACTACCGTGGTGCTCTGCTTCCTCGAGGGTGTGTCCGATCCCGATCGGCTCCGCCGGATCGCGGGGCGCGCCCGGGAGACGGGGACGGTGGTTGTCGCGGCAAAGGTCGGGCGCTCGGCGGCGGCAGCACGGGCGTCTCGCGCCCACACGGCGCACGAGGTCGGAGACGCAGCCGCCTTCGATCGGCTGGTCGCCGACGCGGCGCTCGTTCCCGCGGCCGACCAGGAGGAGCTCGTCGACCTCGGGATGGCGTTCTCCCGGGCCCCGTCGTTCTCGGGGGGCGGGGTCGGCGTGCTCACCATCTCCGGCGGCGCGGGTGCCTGGGCGGCCGACGCGCTCGCCAGCGCCGGTTTCGAGGTGCCCGAGCTCGACCCCGCGTTGCAGGACGCGCTCCGGGCGTACATGCCCGCCTACGGCGCCCCTGCGAACCCGGTGGACCTGACCGCACGAGCGCTCGCGGTCGCCGGGCTCGCTCCGCCCCTCGAACTGCTCCTCGCGTCGCCGGACATCGGGGCGGTCGTGCTCGCCAGCTCCTTCGGGAGCCCCCGCTCGCTCGAGCAGGAGGGAGCCGAGCTCCGGCGCGTGGTGGCGGAGGCGGGGAAGCCGGTCGTCGTCTACTCCTACACCCGACCGTCCGAGGAGAGCGCCCGCTTGCTCGCCGAAGCCGGCCTCGCGTGGTACCCGACGCCGGTCCGCGCTGCGCGGGCGCTCGCGGCGCTCGCGACGCACGGGCAGTCCCGCTCCGGGTCTCGGTCCGCGGACGCTGACGGCCCGGCGTGATCCTCGGATCCCGAGAAACCGCGCGAACGGGGTGGATTGCGGCGCGCATCGGGTATAGAGTTCGTAGCAGACGAAGGGAGGCCCACATGAACGCAGGAGTGGGACTGTCCGAGGAGGTCGGTCCGCCCGACTGAGTTCCCCCGAGCGCCGCTCGGGGTTTCGTGACTGTCATCGTCCATCGCCGTCCGGGATGCACAGGAGTGCCAGCACGGATGCGACAGTGTCGCATTCCCTCTCACGGCAGCCTTCCACACGACACCGGCAACCGACACCGAGGCGTGACAGGTCGACGCGCGATGGGACAGGGAGGCGGACCGAGCGGTTCGCCTCCCTTCCCGCGTCGACGGGCCTGTCGCTCTCGCCGGCGGTCCTCCCGCGAGTCGTCGGATCTCCTCCCGGATGCGGGTCTGGTGTGGGAACCTGGGCGGATGTCCCGCCGAAGCACCCTGAATGTCCCGGCGACGGGAGATTGGGACTGCACGCGCTCGTACGGGCGTGGCTCGTGGCCCTCTTCGAGTCCACTCCCTTGCTCGGGACCGAGAGGAGCGAGCCGATGCGCCCCGTGAAACGCGGGATCGGGACGTCGGTAGCGAGCCTGGTGCTCGCATCAGGGGCCGGGCTGGTGCTCGGCGCCTGTACCAGCACCGGTACCGCGACCGTGACGCGCCCGGCCACGCCGGCGTCCACGCGGACCGCGCGCTTCTGCCACGCGCTCGTGGGAGCCCTCGAGGGCGATGCCAGCGCGCAGGCGACGAGCACCGACGTGTTCGAGCACCAGCTCGAGGCCGCTCGTGCCGCTGCCGCAACGCTTGTCGCCGCTGCGCCGACCGGCGCCCTCGAGACCGATGCCCGTGCCTACGAGTCCAAGGTCGACGCCTTCTACGTCGAAGCGCGTGCGGCCGGTTTCTCGGTCACCCACCCCTACCCGGCCGGGCTCAGCGCCCTCGGGGCCACCGTCACCTTCTACCGCCAGGCCGGGCCGTGGGCGGCGATGCACTGCGTCGCGCTCCCGAGGAGCTTCGGGGTCCATGTCAACGTCTAGGTGGCGGGGTGGGGCGCCCGAACCCCGTGACCCACCCGAGCGTCGTCCATCGGACCCAGGCGCCGTCACTCGACGCGGAGGGGAGGTCGCCCAGGGGCCGGAGCCCGAGCCCGCGTCCGTGCGGCCGGGTCGCCCGCGGAGCGAACGGGCGCGCCGCGCGGTGCTCGAGGCCGCCGGAGCCCTCCTCGAGCGCGATGGGCTCCCGGCGATGACGATGGAGGCCATCGCCCGCCGTTCCGGCGTGAGCAAGGCCACGATCTATCGCTGGTGGTCCTCCAAGGAGGCGGTGACGCTCGACGCGCTCGCGGAGCGTCTGGCCGTGCGGCTCCCGGTTGCGCCGGGGGCGCGCTCGTTGCGCGGCGAGCTCGTGCTCCGGCTGCGCTCGCGTGCCGCGATGTTGCGTGCGCACCCGGCTATCCTCCAGACGCTCGCGGCGGTCCAGTCCCGCATGGCCGGCGACCCCGACCTCGGTGCCGCCTACCACGCGCACGTGTCCGAGCGGCTCCACGGTGAGAGCCGTGCCGCCTTCGGACGAGCGCGTAGGGCGGGCCAGATACGAGCGGAGGCGGACGTCGACGTGGCGCTCGACCTCCTCTTCGGCGGGCTCTACCTCCGCCTGCTCCAGGGGCTCGAGCCCTGCGGGGACGACTTCGCCGAGCGGGCCGTCGACATCGTGCTCCGGGGGGTGCTCATTTCGCCGGAGTGAGCAGCCCTTCGGTGCCCGCGGCCTCGCGGACTGCCCCCGCCACGGCGGGGACGACCTGGGGATTGAACACGGTCGGGACGATGTAGGAGCCAGACAGCTCCTCGTCGCCGACGACCGCGGCGAGCGCCCGTGCGGCGGCGAGCTCCATGGCGGGCGTGATCGCCGTCGCATCGGCGTCGAGTGCGCCGCGGAAGACCCCGGGGAAGGCGAGGACGTTGTTGATCTGGTTCGGCTCGTCGGAACGGCCCGTCGCAACGACGGCGGCGTAGCGTCGAGCGAGCGTGGGATCGACCTCGGGATCGGGGTTCGCCAGCGCGAAGACGACGCTGCGGTCGGCCATGGAGCCCAGTTGTGCCTCGGTGACGAGGTTCGGACCCGAGACGCCAATCAGCACGTCCGCCCCGTCCATCGCGTCGCCGAGGCCGCCGGTGAGATGACGGGGGTTCGTGTTGCGCGCCACCCAGGCCCTCGTCGAGTCGAGGTCCGGGTCGCCCGCGACCAGGATCCCCTCCTTGTCGACGGCGACGATGTCACGGGCCCCCTCGGCGAGGAGGATCTTCAGGATGGCGACACCCGCCGCGCCGACGCCGAGGACGACGATGCGCACGTCCCGGAGTCGCTTGTCGACCACCCGGAGCGCGTTGGTGAGCGCCGCGAGCACGACGATGGCCGTCCCGTGCTGGTCGTCGTGGAAGACGGGGATCGAGAGGCGTTCGCGAAGGCGAGCTTCCACCTCGAAACAGCGCGGCGCGGCGATGTCCTCCAGGTTGATCGCCCCGTACGCCGGAGCGAGGAGCTCGACGGTCCGCACGATCTCGTCGGTGTCCTGGGTGTCAAGGCACACGGGCCACGCGTCCACCCCGGCGAAGCGCTTGAACAGCACCGCCTTGCCCTCCATCACCGGGAGCGCCGCCGCCGGACCGAGGTTTCCGAGACCGAGAACTGCCGAGCCGTCGGTGACGACCGCAACGGTGTTCTTCTTGATCGTGAGGTTCCGCGCCGCCGCGGGGTCGGCTGCGATCGCGAGGCAGACGCGAGCGACCCCGGGCGTGTAGGCCATCGAGAGGTCGTCCCTCGTCTTGAGCGGCACCTTGGACGCCACCTCGAGCTTGCCGCCGAGATGGAGGAGCAGCGTGCGGTCCGAGACGGCACGGACCCGCACGCCCGCGAGCGCACCGACGCCGGCTGCGAGCGCCTCGGCGTGGGCGGCGTCTCGCGCGTTGCAGGTGAGGTCGACGACGAGGGCCTCCTGGCCCGCCTCGACGACGTCGAGCGCGCTCACCGTCCCCGCCGCCTCGACGACGGCTGTCGTGATTGCACCGACGAGGCGTGGGTCGTCGAGCAACACGCGCATCGTGATGGAGTAGGAGGCGCTCGGCATGCTCACGGCCCCCGTTCTACCTCGTCGCGCTCCTGGTCCGCCGCCGGGCGAGCACGTCGAGCCGGAGGTGGTGGAGGTGGGCAAGGGGCGCGAAGGGATCGCGCTCGAAGTGGAAGATCTTTGCGACCTCGACGCGGAGCTCGCCGAGATCCCTCCGGCGGTGGAGGCCTTCGCGGAGCGCGAGGCCTGCGAGCGCGCCGACGACAGGACCGGCGAGGTAGACCCACGCACCGCTCCACACGTCGGCCACCACTGCGGGCCCGAGGGTGCGCGCCGGGTTCGTGCTCGTGCCCGACAGCGGTGCCTCGACGGCCACCAGCACGCCGTAGAGGACGGGGAAGATCGCCGGGGTGAAGCGGCGGAGCCTCCGGTTCTCCACGAAGCCGAGGAGGAGGAAGACCAGGAGCAGCGTGCAGCCGGCTTCGCCGGCCGCCGCGGCGAGCGCACCCGGCGGCCCCGGGACGGTGGCGCCGAAGGAGACGCTCCGGCCGAGTGCGCCCCAGGCGAGCAACGGCGCCGCGCCGAGGATCGCGCCGAGGCACTGGGCGAGGACGTAGACGCCGAGCGCAGCCGACGGCATCGTCCCCTCGAGCCAGAAGACGAGGCTCACGACCGGGTTGATGTGCGCCCCGCTCACCTTCCCGACGGGGGAGAGGGCGATCGACGCACCCACCGAGCCGAACAGCACCCCGGTGAGGGCCCGTCGTGCGAGCGGGTCGGGGAGCACCGCTGCCACCGGCCCCGCGGGGGCGATGTCGACGACCACGATCGAGAGCCCGACCCCGACGAGGAGCGCCGTGCCGACCAGTTCGGAGAGACCGAGCCGCGCGAGGTGGCCGGCCGTGGCGGCTCGGTCGGGCGTGGGGGTGGCGGTCAGCTCGGCCCCTGAGCCGGCTCGGGCGCGAGCTCCAGCCCCTGTTCCGGCGCGAGCTCCAGCCCCTGTTCCGGCTCGGGCGGTGCGTGTGCCTCGAGGCCCAACTCGGCCCGAGCTGCGGCGAGGAAGCGATAGGTCCACTCCTCGGCGAGCGGGCGGGTCCCTGCGAAGAAGATGGGAACCTCGGGGTAGCGGACCTGGACGCGCGCGAGCAGGTCGGCCAGGAAGCCGGGCGCCACGTGGGCGCGGGTGAGCAGGGCGGAGTAGCGCTCCTCGACGACGACCGCTGCACGGCCGAGCGCCGCGAGCTCGGCCATCGCGAAGGCCAGCCCGCCGTCCACGAGGCTCCCAGCGAGGTCGGCGAGGCTCTTCCGTTCGACGGTAGCAAGGAGCCTCCCGTCCTGTTCGACCCCGTAGTCCCCGACCGGAAGCGCACGCCGCTCGGTGACCGCCTGCTGGTGGCTGAAGCGATAGGGGTAGCGCTCGCGGGTGTCGACCAGGATCTCGAGCGACGCGATCCCCGACGCACGCCGGGTCGGGATGCGAACCGCCGGTCGGGCCAGCGCCGCCGTCGCGGCGCTCTGCCAGAAGATCGCCTCGCGCCCGCCTCGCAGAGTGGTGAAGACGAACTGGGAGCGGTTCTGGCGAGCCCGGTCGAGCACGAGGTCCACCGCCACCCCCCGCCGGCGACAGGAGCGGACCGGCACCGCCTCGACGAGCGTCGTCTCGCTCGGCCAGTCCTCGAGGACGTGGCAGTAGACCTTCGCGGTGGCGGGCCAGGCAGCCCCCGCCTTCAGGAGCAGGGGCGCTCCCGGCAGCGGGACCCGGAGGAGGAAGCCGAGGCGGGAGCTCGGGTCTGGGTTCCGGGCGACGACGAAGGTCGGGCGCGCCGAGGGATCGACCCCGTTGCTCATGGCTCCAGTGTGCCCGGCCCTGGCGGCGCGCGGCGAACCCCGCCCGTACCGGACCCTCGCTGCGCCCCGGCGCCCAGGGCTACGTTGGGACCCGGTGCGAGGAAGCGAGATTCG
>JAJYWE010000076.1:8979-10612 GCA_021791675.1 Actinomycetes bacterium | reverse complement strand
ACGGGCATCGGGGCGGCGGTCGCTCGGCGGCTCCGCGACGGAGGGCGCTTCGTCGTCGTGCACTCGAAGTCCTCGACGGCGGCGGGGGAGGCGCTCGCCCGGTCCCTCGACGGGCTCTACCTCCGGGCGGACCTCGCGGACGAGGCCGAGGCTCGGGCCCTCGTCGGATCCGTCCTGGAGCGTTGTGGGCGCCTGGACGTCCTCGTGAACAACGCGGCTGTGAGCTGGCGCATACCGCACCAGGACCTCGCCGCGGTCACCCCAGCCGTCTGGCGGGAGATCCTGGACGTGAACCTCATCGCCCCGTGGGTGCTCATCCAGGAGGCCGCGCCGGCCCTCGCTGAGAGCCCCGACGGTTGCATCGTGAACGTCAGTTCCCACGCCGGGAGCCGGCCGATGGGGTCGTCGATCCCGTACGCGGTGTCGAAAGCTGCACTCGACCACCTCACCCGTCTGCTCGCGGTCGCGCTCGGGCCGGCGGTCCGGGTGAACGCGGTCGCGCCGGGGCTGGTGGAGACCGCTCGCACGGCCGGCTGGACCGAGTTCCACGAGCTCTGGCGCGAGCGTGCCCCGCTCCGGCGTGCCGCAACCCCCGAGGACATTGCCGCAGTGGTGGCAGCGCTGGTCGACACGCCGTATCTCACCGGGGACGTGGTGCTGGCCGACGGCGGCCTGCACCTGCGATGAGCGGCGGCGAGACGCCACCGATCCCGCCGCCGCCACCGTCTCCACGGTCGCTCTCGCCTCCGGCTCCCGCCGTGCTCGTGGCGATTCTCGTCGCGGGGGTTGGGGGCTTCGCTCTCCGCCGACCGCTCACACCGGTGGTTCGCCATGGCGGTGTCGACGTGGCGCTCTCGCTCCTGGTGCTAGCGAGTGCCGCCACGCTCGAGCTTGCCGCACTGCGGCAGGCGACCCGGGCGTGGGTGCGCCTCGTGGCGCTCGTGGTGGGCGGGCTCGTCGTGCTGGCACCACTGGCCTGGCTGGTCGCTCGGGTCGTGCCGCCTGGCACGCTCCGGGACGGCGTGCTCGCGGTCGGCCTCGCACCGGTCGAGGTCGCGTCGATCGCCACGGCGAGCCTGGCCGGGGCGGACGTGGCGCTCGGGGCGCTCGCGCTCGTCGGCTCCGTCGTCGTGGCCGTCCTCGCCGCTGGCCCTGTCCTCGCGCTCGAGGCACCGGGAGCCGGCGTCGCGCCCTTCGCTGTGGCCGGGTCGCTCGGGTTGGTCGTCGCGCTCCCGCTCGTGGCTGGGGTCCTGCTCGGTCGCCTGCCGGTGGTGGGGGAGGTCGCCCGCGCCGTGGGGGATCTGATTGCGCTCGCGGTCGTCGTGCTGCTGGTCGCGCTGGTCTCGAGCCAGGTGCGCCTCGAGCGCGCGGACCTCGACGTGCTCGGCGCGCTGGCGCTGTTCCTCGTGGGCGCCGCCGCTTTCGGCGGTCTGCTCGGGCTCGGTGCGGCGCGGCCGGTCCGAGGAGCGGTCCTCCTGGACGCCTCGATGCGGGACTTCGCGATCGCGGCGGGAATCGCCACGGCGGCCTTCGGCGCTCGCGCAGCGGCCCCGCTCGCCGCCTACGGCGTGCTCGTGCTGGCGTGGGGAGCACTCGCCGCCATGCTGCTGCGCCGCCCGCCCGGTCGCGGGCC
>JAJYWE010000076.1:0-8879 GCA_021791675.1 Actinomycetes bacterium | reverse complement strand
GCGAGATCGGCCCGATCGGAGCGGACCGCCTCGAGGCAGCGCTCCGTCGACGCCGCCGAGTGGAGCTCCAGGGCGACCCCGGGGTGCTCCATGCGAAACGCTCGGATCGCCGTGACCATCACGTGCCGGACCGTCGTCCCGCCGGTGGCCACCCGCACTCGTCCGACCACCCCCTGGCGGAGCGCGTCGAGCCGGCGGAGCGACGTGCTGAGCGTGCCGAGCGCTTCCGAGGCACCCACGCGGAGCGCGTGGCCAGCTGGCGTCGGCACCACGCCAGTGGTGGTCCGCTCGAGTAGCCGGGCACCGAGCTCGCGCTCGAGCCGGCGGACGTGCTGGCTGACGGCGGGCTGGCTCCGCCCGAGGCGACGCGCGGCCGCCGCAAGACTCTCCAGCTCGCAGACGAGGACGAAGACGCGCAGGTCCTCGAGGGTCACGACCCGAGGTTAGGCCCCGAGAGGCGATTGCACCCCGGCGGCAGAAGCACAAGCTTTGGTCGAGCGGAGTGTGAGCGAGGATTGACCGACGCCCCTCGGGCGGCGAGGATGGGCCCATGTCGGGGACAACCACGGTCGCAGAGGTCCGAGCGCGAAAGGGGAGCGCGCCGCCGCTCGTCATGGTGACGGCCTACGACGCGCCGTCAGCGCGGATCGCGAGCGAAGCAGGCGTCGACCTGATCCTCGTCGGGGACTCCGTCGCCATGGTCGTGCTCGGCTACGCGGACACCCTCCAGGTCGGGGTCGGGGAGATCGCGCACCATGTCGGCGCGGTCGCACGTGCTCGACCGGAGGCGGTGGTGGTCGCCGACCTGCCGTGGCTCTCGTTCCACCTGAGCCGCGAGGACACGGTCCGCAACGGGGCAACGCTGATCCGGGCGGGCGCCCAGGCGGTCAAGCTCGAGGGAGGGCGCAAGCGCATCCCGATGGTGACGGCGCTCCTGGACGCGGAGATCCCCGTCATGGGCCATCTCGGTCTCACTCCCCAGTCCGTGCATGCGATGGGCGGGTTCAAGGTGCAGGGCCGGACGGACGCCGCCGCGGCGGCGCTGCTCGACGACGCGATCGCGCTCTCGGAGGCCGGGGTTTTCGCGTTGGTGCTGGAGGGGATCCCGGCGCCGCTCGCCGCGCAGGTCACCGAGGCCGTACCCGTGCCGACGATCGGGATCGGGGCTGGGCCGGACTGTGACGGCCAGGTCCTCGTCTGGCACGACCTGCTCGGGTTGGAGGAGCGCCTCCGTCCCCGTTTCGTGCGGCGCTACGCGTCCCTCCGTGAGGTCGCCGTCGACGCGCTCGTCGCCTACGGTGCCGACGTCCGCGAGCGGCGCTTCCCGAGCGCGGCCGAGTCCTACGGGGCGGGAGCCGGCCCGACGACCGGCTCGTGACCGTGGAGATGCTCCGGGAGCCGGAGGCGTTGCGCAGCCACACCGCTGAGGCGCACCGCCGGGGGCGGACCGTCGGGATCGTGCCGACCATGGGCGCGCTCCACGAGGGCCACCTCTCGCTCGTCCGGCGGGCAGCCGCCGAGTGCGACGAGGTCGTCGTCACGGTCTTCGTGAATCCCTTGCAGTTCGGTGCCGGCGAGGACCTGGGCCGTTACCCCCGGCGGGTCGCCGAGGACGCCGCGATGGCAACGGCTGCCGGTGCGGACTGGATCTTCGCACCGGACGTAGGGGCCATGTACCCGGCCGGCTTCCAGACGAGCGTGCGGGTCGGCGCACTCGGGTCCCACTGGGAGGCCGAGAGCCGGCCCGGCCACTTCGACGGGGTTGCAACGGTCGTCGTCAAGCTGCTCGTCCTCGCTCAGCCCGAGCGCGCCTACTTCGGGGAGAAGGACTTCCAGCAGCTCCAGGTGGTTCGCCGTGTCGTCGCGGACCTCGGCCTCGGCACGGAGATCGTGGCGTGCCCAACCGTGCGGGACCCCGACGGGCTCGCGCTCTCGAGCAGGAACGCCTATCTCGGACCCGCAGCGCGCCAGGCGGCACGCTCGCTCTGGTCCGCGCTCGCTGCGGGGGAGGCGGCGATCGGGGCCGGTCTGCGAGATCCCACGCTGGTCGGCCAGTGCATGTGGCGAGAGCTCGAGCGCGACCCGCTCGTCCATCCCGACTACGCAGCTGCGGTCGATCCCGCAACGCTCGAGGTGCCTTACCGGCTCGCCGGCGCAGTCCGTCTCCTGGTCGCGGCGACGGTGGGCGGCACGCGCCTCATCGACAACCTGGGCTGCTGGGCGACTCCGCTCGGCCTGGCTGATCGGGACGACAGTGGCCCGATCGCTACCGAGGCCGCCCGGGGCGGCCTGTTGCACGCGGGCGGCCGACCCGAGAACAGGTCGCAGGGATGAACCGGGAAGGGGATGCGACCCCCGGGGCTGCCCTGTTTCCCGTACCCTGCGTCGTCGGCCATCGCGGTGCTGGGAAGGGCGTCGGTTCCGGGGGGTTCGTCGAGAACACCGTCGGCTCCTTCCGTCACGCGGTCGAGCTGGGGGCCAGCTGGGTCGAGCTCGACGTCCGAGTGAACGCGACCGGCACCCTGGTCGTCTCCCACGATGCCTTCGTACAGGGCCGGCCACTCGTCGAGTTGGACGACCCGGCCTCTGTCCGCCTCGGGCTTGCGACGTTCGCAGAGGTCGATGCCGCGCTGCCCGCGACGATCGGCATCGACGTGGAACTGAAGGTGGACCGCGGTGTGGACGGGGCTCGCGAAGGCGCTCGCGCCCTCGAGCGCCTCGTTCCGTGGCTCAGGGCCCACCGCGACGAGCGCCCATGGCTGGCGACGTCGTTCGATCTCGCCGCGGCTGGCGCGCTCGCTCGGAGCGGTGTCGCAGCAGGTTGGCTCACCGCCGCCGGCGTGCCGCTCGAGCGCTCGCTCACCGAGGCGTACAGGGCTGGGCTCGCGGTCGCCGCCGTGCACGTCTCCGCCGTCCGGGCGGCGGCTCGAGAACCCGATGCTCGAGAGCCCGTCGGCGGGGACCCCGAGGGGCGAGCTCGAGCGGGGAGCGTGCGAGCGTCACGGGGGGGCGACCGGGGAGGTCCCGATGGACCGGGCGCACCCGGAGGGATCGAGCTGCTCGTCTGGGATGTCAGTCCTGCGGACGTCGGGTCGGCGCTCCGCGTCGGGGCAGTTGCGCTCTGTGCCGACGACGTCGCGGGAGTGCGTGCGGCGCTCGACGCGTGCGCGACGTGAAGGTGTCGAGCCACCCCACGCCGTCGCACGTCCGTTCTTGCCCTCCGCTCGCGAACGGTCAGCGGCAGATGAGCACGCCCGGGTGGGCGGTGACGACGAAGGCGCCGTCCCGGCGGATCCGCTCGCTCGCGATCCGCTCCACGGTGGCCGCGAAGCCGGGGTGCTCGCTCGTCGCACCGCTCCGGTGCGGGACGGACATCCCGTAGCGGACGAGGACCGCAGGGTCGCTGACGCGTAGCTGGCCGGGCAGGTCGGTCCGTTCCACGGTCGAGAAGACCTCGCCGAGGAGCCCCGCTCCGTCGTCGAGCGTGACCGACTCGGGAGATCCCCAGTCGTCCGGCGAGTCCCCGGCTGCCTCGGCGAACAGGGCGCGGAGCTCGGCGAGGTGACGGTGGTGGTTGAGCACGACCACGACCCTTCCGGCTGGCTGCGTGACCCGGCGCAGCTCCCGCACCGCCGCACGCGGGTCGGCGACGTGGTAGAGCATGTGCGCCGCGATGGTCACGCCCGCACAGGCGGTGCGGAGCCCGAGCGCGGCAGCGTCTGCGACGCAGCGGTGCACCGTGCCCGACCCGCCCCCTCTCGGGGGTTCCAGCCCCTGGAGCATCCCGGCGGAGAGGTCGAGCGCGACGACGTCACCGGCATGGCCCCGTGCTGCGAGTGCCGCAATGTACCGGCCGTTCCCGCAGCCCACGTCGACGACGCGCTCGTCACCTGCGAGTCCCGCGCGGTCGAGGAAGGCGAGGTCGAGGGCGGTTCGGGCAAGGTCGAGGCGTGGCGTACGGAACTCGTAGATCGACTGGCGTCCGCGGAGGTTCACGTCCGAGCGGTACTGCTCTTCGCGGAGGTACGTCCGGTCCCGCCAGAGCGGATCGGCGCTGAAGGGCACCCGCGAAGGGTACCCGACCCCCGACCCCCGACCCCCGACCCCTTGCCCGCCGGGGTGGCCCGGGCGAGGCACCCGTCCCGAGGGGCAGTCCAGGCCCCCCACCCCGCTGCGCTGGTCGGTCCGCCGCTCGTAGCCTCCCAACTCGCACTACCCTCGGGGCCGTGGAGGCCGACCGGGGTCCGGACGAGCCCGAGCTGGCCGGTTCCCCAGCGCCCCCGCCCGCCGTGGAGCTCCACCACGTTCGGCGCTCGTTCAGGGGCTCGGTGGCGCTCGCCGACCTGAGCCTCAGCGTTGCGCCCGCAACCGTGGCCGTCCTGCTCGGTCCGAACGGTGCCGGCAAGACGACGGCGATCCGGCTCGTCACGGGCGCGCTCCGAGCGGATGCCGGAACGGTCCGGACCCTCGGTGTGGACCCGACGGGCTCGGACGGGGCGGAGGTGCGCCGCCGCACCGGTGTCGTGACCGCGGCGCCGGCGCTCTACGACCGCCTCACCGGTCGTGACAACCTCCGCTATGCCGCGGAGCTCTACCATCTCGGGCGGCGAGCGGACCTCGAGAGCGCTGCGGCTCGCTTCGGGATCGTCGACTCCCTCGACCAGCGCGTCGGCGGGTACTCGACCGGGATGAAGACGCGCCTCTCGCTCGCCAGGGCCGTGCTCCACGATCCGGAGCTCCTCCTGCTCGACGAACCGACCTCGGGCCTCGATCCCGAGTCCGCCCGAGCCGTCCTCGGGCTCATCAAGGAGATGGCCGATTCGGGCAAGACCGTAGTCATGTGCACGCACCTCCTTGCAGAGGCCGACGGACTGGCCGACCAGATCGTGATGCTCGAGGCCGGCGCGGCACTCGTCGCAGGCACGCCCGAGGAGTTGGTCGCTCGCCTCTGGCCCGAGCCGATGGTCGCGTTCGAGGCGGAGGATCCGAGCTCACTCCTGACCCTCGGCGCCTTCGAGGGTGTGACGGGCCTGTCGGCGGGGTCGGGTGGGGTGCGTGCGACCGTCCGCTCGGCAGAGGTCGTTCCCGACCTCGTGGCCGCACTCGTGGCGAGGGGCGTCAGGCTGACGCACGTGTCGACCTACCGGCCGACGCTCGAGGAGCTGTACTTCCGGGTCCGCGCCGACCGGACAGGTGCCGCGCCCGCAGGCGAGCCGGCCGTCGGGGCCCCGCTGTCACTCGTCGAGGCGCGCCGATGAGCGGCCCGCCGAGCACGACAGGACATGGTCGGGCGTCCTCGAGCACCTGGACGGTTGCCCGCTTCGAGCTCCTCCAGCTGCGGAGGAGCCCTGACTTCTTCCTTCCCATGCTGGCGCTCGCGGTGCTCTTCTTCGTCGTCGCGCCGGCGCTACTGCTCTGGACGATCACCCACGTTCACAGCTCTGCGCTCGTGGTCAAGCTGTCGACGAGCCTCAACTTCCTCCCGGGTGGCGTCGCGAGACAGGTCGCGCACCACGTCGCTCATGCGAACCCGTTGGCCGAGGCTGCCTATGCGCTCTCGGTGTACCTCTTCGCACCGCTGGCCGTCATCGTCCCGATGACCATCTCGACGGCGGTCGGTGCGAACAGCCTGGTCGGCGAGCGAGAGAAGGGAACGGGGGAGTTCCTCGCGCACTGCCCGGCGGGGGAGCGGGAGATCTACACCGGGAAGCTCGTCGCGAGCTTGCTGCCGGGCTACGTGACCACGCTGGTCGGCTTCGGTGTCTACGCGGTCGTGGTCGACGCCATCGCGGGTGGCGTCGTCGGACGGTGGTTCTTCCCGACGCCCACCTGGTGGTTGCTCATGCTCTGGGTCGTGCCACCCTTCCTCGGCATCACGCTGTCGGTCGTGCTCCGCCTCTCGGCTCGGATGAGCAGCGCTGCCGCGTCGCAGCAGGCCTCCGGCCTCGTGACGCTGCCCGTGATCCTGCTCTCCTACGCGCTCTCGAGCGGAGGGTTGCTCGGCACGCCGCTGGTTGCGTTCTGGGTGGGCCTCGTCGCGTGGGCCCTCGCTGCGTGGAGCCTCTGGCGTGGGGCCCGGTCCGTCACGCGGGCCCGCCTGCTCGGGGTGGACGCGGGGAGGGCCGAGCCCGGCGTGCCGGGCGGCGGCGGGGTGTCCCCGGTGCCGGTGCGCACACCGTGAGCGCGACCGAGCCGGGCGCCTCGCGGCACCCGAGCTCTGCCCGACGTCGGGACCAAGGCCGCGATCCGGAGCGGGAGCGCCTTGCCGAGGCGGACGAGGGAGCAGCAGCATGGCGGGCGTGGGGGCCGTACCTGGCCGAGCGAGCGTGGGGGACGGTCCGGGAGGACTACAGCCCGGACGGCACGGCCTGGGACTCCTTCCCCCACGACCACGCCCGGAGTAGGACCTATCGTTGGAACGAGGACGGGATGGCGGGCGTCTGCGACCTGGAGCAGCGCTGGTGCCTCGCGCTCGCGTTGCACAACGGCCGCGACCCGATCCTGAAGGAGCGCATGTTCGGCCTGGCCGGCCCCGAGGGCAACCACGGCGAGGACGTGAAGGAGTGCTGGTGGTATCTCGATGCCACGCCGACCAGCTCCTTCCTCCGCTGGCGCTACTGCTGCCCGCAAGAGCCCTACCCCTACGCGGACCTCGTGGCGGAGAATGCCCGCCGCTCGAAGGCCGACCCGGAGTACGAGCTCGTCGACACGGGCATCTTCGACGAGGGGCGCTACTTCGTGGTGACGGTCACCTATGCGAAGGCGTCCCCGTTCGACCTCGCGATGGTGATCGAGGTCGAGAACCGCGGCCCCGAGCCCGCAGGCCTCGACGTCCTCCCGACGCTCTGGTTTCGCAACACCTGGTCCTTCGGCCTGCCCGAGGGTCCCCCCATGCCGCGCATCGAGGCTGTGGCGGCAGGGCATGGTGGGCCGGCGCGGCTGCTGGCCGAGCACGCCGAGGTGGGTGCGCTCACCCTGGTCGGCGAGGGGACGCCGACCCCCCTCGCGTGCGACAACGAGACCAACGCGATGCGCCTCTGGGGAGTCGGAGGACGCTCGCCTTACCCCAAGGACGGTATCAACGACCACGTCGTTGCGGGCGTGCCAACCGTGCGACCCGACGGGACGGGCACCAAGGCGGCGCTGCGTTATCGCGTGGAGCTGGCGCCGGGCGCCTCGACAAAGATCCGGCTACGCCTCTTCGCCGGCACGGCGGGGCCCGCTGTGCCCCTCGCGGGGCTCGACGAGCTGGTGGACACGCGTCGGGTGGAGGCCGATGCCTTCTACGAGCGGCTCGAGCCCGCCGGCGCCGGCGCGGCGGAGCGGGACGTCCTGCGCCAGGCGCTCGCAGGGATGCTCTGGTCGAAGCAGTGGTACCACTACGACGTCGAGAAGTGGCTCACCGGTGACCCGGCGGGTCCGCCACCGCCCGACGCGCGCCAGCGGGGTCGCAATGCCGCCTGGTCGCACCTGAACTGCCAGGACGTGCTCGCCATGCCGGACACGTGGGAGTACCCCTGGTTCGCGGCCTGGGACCTCGCGTTCCACACCGTCTCGCTCGCGCTCGTCGACCCGGCGTTCGCGAAGCGACAGCTCATCCTGCTCTGCCGGGAGTGGTACATGCACCCCTCGGGTCAGCTCCCCGCCTACGAGTGGGCGTTCGGTGACGTCAACCCGCCGGTGCACGCCTGGGCGGCGATGCGGGTGTTCGAGCTGGACGGGAGCTGGGACTACGAGTTCCTCGAGCGGGTCTTCCAGAAGCTGCTCCTCAACTTCACCTGGTGGGTGAACCGCAAGGACGCGGCTGGTTCCAACCTCTTCGAGGGCGGGTTCCTCGGGCTCGACAACATTGGTCCGTTCGACCGCTCGGCGATGCCGCCCGGCCTCGGGGTCCTCGAGCAGAGCGATGGGACGGGCTGGATGGCGATGTACTGCCTCCACATGCTCCACCTCGCGCTCCGCCTGGCGCTCCACGACCGGACCTACGAGGACCTGGCGACGAAGTTCCTCGAGCACTTCGCCTACATCGCGACCGCTGCGTCTGTCCGGGGCCTCTGGGACGACGCAGACGGCTTCTTCTACGACTTGCTGAAGCTCCCCGACGGTCGCGCGCTGCCCCTCCGGGTGCGTTCCATGGTCGGCCTCGTCCCGCTCTGCGCCGTGCGGGGTCTCGACGCCGAGCACTTGGAGCGTCTCCCCGAGTTCACCCGGCGTCTCGAGTGGTTCGTCGCCCACAAGCCGCGCTTTGCTGCGGTGCTCGACTTCGACCGCGCGGCGCACGGGAGCCACCGGCTCCTCTCGCTCGTTCGGCCGGACCAGCTGCGTCGCCTGCTCGCGCGGGTCCTGTCGGAGGAGGAGTTCCTCTCGCCGCATGGCCTGCGGTCGGTCTCCGCGTTCCACCGTGAGCAGCCGTTCGTCCTCCAGCTGGACGGCATCACCGCTTCGGTCGACTACGAGCCCGGTGAGTCCACCTCCGGGCTCTTCGGCGGGAACTCGAACTGGCGAGGACCGATCTGGTTCCCGCTCAACTACCTCGTCATCGAATCGCTGCGCGACTTCGGTCGCTTCCTCGGGGACGCCTTCACCGTGGAGTGCCCGGTCGGCTCCGGCGTGCAGGTGACGCTGACCGAGGCCGCCGACCTCCTTGCGGGGCGGCTCGTCGGACTGTTCACTCCGGACGAGTCCGGGAGGCGCCCGGTCGACGGGAACCGGCACCTCTGCTGGGAGGACCCGGTCTTCCGCGAGGGGATCCCGTTCCACGAGTACTTCCACGGCGACACGGGGGCCGGCCTCGGTGCGTCTCACCAGACGGGATGGACCGGGCTCGTGGCGAACCTCATCCTCGAGCGCCGCCGGAGCTGAGGCGTCCGGCGAGCCTC
>JAJYWE010000019.1:18715-45618 GCA_021791675.1 Actinomycetes bacterium | reverse complement strand
CGGAGCTCCCGGCACCGACGACCAGCACGTCGCCACCCGGCTCGAGCACCACGCCGGCGACCTCCGGCGACCCGAGCACGAGGGTCGTCGGCAGGGCCACGCTCGCCACCCCGCCCGTCCCGAAGCTCGTGTCGAGCGCGCCGGCAGGGGTGAGGCGGACGACGAGGGCGTAGGAGGTGTTCCCGCAGGTCGCGATCCCACCGAGCAGGATGTCACCCGGCTCTCCGTCGCTGGAGGGGCCCCCGGGCTCCTCCAGCGCGACCCCGCCGGTCGCCGGCAGGTCGAGCACCGGGGGCACGTCGCTCGTCGGGGAGCCCGGGCAGGCAAGCTCGAGCAGGACCGAGCCGGGGGTTGCAGTTCCCGCCGAGGTGGGGGGCACCCCGGTCTCGGTCACCCCAAAGGCCGAGCGCTGCGGACCGGTCGCGCTCGAGAGCGTCCCGGCAAAGGTCGGGTCCTCCTCGCCGGAAGGCGTGAGGCGAGTGACCGCCAGGTCGGTGGCGCCCGACCCAGCGCTCGACGGCTGGTAGGCGGCTGCCACGACGGCGTCGCCCGGCGCGCCGCCGTCGGGATAGCTCCCAGGCGGAGCGAGTGCGAGGCCCGCAGGAGTGACGGTGGCCGTCACCCCGACCGGGCTCGGGAAGAGCCCGGTCACACCACTCGACCCGAACGAGCCGTCGAGCGCGCCCGTCGGGGTGAGCCGCGTCACGTCGAGGTTGCCCGTCGATGCGCTACCGGCCTGCCCCGGCGCGGCTTGGCTGACGGCGAGCACGTCACCTTCGGCTCCGGAGGTGTAGGAGCCGGGCGGAACGGTGGCGAGCTCCGCTGGTCCGAGGGTCCCCACGACGGCCGGCAATGCTGGCGCGATCCCGCTCACGCCGTAGGCGGTATCGAGCGTTCCGGGCGTTGGGAGCGAGGCAGCGCCGGCCGGGCCGGCCGCGGCAACGAGTGGCGCGACGAGCGCTCCCCCGCCCAGCACCAGACCCACCGCGAGCCGGGCCGCGACGTGGCCACGGCCGCCACCCCGCCCCCGTCGAAGCCAGCCGTGATCCACCACCCTCCCTCGACTCGTCCTCGCCACGACTACGGGCCACCTCACGACACCGAAACACCGGACCCTCGGATCGGACGACCCCTTGCCGGCACCCCGCTCGTGGCGGGCGTCCGCGGCCCGCAGCTCCCGGCGAGCTCCCGTCTCGATGCCCCGAAGGTCGAGTCGCCGAGATCGGCCTCTCCCGCCCCGGGAACGTCACCGCCGCCACCGGGCAAGGCGCAGACATCGAGGCCGACCCCTCCCACCGACCCCTCTCACCGACGCCACCCATCGAGCCCGACCATCGAACTCGCGACGTGAGTGTACGACCACCGGAGGCACCTGTCCCCGCGAATGCCGACATCTTCCCGTCTGGGCGAATCCCTTGCCCGTTCAGCTCAGGTTCAGCGCCCGTTATGCCCGATCGGGCAAGATCGCATCGGGCAGCGCGGCTCGCAACGGGGGTTCGCAGCCGGAGGGCGGCCCACGCGCGAGCAGGGAGTTGCGACACGTGACCGAGAGAACCGACGGACAGCGGGGCAAAGTAGGCGGAGGTGGCCGGATCGCGGTCTACGTCGAGGGAGGCGACCCGGTGACGCGTGCGGGCGTCCAGAGCCAGCTCCGCCTGCACCCGGAGCTCCTCGTGGTCGACCGAGCGGAGGAGGCATCCGTGGCGATCGTCGCCCTCGAACAGGTGGACGCCGAGGGGGGGGCGGCGATCCGCTCCCTCGCGCGCCGCGAAGAACTGAGGGTTCTCGTGCTCGCCGGGACCTTCGACGACGCCGGCCTGCTCATGGCGTGCGAGGCAGGTGCTGTGGGCGTCCTGCGCCGCCACGAGGCGACACCGGAGCGGCTGGCCGACCAGGTCCATGCCGCCGCGGCAGGCGGCGGCGCGATGCCCTCCGATCTCCTCGCGCGCCTCCTCGGACAGATCGGTCGCCTGCAGCGCAACGAGCTCGCGCCCCGCGGCGTCGGCCCACACGGGCTCACAGAGCGTGAGGTGGCCGTCCTACGGCTCCTCGCCGACGGCCACGACACCAACGAGATCGCCGGGGCGCTCGCGTTCTCGGAGCGGACCGTGAAGAGCGTCCTGCACGAGATCACGACCCGCTTCAACCTGAGGAACCGCTGCCACGCCGTCGCGTACGCGCTCCGCGAGGGCGTCATCTGAGCGACCGAGGCCTCGGCGTCCCCACCCATCCCGCTGCCCCCGGCCCGCCGTTCTCGGGGCCGGCGAGACCGAGCCGCTCCTCGAGGCGCGGGCGGCTACGGTCCGCTGCGTCGCCCGCACGCGCGGCGGCGCCCGGAAGCGACGGCAGCGAGGTGGGAAGGTGAGCTCCGATTCGGGACGAGCCGCCGAGCGAGGTCTCGGCCAGACCTCCCGGGCCGCGACCGAGCTGAGCGCCCCGGAGACACTCGGGCTGCGACGTCCCCGTGTCCTCGAGCCGCTCGAGGCGGCGCTCCCGGGAGTCGGCCTGGCGGTGGTCCTGGCACCCGCGGGTTGGGGAAAGACGACCCTGGCCCGCCAGCTCCTCTGGGAGCGCCAACAGGCAGGAGCGTCCACGGACCTCATGCTCACCGTCCGGACGGACCATTCCCGCCCGGGCGTACTCGCCCGTGCGCTCCTCGAAGCGGCAGGTGCTCCCGGGATCCCCGACGGTGGCGAGGGCATCCATCCGGCGGACGCGGTCCCTGCACTCTTCGCCGGCGGCGAAGCGGACGGTCGCCTCGTCGTCCTGGACGACGCCCATCAGATCCAGCACACCGAGGCCGAGCGCTGGCTCGAGCGGATGCTCGACCTCATGCCGGACGGCGTGGGAGTCGTCCTCCTGTACCGTTCCCCGCCGGGGATCAACCTCTCTCGCCGGCGGGTGTCGGGCAAGCTCCTCGAGATCGGCGCCGAGGAGCTCCGGTTCCGGACGTGGGAAGTGGAACGGCTCTTCTCCGAGACCTACCGGCATCCCCTCCCACCCCGCGAGGTTGCAGAGCTGACGACCCGGACAGGCGGCTGGGCTGCCGGACTGCAACTGTTCCATCTCTCGACCGAGGGACGGGGCCCGAAGGAACGCCAGCGCGTGCTCGGAGGCGTGGGCTCGCGCAGTCGGATGGTA
Organism: Actinomycetes bacterium; assembly: GCA_021791675.1. Lineage (GTDB taxonomy): Bacteria > Actinomycetota > Acidimicrobiia > Acidimicrobiales > JAKAOS01 > JAJYWE01. Next base: position 42,477 of record JAJYWE010000019.1, on the reverse strand, counting down.
CGGGAGTACCTCACGCGCAACGTCCTCGACGAGCTCCCGACGAACCTCCGTGCGTTCTTGCTTCGCACGTGCGTCTTCCGCGAGCCACGGGCGAGCCTCTGCGACGAGCTCCTCGGCTCGGTCGGTGCCGCACCGCTCCTCGAAGAGCTCGAGCGGCGCCAGCTCTTCGTCTGCAGGCTGGACGGGGACGACCACTTCCACTACCACGAGCTCCTCCGCACCCACCTCGAAGCAACCCTGGTGGCGCAGCTCGGCGAGGAGGCGGTGCGTCTCGAGCACCGCCGGGCAGGCCACATCCTCGAGTCGCACGACCTGCTCGCCGAGGCGGTCGACTCCTTCGCCCGTGCCGAGGCCTGGGACGACCTCGTCCGCGTGCTGGCGAGGGGGGGAACCGATCTCGCCGGGAGCGCCCCGGCCCTCCGCCGCCTCCCACCCTCGCTCCCACCCGAGCTCCGACGCAGCGACGGCTGGCTGCTGCTCGGTGAGGCGCGCAGGCTCGTGGCGAACGGAGACCTGACCTCCGCCGTCGCGGTCTACCGCGACGCAGAGTCGGCGTTCGGTCCCGCAGTACCGGCTGACACCGCTCGGAGCGAGCGCCTGGCCACGGCGGTCTGGCTCCCGGGGGCCGCCCCGCCGGCTCGGCCCGCCCACCTTCGTCCCGGGCAGTCCGAGTGGACGGTGATCGCCCGACGGACACTCGTTCGAAACCCTGCGGGTGAAGCCGGGCGAGCGCTTCGCGCCGGGACACCGGTTGCTCGACTCGTCGCCGCTACGGGATACCTCCTCGCCAACCGGTCCGCCACGGCCGCCAACCTCCTCGAGGCGCTGGTCGAGGACCCGGACACCCCTGTGACGGTGCACCTGGCGGCCCAGCTCGTCGCAACCGTCTCGACGCTGCTCGCCGGGCAGCGCGTCGACCCCCGAATCGTCGCGCGGCTCCTCGACGATGCGGAGGACGCGGGGATGACCTGGCTCGAATGGGTCACGAGGGCCCTGTCGCCCCTCACCAGCCTCGCAGGAGCAGCCGAGCGTGCCAACGCACCCGGGATCGACGCCGACGGCTGGGGGCAGCCCCTCCGGTCGCTCCTTGCCGCGCTCGTCGACGCCGACCCGGCGGCGACGCCAGCGCTGTTCGAGGCGGCTGCGATCGGTTTCGAGGAGCGCCACGCCACCGTGCTCGAGTGCTGGGCCCGAGCCGGGCAGGCACGCGCGCTCGCTGCACTCGGCAACGACCCCGCTCCCGTTCTCGAAGTGGTCCAACGGCTCGCGCGCCGCGCCGGCATGCCGCCTCCCGCGCTCCCCCCGCTGCAAACGACACGACAGCCGGTCTCGGCGACACAGCCGGTCTCGGCGACACAGCCGGACGAGGAGAGACACGATCCTCCCTCGGCGACGGCAAGTCGGGGGACGCGTGCGAGCGCCGTCGTTCTCCGCTGCCTCGGTGGGTTCGAGCTCTGCGTCGACGGCGCGAGACTCGACCTCCGGGTCCTCAAGCCGCGCGTGCGATCGCTGCTCCAGCTGCTCGCCGCCCACGAGGGGAGCGAAGTGCATCGGGAAGTCATCCTCGGAGCGCTCTGGCCGGAGTCGACCGAGGGCGCGGGGCTGCGCAGCCTCCACGTCGCGATCTCGTCGCTCCGCCACCTCGGCGACGTGCACTCCGTCGAGCTGGTCGAACGCAAGGGCCCGGCCTACCGGCTCCGGGTCGACCAGCTCGCGGACTTCGACCTCGGACGCTTTGCCGATTCCGTGCGTCGCGGCCGGCGGACCTCGCCGGCCACCGCGGAGCGGGCGCGGCTGCTTGCTGCCGCCCTCGCTGCGTACGGCGGGCCACTGATCCCGGAAGCAGGCCCGGCCGAATGGGTGGTCGCGCCCCGACTCCAGCTCCAGCGCCAGGCGGCCGGGGTGGCCATCGAGCTGGCCGAGTACGAGCTCGGCACCGACGACCCGCGCGCGGCGGCGTCGACGGCCGACCTCGGGCTCGAGATCGACCCCTACGAGGACCGGCTGTGGCAGTTGGCCCTCCGCGCCCGGCGGGCCAGCGGCGAGGCGATCGCCGCCGCCGCCCTCGAACGGCGGTACCGGGACGCGCTCGCCCAGCTCGGGCTGGTCGGAGGGCCCGACGGGGGACGGGCACCGCAACCGGCTCGACGGGCGGGTGAGGCGCTCACTGCAACGTGAAGAAGTCCATCTCTGCGAGCGAGCAACTGTGCCCCACGTTGTCGAGCGACGGGTAGACCGAGACGATCGTGAGCGTGACCTGCGTGACGTGAGTCGCGTGGACGGGGAAGTCCTGGAACTTCGTCTCGTCCACGAGATCGAGATGCAGGCGCACCCCGTCGGAGAAGGCGATGTCCACGACCGCGGGTCGCGGCTCGGTGAGGAAGTCCTGCGGCGCTGCAGTGTCCCCGATCAGCATGTTGATCTGGTCGATGGTCTGTGGCCCGGCGAAGTAGACGGTGAGCGTCTGGCCGACACCGTTGTTCTTCGCCGGGGCCGTCGCCCAGTACGTGTCCGTCAGCAGGTCGATCGCCGAGCTCGGGGGATGACCCGCCACGTAGCTCGAGGCCGAGGCTGCCGCCGGAATGACCGGCACGAGCGTCGGGTGCAGGCGGGACGAGAACGCGCTGGTGACGCGGTGGTACGCCGACTGCAGCGGGCGATGGAAGGGCCCGACCAGCGAGAGCACGACGAGCGCCGCGACCGCGATCGCGACCAGGCCCTTCAGCCGGCTCGGGCTGACGAGGGGGACGCGCTGGGCGCCCCCGGCGGTGCGCCGCCAGCGGCCCGGTCGCTCCCCAGCGGGGACATCCTCGGGCTCCCCGTGCCAGAGCCGGTGCCACAGGCGGCGAAGCCACGCCCAGAGACGCCGCCACCAGGGAAGGCGGACGGCCGAGGCCTGCTCGTCGACCAGCTCCCTCCCGCAGCGTCGGCAGAAGTGCCGCCCAGGCGGGTTCCCGATGCCGCACGTTCGGCACGCCGCCTCCCCCGGCCCGACCAGTGGCGCAGCGGTTCGTTCCTCGCGCACGACCCGGCGTTCCCGCCGAGCCGGCTGCATCGCCGCAGGCTGGCGAGCCGCCGGCGCGGATCCGGCGGCAGCCGCCTCCTCCCCGGGCTGCCCCGCCGTGGCGGCGGTGGCGTCCCCAGCGCGACCTGACCCCTCTCCGACCGACCCGACCCCCGTCGCAGCGGGCTTTCGCGGTCCCGTCACGCCTGCTGCAACCGCTCCCCCGGCGGCTGCGGCTACGGCTATGGCGGATCCGGTGGCGTCAGCGGCAGGCGCGGTTCCGGGGGAGCTAGCGGATGCGACAGGAGAGGCGTCAGCCGGGGCGCCCTCGCTCACGGTGTCCCCGCGCACGACCGGCCGCCGTCCTCCGGGGCGCTCTCCACGCGACCCTGTCCCTGCCTGCTCGCCCTCGCCAGGCGTCGGACGGCTCGAGGTCGGAGGCGCGGGCACCCCACTCCGGGGCCCGGCCTCGTCCGGGCCACCTGCTCGGACTGGCGCGATCGCCCGCTCCTCCGAAGCGCCGATGCTCCCGACCCCCGCAGCGTCCTCCGCCGGCACGCCGGCGACGCGCCCGGTATCCGTTGCGCGTCCAGGACCACCCTCGGAGCCGGGGCGAGGAGCCGCGTCGCCACCGCCGCCGACCGCCTTGGTCACCACCGCCTCGGCAGTCGCTGCCGCCCCGGAAGCCGCCCCGACTCCAGCAGTGGCCGCCGGCGCGGGCTCGAGCACCGCCGTGCCACTGCTGCGGGCGGGGGCGACCCCGGTCCGATCCTCCGAGACCGCTCCGGTGCCGCCGGTTGCCTCGGCGTGCACACCGAGCGTGTCCGCTGCGTCGGTGTGCGCGTCGGAGCTGCCCCCGCCCGGCTCCGGGCGGGTCGACGCCACGCCAGTCGGGGAGGCGCCGGGCACCGAGGACACCTGCGACACCGCCTTGCCGCCCCCGGACGGCCCCGCACCGGGTGCGGTTTCTTGGACGCCCGGGCGACCAGGAGCGGAGCCACTCCCGGGACCAACCGGGCGAGCGGGCGACGTCGCGGCGGCGCGCTGCAGGGGTGCGAAGAGCGCTGCCGCCCTGCTCCGTGCCGGCGAGTCTGCAGGCACGGCCGCTGCGGTCCCGGACGCTCCCCCTGCATCGGCCGGACGGCCCGGCGTGACCGGTCCGTGCACAGGAACCCGGGCAGCTGGCTGGTCGAACGGCTGCGCCGGGACCACCGGGCCGGCCGGGGGCGGCGGCGCAGGCGGGGCGCTCCGGTCGAGCGGGTCGGCGGGAGCTGCCGGACGAGGCGCGGGCGGGGGCGGGCCCACCGACGGACCCGCCGCCAGCGGTGCCCCCGCCGGAACACCACGCGCGACCTGACCGCCCACGTCTGCGCTCGGGCGCCCAGGAGCAACGTCCGCCGCCGGGCCCGGCGCGGGCGGCACCGAGAGCCGCGGCAACACGCCGGTGGGCTCCTCACGGTCCCCCGCTCCGTCGCGGTCCGACGGGCTCGAGTCCCCCCCCGCATTCGACTCGGCTGCAGCTCCCGTCCCGGGGCCGGGTCCCTCGGTGCCGCCCCGCTCGGGCTCCGAGCCGGAAGGGGTCTGACCGACCGACTCCCCGGTCCACTCGAGGAACCCCTCGCAGCGGGCGCAGAACGTCGCGCCGTCAGGGTTTGCGTGACCGCAACGCCGGCAGATGATCACGCCGGAAGAACCTCGACGCGGTGCGGCACGTGCGCGGGTTTCGCTTGGGCCACGAGGTGGTCGAGGCGGTGGACGTCGAACGCCCCTGGGTCCTCCACACGCAAGCGGACGACGAGCTCCGCTGGAGCCGACCCCGGCAAGGGGGTCCCAGGCGCCTCGGAAGCGGCTACAGCCCCGCTCTCGACGACCTCCGGTGCGACACCGGTGTAGATCTCCACGAGGCGGCGGATCCCCTCTGCGGTCCCGCGCTGGCGGTAGAGCCCGACGATCTCGCGTACCAGCATCCGCCGACGCTCGAGGGGCCAGTTGTCGTCGAGCTCCACCCCGACCCACCCGGCGAGCCAGGGCAGGAAGTCCTCAGGGGTGAGCGATGGGTCGACGTAGGCGTCGAGGCAGTCGAGCGCGAAGAACAGCGGCGCCCACACGGCATCGAGCCCATCGGTCAACCGGCAGAGGAAGTCGTCCTCGCGCAGGATCGAGGGGAGGACGTCGACGATCGGGAATGGGACCGGAAGGCCCTCCGCAGAACCCCTCATCGCCCCCCCCACCTCCCCCCCACTCGGGCTCGCCCCCAGCCGGAGGCGACGTTCACTCGGGGATCCCCCACGGTTCCGAGACCCGAACCTCGTGGCTGTACGAGTATGCCAGCGTATGCGCGCCGAGGTCGATCCGTTGGACGGGCGAGCCCCGTTCTCCCGTGAGCGGGTCGGCGGGGTAGAGACGGACGTCCTCGACCAGGTCGACGCCGTCGATGCGCTGGAGCGCCGCGAAGATCTCGCCGACGTGGACCGGCCTCCCGAAGGGCCAGCCGAGCCCCTGGCCGCCCCCGCGGAGGGGGTGGAGGAGGGTGTAGAGCGCCTGGCGCGCCGCCGCTGCCAGCTGGGTCGGCTCGGCCGTGAGGCGTGGGCGGAGCACGCAGACGACCGTCACACCCTGGTAGGAGGGTGGCTCGACGACGACCCGCGTCCCGATCACCCGTCGCGGGTCGAGGTACTCGGTGATGCGGCTGAGCAGCTCGGGCGGCGGGATGAGGCGTTCGAAGGGCAGCTCACCGTCCTCGTCGTCGGCAACGGCTGGGACGACGAGGACCCGGACACCGCCGGCCTCGCCCGGCTCGGTTGCCGGCACGCAGCGGATCCGCGCGGCGTTCGGGGCCGCCTCGCGCGCGAGCAGCTCGAAGTCCTCCGCCGTGACCGCTCGACCCAGGGACCGGAGGCTGATCGGACCGCGGACGCGGGCCTCTTCGACGAGCTCGCCGTCCACGCCGCCGCTGGCCGGCTGGCGGTTCTCGGCCCGGCTGACGTGGACGATGGGTGTCTTCAGGACACGGAGCGAGCCCGCGGCGACATTTCCCCGTCGCCCGCCGCCGGTCCGGTAGGAGCGGACGCGTAGCGCTGCGCCCTTCGGGGGGATCGCTCCGTGGGCCTCGAGCGACCCGTCCGCCGCACGGGTCACCGGCGGGAGCAGCACCTGCCCCGCAACCGGGTCCAGGATGAAGTGGCGGTCTGTGGGACCGGAGGCGGCGAAGCTGTCCACCTCTGCCCAGGGCTCCCAGCCCCCCTCGGAGCCGACCTCGAGCACGACCGGCTCGAGCCCGAGGACGACCGGAGCCCGGCGGAGTGAGAAGACCTGTCCCGGGGTTCCCTCCGAGATGCCGATCAGCTCGCCGTCGATTCGTTCGGCGTGGACCGCCGGGGTGGTCCCGCCCACCGTCACCACCGAGAGCGAGCGCACCTGCGGCGAGGAGGTGTAGAAGGGCTGGCCCCGGCGTGGCTCGGTCACCCGGCACCGGATCCAGCCTGCGAGGGTCTCGGAGAGGACCGCGTCCCGATGCGAGGGCGGGACGTGCAGCACGATCGCGCCGGCGCGGTTCAGTCCCCCGGTCTCGTCGCTGTCCACCTCGCAGGCCTGCCACTCCACGCCGTCCCAGGCCTCCCATGCGAGCGGCGGGTCCAGCGGGTCGACGCCGACACCCTCGATCCGACAGTCGACGCGGATCGACACGGCGCACGAGGGCACCGCGTGCGTGAGCCCGACGAGGAGGCCCTCCCCTGCCCGAGGTGGGGTCGAGAAGCACGAGAAGGGCCCGAACTGGAGCTCCGCGGTGTGGTCGCGCAGGCTCCCGTCCGCCGCCTCGCTGACCGCCTTCGAGAACGCCGTCGAGACGATCGTGAGCGGCGCGAGGGTGGCGAAGCCGACCGCCTCGGCTGCTCCCGCCCGGCTCGTCGCCACCAGCGTGTCGGCGGGCACGGCGACGTCGTGCTCCTTCGGCCCGGCCAGCCAGAAGGTGACGGCGGCTCGAGCGGCCGTCGGCGCGTGCAGACGGACCCCGATGAGCTCGAGGAACTTGAGATAGAGCCGGTCCGGGACCCGGTTCAGACGGTAGAAGAGCTGGTCGGCGATCTGCGCGAACGCCTCGATCAGCGTCACCCCGGGGTCGGACACGTTGTGGTCGGTCCACTCGGGGCAACGCTGCTGCACGAAGCGCTTGGCGTCGTCGACGAAGTCCTGGAAACGCCGGTCGTCGAGGTTCGGGGCGGGGAGCGGCACGAGGATCACTCTCTCTCGGGGATGACGTAGAACGGGAAGACGAGGTTCCGGCGGTCGTTGGTGCGCTTGTGGACGTAGTCGATGAAGATCAGGAGGGTCGAGGGTGCGCCGGGGTCGTTGCGCACCCGGACGTCGGTCACGTCGATACGCGGCTCCCAGCGCCGGAGGGAGCGCCGCACCTCGGCGGCGAGTCGACCGCCGGTGGTCGCGTCCACCGGAGCGAAGACGAACTCGAAGACCCTCGAGCCGAAGTTGGGGCGCATCGCCCGCTCGCCGACGCTCGTCCCGAGCACCAATCGGATCGACTCGGCGATCTCCGCGTCGCCCGAGGTGAGCGCGATCCCGCCGGACGCGTTCGTTCGCGCCGGGTAGGTCCAGCCTCTGCCGATGAACTCTCCCGCCACGACTACGGCTCCTCGCGCACGGCTACGCGCCGAGCGTGACCGACGCCGACGAGACGGCCACGCTCTCCTCGCCCGACACCATCACACCCTGACCCATGAGCGAGATCGCCCCCTCGCAGTCCGCTTCCAACGCGCTCGCCGCGATCGCAACCCCGGAGTCGGAGAGCGTGACGCTGTTCTCGCCCACGGCCAGACTGAGCGACGTCTCCGCCGAGACCGAGATCGTCGTCCCGGTCACCTGGATCTCGCCCCCTTGACAGGTGATCTGGAGCTGGCTCTCCTCGGCATTCAGCACGATGGAGATCGTCCCGTCCCCAGTCTCGATCTTGATCCCGCTCTCCTCCGGACCGTCCTCGAAGACGAGGTGGTGCTGCTCTTTCGAGACGATCTGGCGCTTCGTGACGACCCCGCCGTCCACGACGCCCTCCGCAGCGGCCGGGTTCACCGGCCCGTGGAGCGCCCCGAGGACGTAGGGCCGGTTGGGATCCCCGTGCTCGAAGCCGACGAGCACCTCGTCCCCGAGCTCGGGGATGAACAGCGTCCCGAAGCCCTTGCTCGCGCCGGGGTACACCGGGCGCGCCCACGCGCTCACCGCTGTCTCGCCCATCCAGCCGAACTGGACCTTGACCGAACCCTGCTCGTCGGGGTCGTTGTTGTCGATGACCGTGGCGCAGACCACCCCGCCGAGCCGCCCGGCGTGGTCCCCCGACGGCGCAGAGGCGAGCCCGAGCACGCTGTCGTCGTGCGCAGAGACGGCGACCTCCGTGCGGTACTGGCGGCGGCCGTCCCAGACGTGGCGTGCGCCGGTCAACACGTACTGGCCGTCGAAGGGGGCACCGGCGTTGCCGATGCTGCACGGCACGCCCGCGAGGAGGAGCGGGTTCCCCTCCGCCTCGCCCTCGAAGGTCACGGCCGCGGCTGCGAGTGCCGCCCCGGTCCCGAGGGCCAGTCCCTCCACCTCGGCCAGCTGGCTCAAACCGCTCGCGATCGTGAGCACGTCGCCCGCCACGTCGGCGACGAGGCCGGCGGCGGGGGGTGTGGAGAGCACTCCGGGGTTCTCCACGGTCCCCGGCGAGACGAACGGCGTGGCCGCGAGGGGATCCCAGCCCTGCGCCACGACGGCGTCGACCTGACCCGATGCGGTCACCCGCCCCCGCAGGCGGAACAGGTTCCGGCCGAGGACCAGCTGGGTGCCGGTTGGCGGGATCGCGGCTGTCCCCGGAGGGCCTGCCGCCTCGGCCGGCGGCAACGGGCCGAAGTTGAACGTCCCGCGGCTCGTCCAGGCGACGAAGCCAGCCCTTCTCGCCAGGAGCTGGATGAAGTCCCAGTCGCTGATGTTCGGCTGCAGGAGGTAGGGGATCTGCCCGGGACTGTCGGTGACATCGCCCGGCAGGAGTCCCGCCTCGGTTGCGACGGCGGCGGCGATCTCGGAGAGCGCCATCTCCTGGAAGATCCGCGTCTTCGTCCCGCGCATGGCCATGGCAGCCGCGTCGAGGCAGCGGATCACGGTGAGCGCGCCCTCGTGGTCTGCGTCGATCTCGACGGCACTCACGATGGTCTCTGCGAGGAGCCCGGCCGTGTCCGCAGTCCGCCCGTCCACGGCCACCGTCACCCCGAAGTCGAAGCCCCCCGCCTCGATCACCGTCCGCTGCGGGTCCCGGAACGTGAGCACGACCAGATCCGGCAGATAGAGAGACGTGTCGACGGTCACCTGGATCAGCTGACGTGCGACCAATGGATCGAGCGGGGTCCCGTCCACCGTGACGTTGAGCGCTGAGCTGTACCCGGGCACCGCGGCTCCTAGGCGGACGCCGAGGCGTCGGCGAGATCGGGGACCAACAGGTCGCGCCCGGGTGTCAGCCGGAAGGGGTCGTCGATGCCGTTCGCCTCGGCGAGCGCGCGCCACAGCCCCGGTTTCCCGTACTCCTGCCACGCCACCAAGGGAAGGCTCTCTCCCTCGAGCAAGGTGTGGACCCGCGTGGTGGCGAGTGCACCCGAGGTCGGGTTCTGCGCGGGTGTGGGCGAGGGGACCTCGACGAGCGCGACCGTGCACTCGGCGCGGATCGGGCGTCCGTCGATGCCGAAGAGCTTGTAGGTGGTGGAGATGCTCTGGCAGTACGCGGTGAAGTAGACGGTGTCGCCCCAGCCGAACTGGACGATCGGTGGCTGGGGGTTCCCCGCGGCCACCGAGTCGGGTGTGGGCTCGAGCAGCGCCATGAGTAGGTCGATCTCGGCGGAGACCCCGACCAGCGGCGAGTTGAAGACGACCGGCACGCTGAGGTTCTGCGGCTGCGTCCCGACGAACTGGCTGTCCGGTGCCTGCTCGGCGCTGGGCTGGGAGGTGAAGGACCACTCCGACTGCTTGTCGAAACTGAGCTCGGTCGGGTTGAACTGGAACGGGATCACGACTCCGGTCGGCACCGGCTCGCCGGACGTCGCGTCGAGGAGCAGGAAGTACGCCCGGATGAGGCTGGAGGCCACCATGTTCGCGGCCATACTGTCGGCGCTCGACATCTACCTTCCTCCCCTCTCCCGAGGGGCCCTCACAGGAACCCCTGGTAGCCGAGCTCGAGCTTCTCGGTTGCAATCGCCGGATTTGCCGCATCCCACGTCGGCCCCGTCCACGAGACCGGCACGACGCCGTAGAGCTGCCACTTCATCAACACCGAGCCGTCGGGCGCGAGTCCCTGCACCTCGGCGGTCGCCGGGTTGAACGCCGGGGTGATCGAGTTGAGCCAGTTCATCAGGGTCTCGGAGTCGGGGCCGACCGGCCGGGTGAGCTCGAGGTTCGGGTAGGTGACTCGGCCGGTCAACTGGCTCGTGAACATGATGCTGCCGCCCTGCTCCTTCTGCTCGGTCCCGAAGTTCATGCCGAGCCCGCTCACCTCGGTGAAGACGCCGAGGTCGACGGCGTCGACGCTGACCGTGAAATAGAGCGCGATCTGGGGGTTGTCCGCTGCACTCGAGTTACTCATGGACGCTCCTAGCCACCGTAGAGGCCGGTGCGGTACAGGTCCGTGACCAGCCCAGCCCGATCCCGATCGGCGAGCAGCTCGGCACGGAGCCGCTCGCGGACATACGGGTAGATCTCCTTCGCGAGCCGCTCCATCTCAGACGGCTCGTGCTTCTCCCGCTTGCCCTCGGGGCCGCCCACGCGAATGCCCGCGCTCGCAGCGACGGCCCGTCCGGTCCCTCCGGCGAGCCGCTTCGCGTCGGTCGCCAGCTGTGTCGCGCTCCCCGGCAGGCGGAGCCGCTGGGCTGCCACGGCAGAGGCTGGGCTCGCTCCAGCCGGGGACGGCGCCGCCCGACCGGGCTGGGCGTGCGCGACGGGAAGCCCCGCCGCTGGCCCTGGCCGGAGACGAGCGGGCGCGAGTGCCGAGCTCATCCCGGGGGCCGAGCCACCTCCGGAGGCGACCGGAACACCGAGCGGGAGGAGGCTCTCGGGCGCGACCGCAGCTCCACCGGCGCCGAGCCGGGGGGGCGCTCCCACCCGAGCGGTCAGCGAACGGGCAGGCGCCCGGCCCACCGGCCCACCGGGCAAGGCCGCGTCGAGGGCTCCGGGGGCGCGGGCGATCCGCTCCACCGCACGCCCGACGTCGAGCGCCTGCGCCTCCAGCCGCCGACCTGCCGGGCTCGCTTCGTCGGCCACGCTCCCGAGGGCGCGCTGCTGTGCCACGTGGGTGAGCTCGTGGGCGAGGATGCCGAGGTTGCGCGCTGAGCCGGGGGCGGCGGCCCGTGGCGGCAGGTAGACCTGCCCGCCCGCCGTGAACGCCGCCGCGCCGAGGTGCTCCGCCGCTCGCTCGGCGGGCTGCCCGCCGACGACAGGGACCGGACCGAGCGACACTCCGAGCATCCCTTCCACCACGCCGGCTACCGCGGCGCGTGGATCGCGCCGCTCGAGGCTCGCACGTGGCGCCGGCGGCGCAGCAGGCTCTCCCGGGGCGGCGTCCGGCCGTGGGCCCGCTGGGCGGGGCGGTCCCGAGTCCGCCGTCGGGAGGAGCGGATCGAGTCCGACGACGGGGCGCTCGGACGCGCCGGCGTGCTCGGGGGCGGCCAGTGGCAGCCCGGGCGGCACCAGCCCGACCACCGGACCCTCGCCTCCGGTCGCGACGGTCCCCCCGCGCCGAACCCGGTCCGCACGCTCGGCCGCATCGCGAACGGTGCGCGGACCAGCCGCTCCTGCCTCGCGAGACGAACCGCCTCGTGGCGCGAGAAGGGGGAGGGGTTCCCCAGGGCCGGGCGTCCGCCGGCCGGGCTCACCATCGATCGCTCGCGACACTGTCGTGACCTCGGTCCCCGGCTCGGCAGGGGCGCGCTGGGCAGGGGGGCCGCCCGCAGGCTCGAGCGGGCGGGCCGGGGATCGACCACTGGACGGTGCACCTGAGGAGCCCGGCGCTCGAGGCGGGGCACTCGACCGGGGCGCAACCTCACCTGCCGTCCCGGCCGGCGGCCCAACCGCAGGTGGCGCACCCGCACCAGGCGCAACCGGGAGGCCCGGGAGTTGCGATGTCGGCAGCGCCGGCGACGGCAGCGCCGCCCGATCCGGCACGTGGCTCATCGGTGGTCGGGGCGCTCCGCCGTCACCGCCGGCAAGTGGGCGCTCCGCCTCGACGATCGACTCGCCGGGTGCACGCCCGGCCGCTCCACGGCCGCCCGCGGCGACAGGACTGCTCCGCGGCACCGGGGCAGGACCGCTCCCCGCAGGACCGGGCCCGGCGAGACGCCGCGACCCCGCGGCGGGCCCGGGCTCGCCAACGGGAACCGGTCCGGTGCCGGCCGGACGCCCGCGAGCCGGAGGGCGGAGGGCTGCGCTGGCCGGGGGAAGCCCGGCCCCAGGAGCGGAGCCATCAGCAGGAGCGGGGCCAGCGGCAGGGGCCAGCGGGGAAGGGGCCACCGGTCCGACCAGCGGGAGGTCGGCTCCGGGCCCGGCCAGCGGTGCCCCGAGCCCGAGCCCGCCCGGTGTGCCGGGGGGAAGAGGGACGGCCCGTCTCGCGCGAGCGAGCGCGGCCGCACCAGGATCCGCCACAGCCGGAACGCGTCCACCCGGCCGAGCCTCGACGACCGATGAGTCCCCGGCCAGGCCGGCCGCCTCTTCCAACGGCGCAGGCAACCCGGCCGACCCTGCGACGGGGGGCTTCCCGCCGGCCTCGCCTCCCGCGGACCGACTGGCCCCGGACCGGAGCCATCGGGCTGGGGGCACGACCGGCCCTGCGCGGACCAGTCGAGCGGGCGGCAGCGGGCGCTGCGTACCGGGACGGGGGGAAATCGCCCGGACGACCCGCCCCACCGGCACACCGGGATCGCGCCGCGCCCCGGTATCTCGTGCGCCCACAACCGAGCGGGCAGCACTCGCGCGAGCAGCTGGGCGGCCCGCAGCCCCCGGCTCCGGCGATGCGCCGAGCGCGCGCTCCGGCGAGCCCGACGCCCCACCGTCCTGGGAGCCCGAGCGGGAGTCCGGCGGCGCCTCGGCCCACTCGAGGCGCGCATCCTGCGCAACTCGCGGCTGGGGTGCACCGGGACCGAGGGGACGGTCGCGGTCGGATTCGAGGACGGCAATCGACCCCACGCGCCCGGAGGGACCGTCCGGCCGGAGCTGATGGGAGAGCGGCCGATGCGCGAGGGCCGGGTCGCGCCACGCCACGAGCGACGGCTCGAGCGGCCCGACAATCGGCGCGATCGGCCCGACACTCGGCGCGATCGGGGGAAGCTGGGTCCAGGCGGGGAGTCGCCAGGGGCGCGGGTTTCCCGGCGCGCTCTCGGCGGTCTCGGGGAGCGACGCGCCCTGCTCAGCCGGACCGCGGCGCGTCGGAGCCGGGGCGAGCGCACCCGAAGGGTGCTCGCGGGCGTCAGGACGCTCGGCGCTGCGCCGGCCCCACAACTTCATCGCGCGCTCCTCCTCTCATCGCTCGCCAGAGATCCGCCGGTTGATCTTCGCGATCTCCCCGACGAAGCGCTGGCGCATCGGATGCTCCAGGTCCAGGATCTCGGTGAGCGGCCAGTGGAAGTGGTAGGCGACGTACGCGACCTCCTCGTACAGACGGTCGGGCGCGTACGTCACGATTCCCCCAGGCGACCACCGGCCACATCGACCGTGAAGTGCTCCTGGCAGGCCGGACAGGTGACCGTCGCGAGCGTGTGGCCCTCGGCGTTGATGCGGCGATAGAGATCCTGGAGGAACGCGAGGTCCGACGCGAAGAGCCCTTCGATCACCGACGCCGTCACCTGGTCGGCCGAGAGCGTGCCGAGGCGGGTCACGACCCGGGCGAGGAGGACCACCGACAGGTAGGCCGGATGGTTGCGAACCCGGTCATCCATCAGCGGCAACAGCTCGTCCCGCGCCGTCGCAAGCCGCATCGCACCCCGCCGGTGGAGCTTTCCGTCGTCGTCGAGGAAGCCACGCGGTAGCTCGAACTCGAACTCGGTCTGGAAGGCATCGCCACGGCCGGCGCCGGGCACGTCGTCGCGAGTGGGCGGCGAGACCTCCTCCTGCTCGGCCTCGCCGCCCGGCTCTCCATCCGCTCTGACGGGGCCTTCCGACGGCGCGGGACCCCGACGCATCACTCGGGCTCGAGCCCCTCGTGCGTGATGGTGATCTTCTCCGTCATGATCGACGCATCGCCGGCCTTGAAGGAGCCGTACTCGACGGACTTGGGCCACCCGTTGATCCACTTGAACTTGAGCACGGGGACGCCCATGTAGTCGTAGACGGCGATCGAGCCGTTCTTCCTCGCCGTCCCGACGTTTCCCTTGAAGCACTCGCTGATCCAGTTGTTCCAGGCCTTGTCGGAGGTGACGCCGCGGGTAACGGTGATCTCACCCGCCTTCTTCCTGCCGGGGACCTTCTTGTTCACGTACTTCCCGTCGACGGTGTTGGCTTTCACCTCGATGTCGTCGAGCTCGAGCTTGACACCGTCGAGTTCCTGGATGTCCTTGAAGGTGATCCCGTCGATCTCGATGCCGAAGGACCAACCTACGCCGGGATCGAACTCACCGAGCCCCATGGTTTCCTGACCTCTCTCTCGTTGCTCTCTTGTCCCCGGGGGACCCGCTCATCGGGCCACCACGTCTTCCCTCGAACCCTCGTAGCACCGCTTCGAAGGCGAACTCGGCTACTCCGCGACCAGGCTCGTCCCACCAGAGAACTGCGAGAGCCGGAAGATGACGAACTCTGCAGGCTTCACGGGTGCCACCCCGATCTCGCAGAGGACCTGGCCCGCGTCGATCGCCTCCGACGGGTTCGTCTCGTCGTCGCACTTGACGTAGAACGCCTCCTGGGGCGTGCGCCCGAAGAGCGCTCCCGCCCGCCACTGCATCACCAGGAACGATGCGATCGTCCGGTTGATCTTCGCCCAGAGCTTCGGGTCGTTGGGCTCGAAGACAACCCAGTCCGTGCCGTTCAGGATCGACTTCTCGAGGAAGTTGAAGAGCCGGCGCACGTTCACGTAGCGCCACAGCGGATCCGACGAGAGCGTACGAGCGCCCCAGACGCGGATGCCGCGGCCGGGGAACGCCCGGATGCAGTTGATCCCCTTGGGGTTGAGCAGGTCGTGCTCGCCCTTGGTGATGTTGAACTCGAGGCTGACCGCCCCACGGACGACCTCGTTCGCCGGTGCCTTGAAGACCCCGCGTGTGTCGTCGTTGCGGCTCCAGATGCCGGCCATGTGGCCCGACGGCGGGACGTGGACGTTCTGACCCGTCGCCGGGTCGAGCACCTTGATCCAGGGCCAGTAGAGCGTGGCGTACTTGGAGTCGTAGCCCGCGGCGTCGACGCGCCACTCGAAGACCTGCTGCGCATTGAGCCCTGGAGGGGCATCGAGGATCGCCATCCGGTCCCCCATGAGCTCGCAGTGCGAGATCATGCCGAGCTGCACGGTCTGGACCGCCTCGAGGTCGATCAGGCCTCGCTGGTAGGCGCTCATGAGGTCGGGAACGGCCACCATCGTGATCTCGTCGATCGCCTCGAGACCCCCGAAGCCACTCCGCTCGGCCGGGTCACCCACGTAGTCGGTCGCGTTCAGCCGGGACGGTGCCGCTGCGCCACCACCGCTCAGCGCCACCGTCCCGGGCGCGACGCGCTCGATGGCCGTGGCCGTCGCCTCCTCGAGGCGGATCAGCTTCGACTGCGCGTTCACGACGGTGAGCACGTTCTGGCGACCCCGCTTGGTCGTGACGTTCTCGAAGGTCTCCTCGGCCTTGCCCGCACGCTTCACCACGAGCTTGAACGCGTCCTCCGCAGCACCCTCACCGGTCTGGGGCGTCACCTCGACGGCGATGTCGTTGCCCTCGGCACCGGCGGCGAGTGCCTTGACCCGGTAGGCCCCGAGGTTGGCCTCGCCCCCGGTGGTCAGCTCGGCCTGCGCGGACTGCTCCTCGCCCTCCGAGCCGATCCGGACGACGTAGCAGACCCCACCGCCGTTCATGAAGAACCCGTACACCGCGTGTGCGAGGTACGCACCCTCCATGAAGTCGCCGAAGGTCTGGACGAACTGGCTCCAGTTGGTGACGAGCGTCGGGGTGTGGAACGGCCCGGCAGCGGCGAGGCCCACGAAGGCGGCGACAGCCGTGCCCACCCCCTCGATCGGGCGCGCGCCGGTGTCGACCTCCTCGACGTAGACCCCGGGCGACAGATACGTCGGCATCGTTCGATCTCCTTGTGTGCAGGCTCCCCGCGTCGCGAGGTTGCCCGCAGTCTGGCGCGCGAGGGGTCGCCCGTGGGTGCCGCGCGGGGCCCCTTTCGGGAGCGATTGGCTGCCCGTTCGGGCAGCGCCGGCACTTCTGCCAGTCGTGGCTGGTCAGCCAGCGCCGGCAGTTCGGCCAGTCGTGGCGGCTCAGTGGCCGCCGGCCGCCCGGTGGGCGAACTCCTCCGCCTCCAGCTCGAAGCGGTCGCTCGGGTCCGAAACCGAGAGCCCGTCGCCCCAGGAGGTCCCGGCGACTGGTCCGGTCGCCTGCTGGTAACCGTGATAGAGCTCGTGCATGAGGTCGCGCTGACCGGTGGGCGACCCAGGTCGGTAGGCGCCGTCCTGCGCCACGATCTTGCTCCCCACCGTGAACATCGACCCGCCGACCGCCTTGGCGGCGGCGTCGGCGACAGGCCCGGTGACGACACGCATCGGCGGCACGGCTGCGCCGGCTCGGCGCGCCTGGGCGAGCGCCTGCCCGTCGGCCGGCGCACCCGGGAGCGAGAGCGCCTCGCGAACGAGGGCGCTCGCAGGGTTCGCTGGTGCCGCTCGCTCCCCGCCGGCTGCGCCGACGCGTTGGATCTCGTCGGACTCCTCGGACTCGTCGAGCTCGGCTCCGCCGAGGAGCCGCTGGACCGCCCGATTCCCCACCTGTCGCTGGAGCGCGAGGATCGCGCCGGGCCGGCCCTCCACCACGGGCCGCGCGCTCGACAGGCTCTCGCTGGCGCTCGCCTGCGGGCGGAGCCGCTCGTGACGTCGCCCGATGCGGGAGTCGAACTCTTCGAACGCTCTCCTACCGGTCGTACCCATGCGTCCTCCAGGCCGACGCACGGCGACGCGCTCCCGCCGTTCGACCACGCTCGAACGCCGTGGCAGTCACCGAGCCAGCTTCCCGAACATACCAGGGCCTTTCCGGCCGCGCAGGGGATCCCGGCCCGTCACCCCACGACCTCGGCGAGCCATGGCCCGAAATCCGACTCGAGCGTGAGGCGACCGGCTTTTCGATACTCGAGGTACGCGCCCCGGACGAGCTGTGCCATCCGGACGGGGCCGCCCTCCGCCGCCGCGAGATAGGCCGCGGTGATCGACGCGGACCGGATCCCACCACCGGAGAGGCTGAACGCCCGTGCGCAGAAGTCGAGGTCGACGTCGGCTGCCCGAGGCAGGACGCTCCCGAGGCAACGGTCCCAGAGCTCACGACGCAGCCGGACGTCCGGCTCGGGGAACTCGATGACCAGGTCGAGTCGCCTCGTGAACGCTTCGTCCAGGTTCGCCCGGAGGTTGGTCGAGAGGACGGCGAGCCCGTCGAAGCTCTCGAGGCGCTGGAGGAGATAGGAGGTCTCGACGTTGGCGTAGCGGTCGTGTGCGTCGCGCACTTCGGAACGCTTCCCGAACAGGGCATCCGCCTCGTCGAACAGCAGCAGCCCGTTGACCCCGGCCGCTTCGACGAAGATCCGCTCGAGGTTCTTCTCGGTCTCGCCCACGTACTTGTCGACCACCGTGGCGAGGTTCACCGCGTAGAGCTCGAGGCCGAGGGCACCGGCGATCACCTCGGCAGACATCGTCTTGCCCGTTCCGGGGTCACCCGCGAACAGGGCGACGACCCCGGTCCCGCGGCCCCCACCGGGCCGCATCCGCCACTCGCCGAGCACCCTGCCCCGGAGCCTCGCACGCTCCACCAGCTCACGGAGTTGGCGTACGACGCCCGGTGCGAGGACCAGGTCGCCCCAGCCCACGGCCGGGTCGATCCGACGCGCGAGGCGGGTGAGACCCCCCGCGCTCTGCTGGGCCGCGCCTTGGCGGAGTTCGGCTTCGCCGAGCTCGCCACCGCCGAGCAGGGCGACCTGGCGGGCAGCAACTGCCGCACGACGGACCTGCCACCCGGCGAGCCGGTAGCCCGGGAGCGCCTCGGCGAGCGCCGGCCCCGCCTCGCCGAGGGCACCGGTCCAGATCGCCGCCTGCTCGAGCGCGTCGGGCGGCACAACCTCCACCTGGGCGGGCACCCGTCGCGCCCAGGCGGGATCCCACGCCTCGGCTCCGAAGAGCACGAGCGGCAGGCTGGCATCGGCGAGCATCCGCAGTGCCCCGAGGGCGCGCGGCACCAGGGCGTCGACGGGCCCGAGCGCGAGCCCCGCCCCGAGGAGCCGGGCCTCACGGGCGAGGTGCCGGACGGCGCCGAGTGGGTCCTCCTCGACCCCGAAGCTCCGCACGTCGACCACGAGCGGCGAGAGCCCGGCCGCAGCGAGCACGCCAGCCGCCAGATCCGCACCGGCGGCTCCCGGCCGCTCACGGAGGTAGAGCAGCCCGCTCCCGCGTCGGAGCACGACGGCCAGCCGGTCCGCCTCCGCCCCGCGCCGAGGCTCGACCGGCCACGAAGCCCCCTCGACCTGCCAGTCGACACCCTCGTCCCCCAGGCACCATGCCGTCACCCGCTCCGGCACGGCGAGCGAGCGCGAGAGGAACGGACGCTCCGGCTCTTCGACCACGACCAGCCCGCCGTCGACGAGAGGGGCACCCGGGGCGACCCGACCACGCGCCACCGGGTCCGACGGGGCGACGCCGGCGAGTCCGAATGCCAGCCCGATCGTGGCGCGCCGGCGGGTCACGTCGTCGTGTAGGTACCCGTAGAAGCGCTCGAAACGGGCGTCGACATCGGGCGCGAGCGCGACCACGAGGATCTCGACGTCGAACGCCGTCAAGTCGAAGCGGGTCGCGAGCAGTCCGAGCCGGTCGGCATCCACGGCCGGGGCACCCGGGCCGCCCGAGGGCGGGCGGTCGAGGAGTGCGAGCACCTCCTCCTCCGACAGGTACAACCCTCGGAAGGGGTCGTCGACCGCGGGATCGGCCGCCCGCATCGCCTCCACCGCGAGTCGCACCCGCGCCGCGAGCTCGTCGACGGCCCGGAGCGCCGTGCCTGGGCGAGCGGCGCGCCGGGCACGAACGTCGCTCATCCCGGTCCGCTCATCCCTGTCGGCGCCGCCGAGCGGCTGGTCGCGCGTCGCGCTGGGCGGGCGGCTCTGGCGCATCGGCATCGGCATCGGCAGGGCGCTCTCGGCTCTCGTCCGGTGTCGCGCGCCTGCGGCCCTGGATCGACTCGCCGCCCCCCGCGCCCTGCACCACGAGGGTGAGCGGCTGCTCGACCGGCGGTGCCGGCACGACCAGCCGCCCGACCTCGACCGGCACGGTCAGCACCAGGTCGAGCGCCGCCCGCAGTTCGCCCCCCATGGCCGACCACACCTCGGAGACCTGGCGGTCGTCCTTCGGCGGAGCCGCGACGGCGACGCGTACCGGCAGTGCCTGCTCGCCGAGCGCCCCGGGGAGCTCCTCCGGCGCGATTGCCTCCCTCCGCACGAAACAGGCCAGCAGCGCCGACAGGAGGCGGTGCTCGTCCTCGGGCCGCTGCGCCCACGCCGTGAGCAGGTATGCGAGGCGGTAGTAGCGCATCGGCTGACGCTCCGCGACGACCACGCCGCGCTGGTCGCGTTCGGCACGAACCCCGACGCTCCGACGTGCCACTTCCTCACGGATGTCGTAGAGATAGGCGTCGATCACCGGGGCGACCCGCTTCGCCGCCCAGTCTTTCGTCGGCGCGTCGAAGACAACCGTCAGCTCCGTCCCGGCAAGCACCTCGTCGGTGACGATCTTGCGGATCGCCTCGTCCACCTCGTGGATCATGCAGCCAGCCTCTCGCAACGAGGGCCCCCCGTCCTGCGACCGGGGGCATGTCTCCGGGCAATGATCCCTGCCTGTTCGAGCAGAGCCGTTCGCCCGTTCGGGCAGGGTGTCCCGCCGTCCGCGCCGCCTCGGTCCGGGACCGGTCCGCCGCGGCGAACCGCACCGTCACCCGCCCGGGGACGCCCCGTCCGGTTCGGCACGCGGGAGCCGGACCCGGCCGGCCCGAGTACCCCGGGTGACGAACTTCTCCGCCATCTTCCGGCTCGCCTCGTCGATCATCTCCTCGCCGAACATGACCGCCCCCCGACCGTCACCCTCCGTTGCGGCCCGGTAGGCGTCGAGGATCGCGACCGCTCGCTCGAACTGCTCCTGCGTCGGCGAGAAGGCCTCGTTCACCACCGCCACCTGGTCGGGGTGCAAGGCCCACTTGCCGTCGTAGCCGAGCGTCGCGCTCCGCGTGCAGTACGCTGCGAGGCCCTCGAGATCCCGCACCTTCAGGTAGGGACCGTCAACGACCTGGATCCCTGCGGCGCGTCCGGCCATGAGGATCTTCGCGAGGACATAGTGGAAGTGGTCGCCTGGGTAGTTCGGGATCTCCACACCGCCGGTCAGGACCGGCATCTCCATCGACGCCGCGAAGTCTGCCGGTCCGAAGACCACCGCCTCGATCCTGGGCGATGCGGTGCAGATCGCCTCGACGTTGATCAACCCGAGCGTCGTCTCGATCTGCACCTCGAGCCCGATGTGACCACGGGAGAGCCCGGCATCGGCCTCGACCTGGGTGAGGAGCAGGTCGAGCGCAACCACCTCCGCCGGTGTCGACACCTTGGGGAGCATGACCTCGTCGAGGCGCGGACCGGCGGCGCCAACGACGTCGATGACGTCGCGGTAGGTCCAGCGCGTGTCCCACGCGTTCACCCGCACGCAGAGGACCTTGTCGCCCCAGTCGAGTTCTCGAACGGCCGTCACGACCTTGGCACGTGCGGGCTCCTTCTCGCTCGGCGCGACCGCGTCCTCGAGGTCCAGGAAGCACATGTCGGCGTCCGTGCCCGGCGCGCGGGTGAGGAAGCGATCGGACGACCCGGGGACGGCGAGGCAGGAGCGTCGGGGGAGGAACCGGGACCGCGCCCCCATCAGCGCGCTCCGGCGAGGTCGACGGCTCGGATCGAGAGGAGTTGCACGACGTGATGGTAGGCGAGCACGCACGGCCGGTCACGACGAGGGGCCTGCCGAGGACGGCCAGCCGGGTCTCTCTCCCGGACCGACGGCGAGCGAGCGGAGCCGGGCGCCGCGACGTCGCGCCGAGTCAGGGAAGCCTCCCGTCGCATGAGCAGCGCCGGGCCAGTCAGGCTCAGGTGCCGAACGGGAGGCCCGGCCCACGACGCAGCTCGGGAGCATCGGCGCAGTCGGCAAGGCTCCCGAGCCAGTCCGGTGGCACCTGGCGGTCGGGGCGGAACACCTCGTCGGCGAGGCCGAGCCCGACCAGCTCCGCGCCTTCGCCGTCCACCCGGCGAGGCTGGTGCGCTCGCCGACCGTCGAGGCGGCTCCTCATCGCCAGCCAGAGCGGGCCCGGGAGCAGCGTCCCGGCCGGGACGACGACCCAGCACGGCACACCGACGGCCCGAGCGACGGCAGCTGCGGCGAGTGATCCCTCCGGCGCCACGAGCCCGTCGGGGCCAGCGGCCTCCGCCTCGAGAACGACCAGGTCCGAGCCGACGACCGCAGCGGCAACTGCGCCAGCGGGGAGGTCCTCCGCGTCGTTGCCGAGCCGGGCGAGCGCCTGCGCGAGCCCCGGGTCGCTCCGAGCAGACCTGACCGCCGCGACCGCAAGGTCGCCCCGCTCCGCAAGCGCCACGCTCGCGGTGTCGGGCCAGCCGACGACGACGACCCGCCCACCTTCGGGCGCCGCCGCCGCGAGGCGGTCGGCGGTCGAGTCCTGTTCGAGCTCGACGACCAGCTCAGCCGCCGCAGCTGCCGGGTCCTCCGCGAGGAGCACCCGAGAGGCGAGACACCAGACCGGCCCGCAGGTCGGATGGCGCTCCACGAGCCGGAGCAGTCCGGGCACGAGCTCAGGAGGGCTCCCCCAGAAGCCTGCGAGCGCGTCGGCGGCGAGGGAGACCAGCTCGACCGCCGGCACTCGGTCGACTCGCGCGACCGCCCGGAGCTGCTCGAGAGGATGCACCACCTCACCGTATCCAGGGAACGCCCTCTGGAGCGGGCAGGAGCTCCAGCCGGTCAGCGCAAGATGCCGCCCCGCGTCATGGCGACGACGTCCAGCGCCTTGTCGACCTCGGCCTCGGTGAGCAGGCCCTGCTCCAGGACCACGGTGCGGAGGTCCTTGTTCTCGGCGAGAGCCGTCTTGATCACTTCCGCGGCCGCCTCGTAGCCGATGTAGGGGTTGAGGCTGGTACCGATCGAGGGCGACGAGAGCGCGTACGTCCGGCAGCGCTCCTCGTCGGCCACGATCCCGGAGACGCACTTGTCGGCCAGCGCCCGCGACACCGCCGCGAGCAGCCGGATCGACTCGAGCAGGTTCCGCGCGATCACCGGGAGCATCACGTTCAGCTCCAGGTTCCCCGCCGCTCCCCCGAACGCCACGGCGGCGTCGTTCCCGTAGACCTGGGCGACGACTTGGCAGACCGCCTCGGGGACGACCGGGTTCACCTTCCCGGGCATGATCGAAGAGCCGGGCTGGAGGTCCGGGAGGTGGATCTCCCCGAGCCCACAGCGCGGTCCCGACGAGAGCCAGCGCAGGTCGTTCGCCACTTTGTACAGCGAGGCCGCGATGGTTCGCAGCACGCCGGAGCACTCGACGAGCGCGTCGCGGGCGCCCTGCGCCTCGAAGTGGTCCCGCGCCTCGGTGAGCACGAGACCGAGTTCGGCTGCGAGACGGGCGATCACTCGCTCCGCAAAGCCCGGGGGGGCATTGAGCCCGGTGCCGACAGCCGTCCCGCCGAGGGGGAGCTCGCCGACTCGGGGGAGGCAGTCCTGGATCCGCTCCGCGCCATGGCGAACCTGGGCCGCGAAGCCACCGAACTCCTGCCCGAGCGTGACCGGCGTCGCATCCATGAGGTGCGTCCGTCCGGACTTGACGACCCCGGCGAAGGCCGCGGAGCGTTCCGCCAGCGCATCACCGAGGCGAGCGAGAGCGGGCAGCAGATCCCGGCTCAGCTCACGCGCCGCAGCGAGGTGGATCGCCGAGGGGAAGACGTCGTTCGAGCTCTGCGAGGCGTTCGGCTCGTCGTTGGGGCGGATCTCCCGGCCGAGCCGGGCACTGGCGATGCGGGCGAGCACCTCGTTCATGTTCATGTTCGACGAGGTTCCCGACCCGGTCTGGAAGACGTCGACCGGGAAGTGGTCGTCGTGGCGGCCCGCCGCGACCTCAGCGGCCGCGTCGTGGAGCGCGCGGGCAACCTCCGGGTCGACGACGCCGAGCTCCGCGTTGACCACGGCCGCCGCACCCTTGATCGACGCGAGCGCCGCCACCAAGGCGCGGTCGATCCGCTGGCCGGAGATCGGGAAGTTCTCGACGGCGCGCTGGGTCTGCGCGCCCCAGAGGGCGTCTGCGGGCACGAGGACCTCGCCCATCGAGTCGTGCTCGACCCGCATGCTCGCTCGTCGCCGCTCGTCGTCCTGCCCCATCCCGGCGCCCTCCTCCTCGCGCCGGCCGACCTTGCCGTCTCCGTCCACTTGCTCGGCTCCCATACCACAACCGTACCGGCGGCCCCGAGGACCGGGTTCGTGAACGGTGACCGGGTTCGTGAACGG
>JAJYWE010000019.1:15907-18615 GCA_021791675.1 Actinomycetes bacterium | reverse complement strand
CCACCGAGCCACCGAGCCACCAGCCGGCGTGCCGGCTACGGTCGGCACATGCTCGCTGTGACCGTCGACGCAGGCACTCCCACCCCGGCTCCTCGACCGGACCCCGAGCCGGGAATGGGCCAGCTCCTCGTGTCCGTGCGGGCAGCGGGGCTGAACGCCGCCGACGTGCTCCAGCTCGCAGGTCACTACCCGGCCCCGCCCGATGCGCCGCCCGACATCCTCGGGCTCGAGCTCGCCGGGGAAGTCGTCGCCGTAGGCCCCGGGGTCACACGCTTCGCGACCGGCGATCGGGTCATGGCGGTCGTGAGCGGTGGTGCGCAGGCCGAGTTGGCGCTCGTCCACGAGCGAACGGCGATGCCCCTCCCCGAGGGCATCCGCTGGGAGGAGGCGGGCGGGTTCCCCGAGGCGTTCACGACGGCGCACGACGCCCTCTTCACCCAGGCGGGCCTGGCACTCGGCGAACGCCTGGTCGTCCACGGCGCAGCCGGCGGCGTCGGGCTCGCCGGCGTCCAGCTGGGCGTCTCGTCGGGCGCCTCGGTGCTCGCTACGGTCCGGCGTGACGAGCACGTCCCACGCGTGGCCGCGCTGGGCGCCGAGGTCTGCAGTCCCGACGACTGGGTCGAGCGCGGGCCCTTCGACGTCGTGCTCGAGCTCGTCGGAGCGCCCAACCTCGCCGACGACCTCGAGACGCTCGCCACCGGAGGGAGGATCGTCGTGATCGGGGTCGGGGCGGGAGCTCGCGCCGAGATCGACCTCCGCCAGCTCATGGGCAAGCGGGGCCGGCTCATGGCCTCGACACTGCGCGCGCGCCCCCTCGAGGGCAAGGCGGCGGCAGCGCGTGCCGTGGAGGCGCACGTCCTCCCGCTCCTCCGGCGAGGCACCGTGAAGGTGCCCGTGCATGCGGCGTACCCGCTCGCCGAGGCGCAGTCGGCCTACGAGGACTTCCGTGCCGGAGGCAAGCTCGGCAAGATCGTGCTCACGGCCGGCGCCGGGAGTTGAGGCGAGCTCTGGTCCGAACGGGCTTCCCACGACCCGCCCGAGCGGGCTTCCCACCACCCGCCCGAGCCGCAGCCCCGACACCGAGCTGAGCCTCGGCCTCTTTCTGGCGTTTTCTGGCGCGCCTCGCCCCCCGTCGCGACGGCATGACCAACCAGGGCGGTCATACTGGAACCGTGAAGCCGATCCCGGTGGTGTTCCACATCGGGCCCCTCCAGGTCCACACCTACGGCATCGGCCTTGCCCTCACGTTCCTCTTCGCGCTCTGGTACTACACCAAGCGCCTCCGTGACAACGGGTACCCCTACGAGTGGGTCAACGCGTCCTTCCTCTGGATCATCGGCGGCGCCGTCGTCGGTGCGCGTATCGTCCACGTCGCCGCGCAGTGGAGCTCGTATGCGGGCAACCCGATCCAGATCCTCGAGGTCTGGCACGGCGGTCTCTCCTCCTACGGCGGGCTCGCTGGCGGGCTCGCCACCGGCCTCTGGCTGCTCCACCGGCGGGCCCCCTCCATCCCCGTGCTGCGGGCGCTCGACCTCCTCGCGCCGGTCCTGATGGCCTCGTGGGCGCTCGGGCGGCTCCTCGGACCCCAGCTCATGGTCGCGGGCGGTGGCCACCCGACGACCTCCTGGGTCGGCATGTACTACGCCGACCAGGTCGGGAAGCGCCTACCGGTCCCACTCTTCCAGGCGTTCGACTCGTTCCTCGTCTTCCTGTGCCTCCTCGCGATCGAGCGATGGCAGACGCGCCACGGCGGCCCGACCGGGCTCTTGCTCGCCGCCATGACGGGACTCTGGGACATCACCCGCTTCTACGAGGAGTACCTGTGGCTGGCGACGCCCGGCCACGGCCAGCCCGTCGAGGTCGGCTCCGCCATCCTCGCCGTGATCGGCATCACCGCCGCGATCGCTCTCGCCGTCCACCAGGTCCGCCACCCCCCGGCAGGCCAGGGCAGCGTGCTCGAGTTGGCGCTCGTCGGCTCGGGTCAGAGCGAGCACTCGTCCCGCAGCGGTGGGGGCGAACCGGGCGACGACCCGCCGCTCCGCACGTCCGAGCCGGGCCCGGAGGAGCCGCTCGGCGCGCCCCCCCCTGCTGGCGATCCGGCCCCCGGCAACCTGCGCCTCCCGGATCTCGCCGGGCCTCAGGGAGCGGCCACGTAGGAGCCGTCGGGCGAGTGCCCGCGGAGGACGCGTCGGGCGAGTGCCCGCGGAGGACGCGTGCCCGGCCAGTTCTGTCGTGCCCCGTAGGCTTGACCGGCCCTGCAAGGTTCCACTAGGAAGACTCACGGTGAGCTTTACCGGCGCGAGCAGCGCCCTCCACACGGATCACTACGAGCTCACCATGGTCGAGGCCGCGCTCCGCTCCGGTGTCGCGCGGCGGCGTGCCGTCTTCGAGGTCTTCGCGAGACGCTTGCCGCCCGGACGTCGCTTCGGCGTGCTCGCCGGCATCGGCCGCCTCGCCGAGGCGCTCGCTCGCTTCCGCTTCGGACCCGAGGAGCTCGAGGCGCTCGCCTCGACGCGTGTCGTGGGGGGGGCGACGCTCGAGTACCTGGCGTCCTATCGGTTCTCGGGAACCATCCGCGCCTACGCCGAGGGCGAGCTGTTCTTCCCCGGGTCGCCCGTCTGCACGGTCGAGGGCGACTTCGCCGAGGCGCTCGTGCTCGAGACGATCGTGCTCTCCATCCTGAACCACGACTCCGCGATCGCGGCCGC
>JAJYWE010000019.1:9165-15807 GCA_021791675.1 Actinomycetes bacterium | reverse complement strand
GGGCGGAAGTGGGCGGGGCGCGTGGTCGGCCCGGACGGCTTCGCCCGCGTCGAGCTGCTCGGAGTCGGTGAGACTGCGGAGCCGGACGCCCTGGTCGACCTCCTCCGCCCGGGGGAGCGCCTCCGCCCGCTCCAGGTACCACTCGTCTCCGACGGCGAGGCGGTGGATCTGCCGGTCCTGGCTGAGATCCGCGCGCACCACCAGGCGGCGCTGGCGGAGCTGCGACCCCTCGCGTTGATGCTCGTCGCCGGCCAGCCCGCCCTGGACGTCGAGCTGGTGCCCGCCGGATGAGCGGGACGGAGGGCCCGGGTACGGCTCGGACCCGCACGGCGCTCGTCGTCGTGGACGTGCAGCGGGACTTCTGCGAGGGTGGCTCGCTGCCGGTAGAGGGGGGCAACGCGGTCGCTGCCCGTATCGCGGCCTGGCTCGAGACGAACCGATCGTCCTACGCCGCCGTCGTCGCGACGCGGGACTGGCACGTGGACCCGGGGGAGCACTTCGCGGCGGTGCCCGACTTCACCCGGACGTGGCCCCCGCACTGCGTGGCGGGCACGCCGGGCGCTTCGCTCCACCCCGCCCTCACCGCCGTGTCCTTCGACGCCGTGTTCGACAAGGGGAGGGACACGGCGGCCTACTCGGGCTTCGAGGGCCGCTCCGAGGCCGGGGTGCCGCTCGGGACCTGGCTCACCGAGCAGGGCATCACCGCAGTCGAGGTGGGCGGGTTGGCCACCGACTACTGCGTCGCGGCGACGGCACTCGACGCGCGCCGCCTCGGGCTCGCCGTGACGCTGCGCACGGATCTCGTCGCCGGGGTCACCCCCGAGACCACGGACGAGGCGCTCGCGCGTCTGGCCGCGGCCGGGGTCACCTTCGCGTCCGGTGATGCGGGTGGGCAGGGCGAGCTGCGGGAGTGGGAGCCCGTCGGGCTCACGGTCGACGTCGTCCTGCTCACCATCCGGGCGGGGCAGCTCTCGGTGCTGCTCGTACATCGCGAGCGCCCCCCGTACGCAGGCCGCTGGGCGCTGCCGGGCGGTGCCGTCGCGCCGGGTGAGAGCCTCGACGATGCTGCTCGGCGGGTGGTCGCGGTGCGGGCGGGCCTCGGCAGCCCGAGCGGTCACCTCGAGCAGCTACGGACCTGGGGCAACCCCGATCGCGACCCGCGGGGCCGGACGATCTCCGTGGCCTACCTCGGGCTCACGCCGGATCTCGCCAGCCCGAGCGTGTCCGGCACGGCTGCGCGCTTCTGGCCGGTGGCCGACCTCGGCACGCCGGAGGGACCCGAGCTCGCCTTCGACCACGCCGCCATCGTCGCCGAGGGGGTCGAACGGGCCCGGGCGAAGCTCGAGTACACACCGCTCGCGGCGGCGTTCGTCGAGGAGCCCTTCACTCTCGCCGATCTCCGTCGGATCTACGAGGCGGTCTGGGGAACGCACGTGCATCCCGCCAACTTCCGCCGCAAGGTCCTCTCGACGGAGGGCTTCGTCGTGCCCGTCGGCGAGACCGCACCCTCGGGACCCGAAGGTGGCCGGCCGGCCGACCTCTACCGGCGGGGCCCTGCTGCCCTGCTGCACCCGGCCATGCTCCGCCCCGTGCGGGGGGCACCGCCGGAGGACGGCGAAGCCGAGGACCTGTGAGTGGGGCGCCGACCGGGCAGCCGGGACGGCGCGTCGCAGCCATCCCGGCCTGGGGGCTCGTGGTCGCCGGCTCCATCAGCCTCCAGCTCGGCGCAGCACTCGCCCACCAACTCTTCGCCACGCTCACCCCGCCCGGGGTCGCGTTCGTCCGGCTGGCCGTCGCCGCCGTCGTCCTCTCGGCGGTGCTGCGGCCTTCGCTTCGACGGCCACGGCGCGACCTCGCGCTGGCCGGCGCGTTCGGCGTCGTGCTCGGGACGATGAACCTGAGCTTCTACGAGGCGCTCGAGCGCGCCCCCCTCGGGGTCGTCGTGACCATCGAGCTCCTCGGCCCGATGGTCGTGGCGCTCGCGAGTGCCCGTCGGCACATCGTCGTCTGGGCAGTGCTCGCACTGGTCGGCACGGCGTTGCTCTCACAGGCGGCCCTACGCCACCTCTCGGGCATCACGCCCGCAGGGCTCGGCTTCGCGCTCGGCGCGGCGACCTGCTGGGCCGGGTACATCCTGCTCGGCAGCCGGGTCAGCCGGCGCTTCGACTCCGGCACGGGGCTCGCCCTCGGCCTGGTGGCCGGGGCGGTGGTCATCGCACCGGTCGGGATCCTCTCCGCGGGCCCGGCGCTCGCCCGCCCGGCGCTGGTCGCCGAGGGGGCCGTCGTGGCGATCGCATCGTCGGTAATCCCCTACTCGCTCGAGATGGAGGCGCTCCGGCGGATCTCCGCGGGGCTGTTCGGCCTGCTCATGAGCGTGGAGCCGGTGGTCGCGGGTCTCGTGGGCCTGGTCGTCCTCGGCCAGCGCCTCGACGCGCTCGACTGGGTCGCAATGGCCTGCGTGGTGGTGGCCTGCGCCGGGGCGGTGCGCGCCCAGCAGGCGGTGGCACCGCTCGTCCCCTGAGGGGTGCGCCTCTCGGGAGCAGTCACCTCCTCCGGGGGGTGCGCCACCCGGACCAGCAGAGCGGCCACAATGGGAGCGTGGACTCCATCGAGGTGATCGTCGAGATCCCGAAGGGCAGCCGGAACAAGTACGAGTACGACCACGACCGGCACGTCATCCGCCTCGACCGGCGCCTCTTCTCGGCGACCGTCTACCCGGCCGACTACGGCTTCATCCCCGACACCCTTGCCGAGGACGGCGACCCGCTCGACGCGCTGGTGCTGGTCGAGGAAGCCACCTTCCCCGGCTGCCTCGTGCGGGTCCGGCCGCTCGGGGTCTTCTGGATGACCGACGAGCACGGCCCCGACGCCAAGATCATCTGCGTCCACGAGGGCGACCCGACCTGGGGTGGGGTGGAGAGCCTCGACGGGCTGCCCGGCCACCTGCTCGACGAGATCCGTCACTTCTTCGACGTCTACAAGGACCTGGAACCCGGGAAGTCGACCTCGACCCTCGGCTACGGCGACGTCGACGCCGCCCGTTCGGAGATCGAGGCCGCCTTCCGCCGGGCACGCGAGACAGAGGCGCCGGCCGACGCAAGCGGAGCAAGCGAGCCGGTCGCCCCGGAGGGGCCCAGGCGGGCGGGCGAGACGGCGGGAACGGGCACGGCCGTGGGGCCGCGGCCATGAGCGTCACCACCCGCGCAACCGGGGAGCTGGTTCTCTCGGCCGAGACTCTCACCCGGATCCGCCTCGCGCTCACCCGTCTCGGGCGGCGCGTCCGCCAGCACGCGGGACCTGGCATCACCCCGTCGCAGCAGTCCGTCCTGTTCAGCATCGAGCGCCGTGGACCGGTCACGCTGGGTGCGCTCGCCTCCCTGGAGGGGGTGCAGCCACCGTCGATCACGCGCTGTGTCGGTCTCCTGGAGGGAAAGGGGCTGGTGACCCGCGAGCCGGGCGAAGAGGACCGGCGCCTGACCCGGGTCCGCCTGAGCGACGAGGGCCACGCGCTCCTCGCCGAGGTCCGCCAGCAGCGAAACGTGTGGCTTGCCTCGCTCGCCGCCCAACTCACCCCGGCAGAACAGGCTCAGCTCGCCGACGCCCTCCCCGCGCTCGAGCGCCTCGTGGAGCTGTCCTCCTGACGCTCCTCGCGGCCCTCGTCGCGAGGGGGCTCGGCCTCACCGGCCCGGCACAGCCCGTCCTGCACGAGCACGACCTCCGCGTCCCGATGGCGGACGGGGTCGTGCTGCTCGCCGACCGGTGGGCACCGGAGCCCGACGAGCCGCGCCCCGTGGTCCTGCTCCGATCGCCGTACGGACGCTCCGGCCTCCTCGGTATCGCGAACGGAGCCGCCCTCGCCCGGACGGGGCTCCAGGTCGTGATCCAGAGCGTGCGTGGGACCTTCGGCTCGGGAGGCACGTGGGAGCCGATGCGCAACGAGGCTGCCGACGCCGCCGCCACGCTCACCTGGCTCCGCGAGCAGGCCTTCTTCGACGGTCGCCTGCTCACCACCGGCCCGAGCTACCTCGGCTACACCCAGTGGGCGCTCGCGGCCGGCGAGGCGGCCGAGCTCGTCGGGATGGTCCCGACGGTGACCGAGTCCGACCTCGGGCTCTCGCTCCTCGCGGCAGGCCAGTTCGGGCTGGAGACGTCTCTTGCCTGGGCGCTCCTCCTCGACGTCCAGGAGCGCCGGCCGCTCGAGGTGCTGGCGCTCACGTCGGGGCTGGCGCGCCGTTGGCTCCGGCGCGGGATGGACCACCTCCCGCTCGGCGAGGCAGACCGTGCCCTACTCGGTCACGAGGACTCCTTCTACCAGGCGTCCCTCGCCCACGACCGCCCGGACGACCCCTACTGGGCGACCCTCGACCACACGGCGTCCGTCGCGCGAGTCGGGGTGCCGGTGCACTTCGTGGCCGGCTGGTACGACCTCTTCCTCACGGGAGAGCTTGCCGACTACGAGCGCCTGCGCGCCGCGGGGCACGCCCCGTCGCTCACGATCGGGCCGTGGAGCCACACCTCGCCGGCGCTCTCCGGCGCCGCCGCGCGCGCGACCGTGTCCCTGGCGACCGCCTGTCTCGGTTCGCATGCGGCCGCCGGCACGAGCGAAGCCGGGCAGGTGACCTACTACGTGCTCGGGCGGGATCTCTGGCGGCGGAGCGCCGGCTGGCCGCCCGAGGGCGCAGAGCCGTTGTCGCTCTACCTCTGGCCGGGCTCCGCGCTGAGCGAGGCGCCCCCTCCCCCCTCCACGCCCGACCGCTATCGCTACGACCCTGAAGCCCCCACCCCCGCAGTTGGGGGCCCCTCGCTCATGGGTGGCGCAGGGGCGGTCGACAACCGGCGCCTCGAGGCAAGGCCTGACGTGTGCACCTACACCAGCACCCCCCTCTCGGAGCCGCTCGAGGTCGCCGGGGTGGTCCGGGCGCGCATCTGGTTTACGTCCGACGCGCCGAGCGCCGACCTCTTCGTACGGCTCTGCCGAGTCGAGCGGCGCGGTCGCTCGGTCAACGTCTGCGACGCGGCGGTGTCCGTGCCCCGCCCGCCCGGCCCCGACCGCGAGCTACCGGTGCTGGTCGAGCTCGCCCTCTCCTCCACGGCCTGTGCCTTCATGCCCGGCGAGCGCATCCGGGTCCAGGTCTCCTCGGGAGCGCACCCGCGCTTCGCGCGCAACCTCGGCACCGGCGAGCCCCGGTCTACGGCTCGGCACGGACGAGTTGCCAACCAGGCCGTCCTCCACGACCCGGCGCACCCGTCGTCGATCACCCTCCCGGTCCTCGATGCACCGCCGCCGGTCACGACACCCCCCTGAGCGGGCCCCTGTCGCCGACCGGGCGGAGCCGCCGGCGAGCCGCTCGGGCCCTCCTATGCCGCGAACTTCTGGAGCGCCGCTTCGACCTTCGACGTGTCCTTCGCGTCCTGGACGGAGAGCTCGAGCGTCTCGCACAGGAGCTTCCCGAAGGGGTCGCCACGACGCCTCGAGATCAGGTCCCGGAGGTCGTCCCACTCCCCCTTCACCACGACTGTTCCGCCGTTCGCCACGGTCGTCGCGTTGGCGGAACCCCAGATCCAGTTGCTGAAGCTCGCGTACAGCGAGTACCCGACCGGCACGAGCTTGGCCACCAACGGGACCACCTTCGACATCCCGCCGACGACTGCCCCGACGGCCAGCGTCACCGTGCTCCACTTCATCAGCTCCCCGACAACCTCCATGCCGCTGCTGACGACGTCCACCAAGGCCTTCCACCACTTGCTGTCGATGGTCTCGATCAGCTTCGACGCGACGGTGGCCTGGTCCCGGACACGTCGCTTCCGGTGGAGCTTCAGGCTCTCGATGTAGTCCATCAGCTTCGCGCGACTCGCGGAGAGGCCCCACATCTCGTGGATCTTCCTGTACGCCTTGATGGCAGCAAGGACGATCGCGGTGCCGGGAATGGCACCCTTCGCCACCCACTTCTCGAAGTCCGGGTACGTCTTCGAGAGGTCGAGGTACGCGTCGAGGGTCTTCATCGCGCCCGCAGCGAGCGCAGCGGTCTTCTGCACCAGTTCGAAGATGGTCTCGGCAGTCCCGCTCTTGCTCCACGCCTGGGATGCAGCGGAGCAGAACTCGCCCAGCGCGCCGAGGGCACCACAGGTCTCGGTGACCTGGCCTGCGAGGCGCGCCCCACTCTCCCCGACGAGCTCGAACTCCTTGCCGATGCTCGAGATCAGGGTGGTGGTGGCACCGACCACCTTCGCGCCGCCCGCCCCGCGAGTCGCGGTGTCCTTCGACGAGTCGACGACCGTCTCCACCCCCTCCCAGACGTCGAGCACCCCTCCGGCAAGGTTGGCGGAGAGCTCGCCGGCTCGTTCCGCCGTCGAGGGCGAGGGGGTCTGTGCTTGCTCGGGGGACGTCGAGGGCGAGGGGGTCGGTGCTTGCTCGGGGCTCTGCGACGGGTTGTGGCTCTCCGCCTGCTGCCTCTGGCTGAGCTGTTTTGCCTGATCGAGGACGCTCGGCGTACTCAGGACGGCTGCGGTGGTGACGGGAACGAGGACCATCGAGCGAGGCGGCGGGAGCGTCGTCAAGGCGGTCGACGACGACTTCGAGGGCGGGCTCGAGGGCGGGAGCGTCGTCAAGGCGGTCGACGACGACTTCGAGGGCGGGCTCGA
>JAJYWE010000019.1:4150-9065 GCA_021791675.1 Actinomycetes bacterium | reverse complement strand
GGCGGGAGCGTCGTCAAGGCGGTCGACGACGACTTCGAGGGCGGGCTCGAGGGCGGGAGCGTCGTCAAGGCGGTCGACGACGACTTCGAGGGCGGGCTCGACGACCGTACGGGCGTCCGTCGGGTCCTCCTCCCACCCCTGCCTCCGCGCTGGACCAGCACCCCGGGCCCGCCGCCCATCCGCTGGGCGCGGATCGCCGACGACACGGCACGGTTGCCGGCTGTCCGCTGGAGTGCCAACACTGCCTCGGACGACACGACAGGTGCGAGTGGGACCTGGGTCGGCCAGCGACGAGCCAGTTCCGGCGCTCGTCCAGGGTGCCGTGGCGATTCGAGCCGGGCTTGCCGTGCGCGCTCCGGACCCATGTCGTCCCTCCGTGCTCCGGCTCGGGGCCCGGGCTCACCGCCCAGAGCCGCATCCTCTGCTGGCAGCCTCTCTTCGTGGAGACGGCCAATCCTGACACAGGGACTCCCGCAGCACGAACCTGCGCTCCGACCGACGACGCGCACGGGTGGCCGCCGCAGACCGGGGTC
Organism: Actinomycetes bacterium; assembly: GCA_021791675.1. Taxonomy (GTDB): domain Bacteria; phylum Actinomycetota; class Acidimicrobiia; order Acidimicrobiales; family JAKAOS01; genus JAJYWE01. The sequence goes on along the minus strand of JAJYWE010000019.1, from coordinate 8,532 downwards.
GGAACTGGAGTCAGTCGACCACGAGCTCCTCGAGGCGGTACTCGGGATGGTCCCGCTGCAGGCGGTCGAGCCAGTAGGGGCTCTCGAAGAGCGCCAGCAACAGCCCGTCGCGCCGCTCCATGACCCGGACGCTCCGCTGCGCCGCCAGCGCCTCCGCGGTCGCCCGATCGGTCCGGCGGGCGACCGTGTAGGGCGCGGGCGAGAGCACCACCTCGACGCCGTACTCCTCCCGCAAGCGGTAGCTCAGGACCTCGAACTGCATCTGGCCGACGGCGGCGAGCATCGGCTCGGCGTCACCCGAGGCCTCGTCGCGCAGCACCGTCACGACTCCCTCCTCCTCGAGCTCCGAGACGCCGCGCCGGAACTGCTTGAACCGGGAGACGTCGGCGGCCCTGGCGACCGTGAAGAGCTCCGGCGCCAGGGTGGCGAGGGGCGGGAACTGCACGGGCGGGCCGGTGAAGAGCGTGTCGCCGACCCGGACGCCCGTGGCGTTGACGAGCCCGACGATGTCACCGGGGTAGGCCTCGTCGATGGTCTGGCGCGCCGAGCCGAACAGCGACGTGGCGTACTTGGTGGAGAACGGCCGCCCCGTCCGGGCGAGCGTGAGGGTCATTCCCCGCTCGAAGTGCCCGGAGCACGTGCGCACGAAGGCGACCCGGTCGCGATGCGACGGGTCCATGTTGGCCTGGATCTTGAAGACGAAGCCGGAGAACGGCGCCTCGAGGGGTCGCTCCAGCCCGTCTGCGTCTCGGGCTGGCACGGGTGCGGGCGCGAGCTCCTCGATCGCCTCGAGCAGGTGGCGGACCCCGAAGTTCGTGAGCGCTGCGCCGGCGAACAGCGGGCTCGACTCCCCGGCGAGGAAGCTCTTCTCGTCGAGGGTGGCGCCGACCTCCCGGAACAGCGCCGCCGCCTCCTCGGCGCGAGCCCACTCGGCGCCCTCCTCGGCGGCTGCGTGCGTCGGCGAGAGGACCTCCTCCTCTGCCACCGTCGCACCTCGGGTGGTCCGCCCGTAGCGCACGAAACAGTCCCGGCGGAAGTCCGCGAGCCCGCGGAGATCGCCCGGCTCCCCGACCGGCCAGGTGACCGGCGTGGCGCGGAGCGCCAGCTGGTCCTCCAGCTCGTCGACGATCTCGAGTGGGTCCCGGCCGGGGCGATCGCACTTGTTCAAGAACGTGAGGATCGGCAGGTGACGCGCCCGGCAGACCTCGAAGAGCTTCCTCGTCTGGGGCTCGATGCCCTTCGCGACATCCAGCACCATGATCGCTGCGTCCGCAGCGGCGAGCACCCGGTAGGTGTCCTCGGAGAAGTCACGGTGGCCCGGCGTGTCGAGCAGGTTGAGCACGCGTCCGCCGACGTGCAGCTGCAGCACCGTCGACGAGATGGAGATCCCCCGCTCCTGCTCGAGCGCCATCCAATCCGAGCGGACCCGCCGACGACCCTCGCGCGCCCGCACCGCCCCGGCCTCAGCGACAGCGCCCGCATAGAGGAGCAGCTTCTCGGTCAGCGTGGTCTTGCCGGCGTCCGGGTGGCTGATGATCGCGAACGTCCGGCGCTGGCGCGCAGCCGCCACCACCCCGTCGGCGGGCGGCCAAGGTGGCATGGGATGCAGGGTACCCGCCAATGCCTCGCCGGGGCCCCGTAGGCCCTGCGGGGGGCGCCGGGGCCTCGCCGGGGCACCGTGTGTCCACGGCGTCGCCGGGGCCCTCGCCGGCTCGCGCCACACCCTCACCCGCGCTTCACACCGGGCTCACATCCCCGGGCCATCCTGAGTAACGGGAGTCGTGCACGCTACTCCGGGTGAACCGGGTCACGCGGGCTGCCGAGGAGCGTGGGCGTCGCGGCAAGACGGGGTATGTGGACGGGCCGGCGACGCGACGTGAGGAGGTGGGATGCGAGAGACGAGAGTGCGGGAGGGGGCAGGGGGTCGTGCCGCGAGGGACGCGCGGGTCGCTGCGAACCCGGTCGGTGCCCAGGTGAGCGTCCTCCTGGTCGGGCGAGCGGCGACCTATCGCGGCCCGCTCGGCGAGCTGCTCGGCGAGGGTTGGCAGGTGGGTGGCGTGCTCGACCACGCGCCAGACATCGTGGTCGTCCCCTCTGCCGACCTCCCGGACGCCGAGGCCCTTCGCTGGCACCACCGGCGGGTCGACATCGTGGTGGTCGGTACGGGCGCCCCGCACCGGGGGCACTCGGGCGCGGAAGCAGCGCGCTATCTCGAGGCCGGCGCAGCGGCCTACGTCGACCCGGGCGTCGCGCCCGAGGTGCTCGCCGCCCAGCTCGTCTCGGTCGCCCGTCGACGGATCCAGCAGGCTGCGCAGCAACCAGCCTGAACGGCGCTGGCGCACCGTCGGACCACACCGGGACGAGGCTTACCAGCGCGACCCGACCAGACTGCGCCAGCCGGCCCGCCCGACGTCAGCCGGCCCGCTCGGAACCCGGCTGAGGCTCTGCCGCCAGCCCGGCCCGTTGCTGCACGCGACCGGCCCCAACCCGGCGGAGCCGGCCTTGCGCGGCGAGCCGGCGCACGACCACTGCAACGCCATCCTCCTCCGCCGGAGGAGCCACCTCGTCGGCCACGGTGATCGCCGCCGGATGGCCGCCTGTCATGGCGACCCCCCAGCCCGCCCACTCGAGGAGCGGCACGTCGTTCGGCATGTCACCGAACGCGACCACGGCCGAGGCGTCGAGCGAGTGTGCCGCCGCGACCTTCGCCACCGCCGACGCCTTCGTCACGCCGGCTGCCGAGATCTCGAGCAGGTACGGGTCGCTCGACGAGGTCACCTCGACCAGCCCGTCGAGCAGGCTGCGAGCAAGGACGCGGGGTTCGGCCCCCTCGTTCCCGGTGCCGACCGCCACGCCGGCTGCGCGGCCGTCCGTCGCCTCGCCTCGGCGGACGTCCGTTGCGTCGCCCGGCTGAACCGCCGCACTCTGGTCGGGCGCGGAGCCTGCCGTGCCGCTCCCATGGCTCCCCGCCCTCTCCCGCGGCAGGCGGACGAGCAGCTTGATCGGGTATCCGTTCGGCACCGACGCCAGCTCGCCCTCCACCTGGCCAGCGGCGAGGCGCACCGGCGGGGAGTCCTCGCCGCCGACGTTCGCGACGTCGACGAGGGCCTCGAGGCCAGGCCACCGTTCCCCGAGAGCACGAAGCGCCGAGCGGATGACCGCAGGCGGGAGGGGCGTGACGTCCAGGATCTCCCCGGAGCCCGCGTCGAGGATGAGCGCCCCGTTGGCACAGACCACGAGGTCCGCACAGCCGAGCTCGGCCACGAGCCCACCCACCCAGCGAGGCGGTCGGCCGGTCGCGAGGACCACCGGCACGCCGAGTGCCCCGAGCTCCGCGACCGCCTCGATCGTCGCTCGCCCGAGCTCGCCCCCGTAGGGCACGAGCGTCCCGTCCACGTCGCTCGCGACCAAGCGGAACAGGCGCTCCTCACCAATGCTCCCTGCGTCCAGCCCACCCGGTGTCGTGCGCACGCCGGGCTCCACCGTTCCAAGCGTACGCGGCCAACTCCCTGCGACCCGGCCTCCTCGACCCGGTCCCTGCGACCCGGCCGCCGCTCGGGACGAGGCCTCCCTGCGAGAGCTCCTCGCCAGGGGCCACCGAACAGATGGCACCCGCTGCCCGAGCGAGTGGCTCCGGCCCATCTGATGCGATCTAGGATGCAGTGGTGCGGACCACGATCGACCTTCCCGACGATCTCCATCGAGCGGCACTGCTGATCGCCCGGGACCGCCACCAAACGCTGAGCCGGACGATTGCGAGCCTGCTGCGCGCCGCGCTCGCAGGGGAGCAGCATCCAACTGCGGTCGAGATCGACCCGGAAAGCGGGCTCCCGACGCTCCGCGTCGGTCGGCGGATCACCGCAGAGGACGTCGCCGCGGTAGACGAGGATGGCTGAGCACAGCGGGGGCGCGTACCTCTTGGACGGCAACGTCCTGGTCGCCCTGGTGGTGGCCGACCACGTGCACCATGACGCCGCGCGGGCGTGGTTCCGTCGAGCCGGTCGCTTCGCGACCTCCCCGACGGTCCAGGGAACGCTCCTCAGACTGCTGGTCCGCCAGGGCACGAGCTCGAGCGACGCGCGCGAAGCGTTGCGGGTCGTGACGGGACATCCGCGCCACGAGCAGTGGCTCGACGACCTCACCTACCTCGAGGTCGACGTGTCCCGTGTGCTCGGCCACCGACAGGTGACCGATGCCTATCTCGCCGGCCTGGCCAGGGTACGTGGCGGCCGGGTCGCAACCCTCGATCGCGGCTTCGCCGTGACCGCCTCGGACGTTGCGGAGCTGATCCCGGTCGACTCGGCTCGGGTCGAGCACCCTCCGAGCTCGTCCCCGAGCCAGGAGGGCTCGCCCCTCCCTCCCGGACCCTGACTGCGCCGGCG
>JAJYWE010000019.1:0-4050 GCA_021791675.1 Actinomycetes bacterium | reverse complement strand
GAGGTGCCCTCGAAGATCGTGTAGATCTTCGCGTCCCGGTACCACCGCTCCACCGGGTGGTCGGTGACGTAGCCCGCTCCGCCGAGGATCTGGACGGCCTGCTCGGTCACGGCGACCGCCGTCTCGCCGGCGAAGAGCTTGGACATCGAGCCCTCACCGGCGGTGAACGCCTTCCCCGTGGCCGCCATCCACGCGGCCCGGAGGACGAGCAGGCGTGCCGCGTCGATGCGCGCGCGCATGTCTGCGAGCTTGAAGGCGATCGCCTGGTTCTCGATGATCGCCCTGCCGAACTGGTGGCGCTCCTTCGCGTAGTCGAGGGCGTACTCGTAGGCCGCTCGGGCAATGCCGATGGCCTGGGCGCCGACCGTCGGGCGCGTCGCCTCGAAGGTTGCGAGCGCCGCCTGGGACTGTGCCCGGCGACCCTCTCGGGCTCGGGCAAGGCGCTCGTCGAGACGCTCCTTCCCGCCGAGCAGGCAGCGACCCGGGACCTCGCAGCCCTCGAGGACGACCTCTGCGGTGTGCGACGCGCGGATGCCGAGCTTCGAGAACTTCTGCCCCTGGCGCAGCCCGGGTGTTCCACCCGGCACCACGAAACTGGCCTGTCCCCGCGTACCGAGCGCCGGGTCCACCGACGCCACGACGACATGGAGGTCCGCGATCCCGCCGTTCGTGATCCAGGTCTTGGTCCCGTCGAGCGTCCAGGTGTCGCGGGCGGCGTCGTAGGTCGCCCGGGTCCGGAGCGAGCCGACGTCGGAACCGGCGTCGGGCTCCGAGACACAGAAGGCCGCGAGCTTGGGACGTTCCGGCGTCCCGAAGCACTGCGGCAGCCACTCCCCGTGCTGCTCGGGCGTCCCGTTCGCGTAGATGCCCGCGACAGCGAGCGTCGAGCCCATGATCGCCAGCGCGAGCCCAGCGTCGCCCCATGCCAACTCCTCGTTCACCAGAGCGAGGAGCAGGCCGCTGGGGTCTCCGGCACAGGTCGCGAAGAAGTCGAGCGAGTACAGGCCGATGCGCGCGGCCTCCTCGATGATCGGCCACGGCGTCTCTTCGCGACGGTCCCATTCTCCGCCAGCGGGGCGGAGCGTGCCCTCCGCGAACCCGTGGACCCACTTCACGACCTGCTGCTGGTCTTCGGACAGCTCCAGCGAGAACTCGGACATGCCGCTCGGCTCCTCCTCACCCGGTCCAGATCGGGGCTCGGGCGGCCGCCCGCGCCCCGACGAGGGTCTCCAGCAGAGCTTAGCGGCAGAAGTTACTGAGGAGTAGCTATCAGACGGGGCGGACGTTCGCCGCCGAGAGGCCCTTCGGGCTCTCGGTCACGTCGAACTCCACCTGCTGACCTTCCTCGAGCGTCCGATAGCCGTTCGTCTGGATCGCGCTGTAGTGCACGAAGACGTCGGCGCTGCCGTCGGGCTGGGAGATGAAACCGTAGCCCTTCTCGGCGTTGAACCACTTGACCGTTCCGGTCGCCACCCTGGCAGACCCCCTTCTCATTCCTACCTGGCAAGGGCGTGAGCAGAGCCTGAGCGACGCCCGCGCGCCATCTCCTGTCGGCCAACTCCCCGGCCCGGAGCGTACCAGGGACCCAGGAGGGCGTGCCGGCCCGGCCTTGCCCGGCGCGCTCAGGCGGAACTGGGGCGGACCAGCGACCCGGCGGGGGTGTCCTCCACGGCCCAGCCCGCACGTGCCAGCTCGTCACGGAGGCGGTCCGCAGCCGCGAAGTCCCGGGCCGTCCGGGCACGCTCGCGCCGTGCCACGAGCTCCTGGATGGCTTCGGGCACCTCGGCCCGCCCACCGCGCAGCGGGAGCCCCACCCAGGCGGCGGCGGCCTCGACCGCCCGAGCGAGACCCGCCGCAGTCTCGTTGTCGCCGGCATCGGCGGCAGCGTTGGCCGCGCGGACGGCGTCGAACAGCACCGCTGCCGCACCGGGGGTGTCGAGGTCGTCGGCCAGGCAGGCGCCGAAGCGCTCGAGCACCGCCGGGTCCGCCGCGATCCCGCCCGGCGCAGACCCGCCCGAGCCAGACCCGCCCGGCGCAGAGCCGCCCGGCGCGAGGAGCCGCCGAGCGAGCGCGTCGAGCCGCGCCAACCCGGCGGTGGCGTCGGCGAGTGCCGCCGGGCTCACCTCCATCGGCTGGCGGTACTGGGCCCGGAGCACGAGGAGGCGGTACGCGCGAGGGTCGACCTCGTCGAGCAGCTCGGTGAGCGTGGTGAAGTTGCCCGCCGAGCGCGCCATCTTCTCCCCGCCCGCGGCGTTCACCATCTCGTGGTGCATCCAGTGGCGAGCGAAGCCGCGACCGAGCGCGGAGGCCTGCGCCCGCTCGTTCTCGTGGTGCGGGAAGCGCAGGTCCGTGCCGCCCGCGTGGAGGTCGAAGTCCTCGCCGAGCAGGTCGAGGGCCATGACGACGCACTCGGTGTGCCAGCCTGGCCGCCCGGCTCCCCAGGGTGAGGGCCATGCGGGCTCGGCTGGCTTGGCGAGCTTCCAGAGTGCGAAGTCGAGCGGGGAGCGCTTGCCTGCAACGGTCTCGACACGGGCACCTGCCCGAAGGTCGGCGAGCGCCTGCGGGGTGAGCAGGCCGTAGTCGGACACCTTTCCGGTCTCGAGGTACACACCGTCCGGCGCCTCGTACGCAACCCGAGCGGCGACGAGCTCGGCAATGAGCCCGACCATCTCCTCGATGTACTCCGTCGCCCGCGGCGCGCTGCTCGGGCGCAGCACCCCGAGACGGTCACTCGCCGCCCACCACTCCTCCTCGTAGCGGGCGGCGATGGCCTCGGGGGTCTCGCCCTCGGACAGCGCCCGGGCGATGATCTTGTCGTCCACGTCGGTCACGTTGGAGACGTGGCGGACCGGGACGCCGCGCCCCTCGAGATAGCGGCGCAGGACGTCGTAGACCAAGAGCGCCCGCCCATGTCCCACGTGGGGGAGCTCGTAGACGGTCGGCCCGCAGACGTAGAGGCGAAACAGGCGGTCCTGCCCCACGTCCAGCGACCGCACCCCCCTCGCTGCCGTGTCGTAGAGGGCCAGCACGGGGCTACCGTAGCTTCACCATGGCGCGCCACCTCCCCGACAAGCCGACCCTCGCCGGGCTCGAGGAGAAGTGGTCACACCGTTGGGAGGAGTCGGGGATCTACACCTTCGACCGGAGCGCCGACCGAGCAGCGGTCTTCTCGATCGACACCCCGCCACCGACCGTCTCGGGGTCGCTCCACATCGGGCACGTCTTCTCCTACTCCCAGACCGACGTCGTGGCCCGCTTCCAGCGGATGCGGGGCCGGGCCGTCTTCTACCCGATCGGCTGGGACGACAACGGCCTCCCGACCGAGCGGAGGGTCGAGAACGTCTACGGCGTGCGCTGCGACCCGAGCCTCCCCGACTCCCCGACTCCCCCCGATGCCTCGCCGAGCCCTGCGGCGTCCGGGCCGAGCGGTCGGTCCCCACGGCGCGTGAGCCGCCGGGAGTTCGTCCGGCTCTGCGAGTCGCTCGCCGCCGAGGACGAGCAGGCGTTCGCGACGCTCTGGCGCCGAGTCGGGCTGTCCGTCGACTGGTCGACCGCCTACACCACCATCGGTGCCCGGGCGCAACGGGCGAGCCAGCGCGCCTTCCTCCGGCTGCTCGAGCGGGGCGAGGCCTACCAGGCGGAGGCGCCGACGCTCTGGGACGTCGACTTCCAGACCCCGGTCGCCCAGGCGGAGCTCGAGGACCGGGAGGTCGCCGGCGCCTGGCACCGGCTCGGCTTCCACGGGCCCGACGGCCCGGTCGTGGTGGAGACGACACGGCCAGAGCTCCTCGCGGCCTGCGTCGCCCTCGTCGCGCACCCCGAGGACGAGCGTTATGCGTCGCTGTTCGGCCGGACGGTCCGGACGCCGCTGTTCCACGTCGCGGTTCCCGTCCTCCCACACCCGGCCGCGGAGCCGGACAAGGGAAGTGGCATCGCCATGGTCTGCACCTTCGGCGACACCCAGGACGTCGTGTGGTGGCGAGAGCTCGGGCTCCCACTCCGGGTGGTGATCGGGCGGGACGGCAGACTCCAACCCGTCCGCTTCGTCGA
>JAJYWE010000075.1 GCA_021791675.1 Actinomycetes bacterium | reverse complement strand
GCCGCCTCGGCCGCCGAGCGCGAGGGCGGCGGGGCGTGCAGGCGGTAGGGCTCCAAGACCTGGCGGAGCTCGTTGCCGGGACGGAAGACGATCGCGTCCACGGCGAAGCCGATCAGGATCACCGCCGCCACGATGAACACCGCGACGCCTGCCGGCCCGATGGCACTCCCGATGTCGGTGCCGACTCGCGTCGCGCCTGCGACGAAGTTGTCCCAACCGACGACGAGGGTGTGGGTGAAGCCGCTCATGGCAACCTCAGCGCCGACCCACCGCGGCGCGGACGAAGCCCTCCGACTCGAACATCGACACCGGCAGGCTGATCCCGCGGTCGGCGAGCTTCTCTGCGAACTTCGGCCTGAGCCCCGTCGCCTTCAGCAGACCGCGCGCCTTGCCCTCCTCGTCGACTCCCATCCCATGGTCGAAGAGGAAGATGTCCTGGAGGACGACGACCTCGCCCTCCATCCCCTCGACCTCGGTGACGTGGGTGATCCGCCGGGTCCCGTCGCGAAGGCGCGAGAGCTGCACGATCACGTCGAGCGCGGAGGCCATCTGCTCCCGGATCGCCCGAACGGGGAGGTCGAAGCCGGCCATCAGGGTCATGGTCTCGACGCGGGAGAGTGCGTCGCGGGGGCTGTTGGCGTGCACCGTCGTGAGCGAGCCCTCGTGACCGGTGTTCATGGCCTGGAGCATGTCCAGCGCCTCGCCTGATCGCACCTCGCCGACGATGATCCGGTCCGGGCGCATGCGGAGGGAGTTGCGGACGAGGTCGCGGATGGTGACCTCGCCCCGACCCTCGGTGTTGCGGGGCCGAGCCTCCAGGCTGAGCGCGTGCTCCTGGTGCAGCTGGAGCTCCTTCGCGTCCTCGATGATGATGATGCGCTCCTCGTCGGGGATGAACGAGGAGAGGACGTTCAAGAGGGTGGTCTTGCCGGTCGAGGTCCCGCCCGAGACGAGCACGTTCACCTTGCCCCGGACGCAGGCCTCGAGGAACTCCGAGACCTGGGTGGTGAAGCTCCCGAAGCGCACGAGGTCGGCGGCGGTGAACGGGTCGGAGGCGAACTTCCGGATCGTGAGGTACGGGCCGGTGATGCTGAGCGGGGGGTAGATCGCGTTGACGCGGGAGCCGTCGGGGAGGCGGGCGTCGACCATCGGCGAGCTCTCGTCGATGCGCCGGCCGACGGCGGCCACGATCCGCTCGATCACCCGGCGCAGGTGCGCCTCGTCGATGAAGGTCGCCTCCACGGCCTGGAGCTTGCCGCTCCGCTCGACGAAGACCTGGTGCGGGCCGTTCACCATCACCTCGTCGACGGTCGGGTCCTGGAGGTAGCGCTCGATCGGGCCATGGCCGAGCACGTCGTCCATCACGTCCTGGACGAGCTGGACCTTGTCCGGCGCCGAGAGCGGGACCCGCTCCTCGCGGAGCACCACCTGCAGCAGGGTCTGCACGCGGGAGCGCAGCTCTGCCTCGGTGACCGTGGTGTCGTAGAAGAGCGGCCCGAGCTCGGTGACGACGCGGTGCTGGATGCGCTGGCGCAGCGCGTCCATCTGGTCGTTGCGGCCGCCCTCGGCGGGCTGGCCCTCCCGGAGACGCTCGTACAGGCTGCTCATGCACCCCTCCTAGCGGGGATCGCGCGGGACGGTTCGGGCTGGGGCAGCGGCGCGCGGGCCCGGACCTGATGGGCGAGCTCGCCGAAGGCCGACACGACCCGCGCCCGCGGGTTGTCGAGCGCGACCGGCTGGCCCTTGTTGATCGCCTGGGGGATCGCCGCTGCATCCGGGATCACCACGTCCGCCTTCATCTGGAGCGACTTCTCGACGTCGCGCAGCTCCAGGTTGCCCCGGGAGTCGGCCCGGTTCACGACGAGGATCACCCGCTCGAGCGGGATGCGGACCAGCTCGAAGATCTGGAGGCCGAGCCGGGCGTTCTTGAGCGTCGGGACGTCCATCTGGACAGGGAACACGACGTGGTCGGCCTCGGAGACCGCGTGGAGCACCAGGTCGTCCAGGTGCGAGGGCAGGTCGACGACGACGTAGGCGAAGTGGGCCCGCAGCTCGTCGAGGAGGATCGCGAACGTCGCCGGGGTCACCTGGTCGGCGAGCGAGGGCTCCGCCGGTGCGGCGAGCACGTAGAGCCCCGTCGGCTCGTGCCGGGTGAGCAGCTCCGCCAGCATCGCCGTGTCGAGCTTGTCGGCGACGGCCGCAGCATCCGCAGCGGTCTGGGTCGGGGTGAGGCGGAGCATGATCGCCACGTCACCGAACTGGAGGTCCGCGTCGACCAGCACGACAGCGTCCTCACCGCTCTGTGCCAGCGAGGCAGCGAGGTTCACGGCGATGGTGGAGCGGCCGACCCCGCCCTTCGGGGCGAAGACCGCCACGATCTGGCCGCGCTGGCTCGGTCGGGCGGCCGCGGGCTCCTCTGCGACGACACGGTTCGCCGCGACCGCCTGGGCGAGGCGGTCCCGGAGCTCCGCGACCACCACCGGCAGCTCGTGCTCCACCTGCTCGAGCGGCACCGCGTCGTGGACGCCGGCGCGCAGCGCGTGGCGGAGCACCTGCGGTGCGAGGTCGTCCGCCACGACGAGCAGGCTGCCGAAGCCGGGGTGATCCCGGCGGAGCGCCTGCAGTCGGTCCAGTGAGGCCTCGTCGGTCGCGGAGGGACCGAGGATCGCGACCACGACCTCCTCGGTCGCGAGCTCACCGGGCTCGAGCTCGTCCACGGAGGAGAACGGGCGGACCCGCCAGGAGTGCCCGAGGTGGTCGACGAGGCGCGAGAGTAGGACCGCGTCTTCGTCGACGAGCGCAACGAGGGGGCTCGGGCCGCTCCCCGCCAGGCTCATCGAATCTCCGCCAGGCTCATCGGTCCGCCTTCCGCCTCGGGCCGCCGCCACCTCGAGCTGCCTCCAGCACTGGCCCCCCTACGCCTGGTCCCGAGCGCTCGACCCTCAGGGGTCTCGGGCTCGTTCATACCCGTCTCGCCGAAACCTCTTCGAGACTCCTGCTCCGCAACCGCTGCGTCGCTCATGTCGAACCTACTTCGGCGTGAGCGAGGTCGGGATCAGGTTCGCGGGGGTGATCGGTGCCACGCGGACCGGGGTGTTGTTCGGCGGGACGAGCGCCATGTAGAGGCTCGACGCCCCACTCGAGCCGACAGACGCGGACACGATGCGAGCTGCCGCGTCCGGTGGGACGACGAAGGTGTAGAGGCTGCTCGAGCCCGGCGGCACGGTGTTGGCGGTGCCGGCAGCGGTGAGGCTGGACTGGGAGGAGAGCACGGCCCCCACGGCGAGGACCTGCACGTTCTGGTAGAGGTACTGCACCTGGGGCTTGCCGACGGGCTGGAACTTCGCGTTCAGGGGCTGGACCTGGACGAGCAGGTCGACCTTGTCCCCGGGCTGGACGAGCCCGGCGACCGCCTGGGTGGTCCCGAGGGAGACGCTGATCGCCACGTCACCCTTCGGGATCGACTGCGATGCGGTGCTGGCGACGGTCTGTGGCGCCACGAAGAGCCCGCTCACGAGGACCTGGCCGGGGGAGATGTTGACGATCGCGACGTCGCCGTTGACGGCAGCGAGGTCGGTGATCGCGTCGGACGGGCGGAACTGGTTCGGGATCTGGGTCCGCTTGATCAGCCCCTGCGAGACCGCGGTCTGCGCGGCCTCGCCCTTCGGGACGATGCCGGTGACCTGGTAGACGGTCGTGAGCTTCGCGTTGTGGTACGCCTTCGCCTGGAGCGAGTGCAGGTAGAAGTAGGCCGAGGCGCCGGCCACGACACCCAGCACCAGGGCCACCACCACGATCAACGTCCGTCGAGCAGCCACGGTCTCCCCATCTCCGGCCGCACCGGCACCGGGCCGCCGCGGCGACGATCCTCGCCTGCCAGCCAGCGCCCCCTCCCGGCACCACTGACCGGCGAGATCATAACGCAGCCGTACCGGCGGACGCCACTCGCCAAGGCCGCTCTGCTGACGATGAGTCGTACGACCCAGTCATGCGCCAAGCCGTCTCCGGCGCGGGCTTCAGGCGCCGGTGAAGCGGGCCTTGCCCGGCCCGTGCTCGAGGAAGGAGCGGATCCCGATCCCGGCGTCCGCCGTCCCGAAGACCTCGGCGAAGAGCGCCCGCTCGAGGGTCAGCCCGGCGGCGAGCGGTCGGGAGAGCCCCTCGTCGATCGCCCGCTTGGCAAGTCCCTGCGCCACCACGGCCCCCGCCGCGAGCTCGGCCGCCCAGGCGAGCGCTTCGTCCAGCACCGCGTCGTCCGCGACCACGCGATCGACGAGCCCCATCGCCAGCGCCTCGGTCGCGTCCACCTGCCGGCCGGAGAGCACGAGGTCCTTCCCACGAGCAGGCCCGACGAGACGGGAGAGGCGCTGGGTGCCCCCACCGCCGGGGATGATCCCGAGGAGGATCTCCGGCTGGCCGAGACGGGCCCCAGCGCCCGCGACCCGGAAGTCGCAGGCAAGCGCCACCTCGAGACCGCCGCCGAGCGCGTAGCCGTTGACGGCAGCGATCACCGCCCGAGGCAGGCCCGCCAGGCGGTCGAGCGCACCGTGGAACGCGAGGGCGACCTCGGCTGCCCGCTCCGGACCGCCGAACTCCGTGATGTCCGCCCCGGCGGCGAAGATCCTCGGCCCGCCCCAGACGACCACCGCCCCGGGAGGGTCCGCGGCCAGGCCGTCCACCGCGGCGCCGAGCTCAGCGAGCAGCGCCACCGAGAGAGCGTTCGCCTTCGGCCGATCGAGGCGCACCACCGCAACCCCGTCCTCTCGCCGTTCCACGCTGACCAGCTTGCCGGGCATGACGGTCACGCTAACCGGCAGGAGCCTGCCCGGCGTGGCTACCGTGGAGGGATGCGTGCGCTTCGGACCTTCACCGTGCGCGTCCCGCTCCCGGAGCCGCTCAGCCCGCTCCGGAGCCTCGCCACGAACCTGCGGTGGAGCTGGGACGATAGGACGAAGGAGCTGTTTCGCTGGGTGGATGCCGAGGCGTTCGACGAGGCCGGCGGGGATCCCGTCGCGGTGCTCGACCGCACCACCCCGGCCCGTCTCGCCGCGCTCGCCTCGGACCCGACGTTCCTCACCTTCCTGGGCGAGGTCCACGACGAGCTGCGCCGGGACCTCGAGGGTGCGCGCTGGTTCCAGGGACGGGCCGCCACCGGCCTCGGGGACGGGCGGGCCGGCGGGGGCGTCGTCGCGTACTTCTCGCCCGAGTTCGGCCTCGCCGAGGCGCTCCCGCAGTACTCGGGGGGGCTCGGGGTACTCGCCGGGGACCACCTGAAGGCGGCCGCCGGGCTCGGGGTCCCCCTCGTGGGTGTCGGCCTCCTCTACCGGGAGGGCTACTTCCGCCAGTCCCTCCGGGGCGACGGCTGGCAGGAGGAGCGCTACCCGGTCCTCGACCCGCACTCGCTCCCCCTCGCCGGCCCGACCGGCGCCACCGTGGAGGTCGAGGTCGCCGGCCAGGTCGCCCTCGCGCGGGTCTGGCGGGCAGACGTCGGACGGATCCGGCTCTACCTGCTCGACACGAGCGTCGAGGAGAACCCACCCGAGCTGGCGGCGCTCACCGACCGCCTCTACGGGGGCGGGCCCGAGCACCGCATCGCCCAGGAGATCCTGCTCGGCATGGGCGGGGTGCGGGCGCTCCGTGCGGTCGGCGAGGCACCCGTGGTCTTCCACACCAACGAGGGCCACGCCGGCTTCCAGGGCCTCGAGCGGATCAGGGAGCTGGTCACGACCGCGGGGCTCGGCTTCGACGAGGCGCTCGAGGCGGTGCGGGCCGCCACGGTGTTCACCACCCACACGCCGGTCGCCGCGGGCATCGACCGCTTCCCACCCGAGCTCGTCCGCCGGCACTTCCACGGCTGGGCCGAGGCGTGCGGCATCCCGGTCGAGCGGCTCCTCGCACTGGGACGCTTCCCCGGCGAGGACGACGGTGCGGCGTTCAACATGGCCGTCATGGGGCTGCGCCTCGCGGGGGCGGCGAACGGGGTCTCCCAGCTCCACGGCCGGGTGAGCCGGGCGATGTTCGCGCGCCTCTGGCCCGACCTCGAAGCCGACGACGTGCCGATCGGCTCGGTGACGAACGGGGTGCACGCACCCACCTGGGTCTCCCCGGAGATGGCGGACCTGTTCGGCCGGAGCGTGCTCCCGGCCTGGTGGGAGGCCGGCCCCGAGGAGTGGGCCCGTGCTGCGGCGATCCCCGACGAGCAGCTCTGGCGCGCGCACGAGCAGGGTCGGGAGCGCCTCGTCGCCCTCGTGCGAGCCCGGGTCGAGCGCCGCCGTACGGGGCCGGGGAACGGGTTGCGGATCGAGGACCTGCTGGATCCCCGCGTCCTCACGATCGGTTTCGCCCGGCGCTTCGCCCCCTACAAGCGAGCGACCCTCCTCGCGAGAGACCCCGAGCGGCTCCGGGCGCTGTTGCTCTCGGCGGAGCGGCCGGTGCAGCTGGTCTTCGCCGGCAAGGCCCATCCTGCCGACGACGCCGGCAAGGAGCTCATCCGCTCGGTCGTCGAGCTCGCGCACGACCCACTGCTCCAGCACCGCATCGCCTTCGTCGAGGACTACGACATCGCGGTCGCTCGCACCTTCTACCAGGGCGTCGACGTGTGGCTCAACACCCCGCGCCGGCCGATGGAGGCGTGCGGGACCTCGGGGATGAAGGCGGCGCTCAACGGTGCGCTCAACTGCTCGGTGCTGGACGGTTGGTGGGACGAGTGCTACGACGGGACGAACGGGTGGGCGATCCCCTCCGACGAGGAAGAGCCGGACGAGCACGCCCGGGACGCACGCGAGGCGGCAGCGCTGTTCTCGATCCTCGAGCGGGAGGTCGTCCCCCTCTTCTACGACCGCCTCGGCGGCCCCGTCCCGCGGCGCTGGGTGCGCCGGGTGAAGGCATCGCTCACCACCCTTGCGCCGACAGTGCTCGCCTCGCGCATGGTCCGCGAGTACACGACCGAGCTCTACGAGCCGGCGGCCCGCCGCCACCAGCGCCTCGCCGGCACCTCGGGGCGATACCGGCCCGCGGTCGAGCTGGCGGCCTGGAAGCAGCGTGTCTCGGAGGCGTGGGGGGAGCTGCGGATCGTCTCGGTGCGCAGCGACGAGGACGGCCAGGGCCGCTCCGTCGAGGCGGAGGTGGACCTCGGGCGCCTCGAGCCCGCTGACGTACGGGTGAGCCTCCTCTACGGCCCGGTCGGCCCCGGCGAGGAGCTGGACGCGCCGGCGGCCACCGACATGGCGCCGGTGGAGGGGGCGACGCTCCCCCGCCAGCGCTACCGGGCGGCGATCGAGTGCGACCGCCCGGGGCGCTACGGCTTCACCGTGCGGGCCACGCCCGCCCACGCGGACCTCGCCCACCCGCTCGAGCTCGGGCTGGTGCGCTGGCCGTAGGGTGGCCGCCAGGTCGGTCGCGCTCCCGCAAGGTCGGCGCCGACGCCACGCTCGGTCTCACCGCCTCGCTGTCGGCCCATCGCCCGCCACCTGGTCGAGGAGCAGTCCCACCAGCTGATGGACTTCGAGCTCACGTCGAGCCAACCGCCCCCAGAGAGACGGGTCCTCGACGCCGAGGGCGCGGAGCCGGCGCTCGACCGCCGCCACGACGCGCCGGCGCACCTCGGCCTCCAGCTGCCCAGCGCGGCGGCGCTCGAGCGCCCCGGAGTCGACCAGGGAGGCGCGGTGCGCGTCGATCGCGCCGGCCAGCTCGGGGATCCCCTCGCCCGCCGTCGCCACCGTTGCGAGGACCGGGGGACGCCAGGTGTCCGCGCCGCCGTGGGTGTCGGTGGGGGTGCTGCCCGTGCCGGATAGGTCGAGCATCGCCTCCAGGTCCCGGCGGGTCTCGGCAGCCCCGGGGCGGTCGGCCTTGTTCACCGCGAAGACGTCCGCCACCTCGAGCAGGCCGGCCTTGTTGGCCTGGATCGCGTCCCCCCAGCCCGGTGTCACCACCACGACGACCGTGTCGGTGGTGCCCGCGACCTCGAGCTCGACCTGGCCGACGCCGACGGTCTCGACCACGAGGCGGTCGAAGCCCACGGCGTCGAGCACCCGGAGCGCCTCGGGAACCGCCAGCGAGAGCCCGCCGAGCTCACCCCGCGAGGCGAGCGAGCGGACGAAGACCCCGTCGTCGAGGGCATGGTCCTGCATGCGCACCCGGTCACCGAGGATCGCGCCACCACTGAAGGGCGAGGATGGGTCCACCGCGAGCACCGCCACCGTCTCCCCGGTGCTGCGCCAGTGGGTGAGGAGTGCGCTCACGAGCGTGGACTTCCCGGCCCCGGGTGCGCCGGTCACCCCGACGGTCGGCGCCTGGCCGCTCGCCGGGAAAGCGAGCGCAGCGACCGCCTCGGCGCCCGCGCCGCCCCGCTCGACCCAGCTGAGCAGCCGGGCCAGCGCAGCCCGGCTGCCGCTTCGCGCCGCGGACCAGGTCGCCTCCAGCTCGCTCACCAGCGCACGACCCGCGGGGACGCGTCGGTGAAGGAGGCGCCGTCGAAGCGCCAGCGCTCGGGGGGCACCCGCGCGGAGGAGAGCACGACGAGCTGGCCGCTCGGCGGGAGCGTCGCTTCGACGGTCCAGGTACGCGTCTGGCCGGGGAGCAGCTCCACGAAGGGCGCGAGCACCGCGCTCGAGGCGGTCCGGCCCTCCGCCACGAGCGAGGAGACGTGCTCGACCCGCGCCGTCTCGACGTCCGTCGGCAGGTTCACCACGAGCACGCCAAGGTACTCCCCCGGCTTCGCGCCCAGGCCGGGGGCCGGGCCGTCGACGAGGCTCGGGACTGCCGAGCCGCCGTCGTGGACCGTCACCGAGAGGGTGAGCCGGCGCGCGTCCTTGCCCGGGAGGGGCTGGATCGTCCCGGTGACCGACACCGAGGTGAGCGGGTCCAGCTTGTTCGCCCCGAGGTTCATGAGCCCGACGAGGAGGTCGTCCGAGGCGAGCCGCCCGGCGACCCCGGCGCGGGCCCAGTCCGCCTCGAGCGCCGGTGCAGTGGACCAGGCGAGGACGTGCCGGCCGTTCACCGCTGCAGCGACGGCCGAGGCGAGGGTGAGGGGTGCGATCGGGCGGGAGACGAGCGCGGTGAGCACCTCGCCGACCACTGTCCCGAAGGCGCGCTCGGCGAGGCTGCGCACGCCGGCGGCGGTCGGGGAGGCCCCCTCGTACTCGGTCCGGTCGAGGAACCGCACGGCGTTCGCCGCCGTGAGCTGCCGCCCGGCCACGGGGACGGGACCGGTCGCCTCGAGCAGGTCCGCCAGTCCAGCCACGTCGACGGCGACCACCGAGGCGACCGGCGCGTGGCCGGAGGCCACCCAGAGCCGGGCGGCGATCGGCGCCTGGCTGGCGAAGTCCGGCGACGCGCCGAGCGCGTCGAGCGCCTCCCCCGGGCCCATCCACCCCCAGAGCCGTCGCACCGAGGCCGGCACCGTCACGCCTGGCGGCCGGGCCGTGACGACGCCAGCCTGGACGGGTACCCCGACCCGCAGGAGTGCCGTCCCGCCGGTCGTCGCCGGCGCGGCGACGAGGAAGCTGCCCGACCCGTCGCGCATCTCGGCGTTGCTCGCCCCGAGCAGCAGGACCCTCTCCGGATGGCCGAGCAGGGTCACCAGCGCGTCGAGCCCCGCCGACGCCTTGGTGAGCGAGGTCCCGAGCCTCCCGGCCTCGGAGGCGAGGCGGGCACGAGCGGTGGCGAGCGGAGGGAGCAGCAGTCCCGAGGGACCGAGGGGGAGATGGGCGAGGAGCGTCGCCGCCGCAGAGGACTCTGCGGCGAGTTGGCGAGCCAGGCGCAGTCGCTCCGGCGCCGTCGCGCGAGGAAGGGCCACGGTGGCGTTCACCTCTGCGAGCAGCCGGTCTCCCGAGCTCCCGAGGCGCAGCCCCGCCGTCGTGAGCGCGTCTGCGACGTCGAGCTGGCGCCCGAGGAGGGGGACGTAGCGGAACGGCACCACCGCGGCGCCGTCGAGGCGATGGCTCGCCGCGGCGAAGTCCACCGCCGCAACGCGGAGGTCTGCCTGCCCCGAAGATGCCGAGAGCCCGCCGCTCGCCACGGCAGCCGCTGCGCCTCCGAGGGCCGCCTCTCCTGCCTGATCCTCCCGGGCTGCGCCGAGCACCTGCACGCCCGCCCAGACCCCCCAGGCCACCACCGCGACCACGACCAGTGCGAAGAGGCTCCAGCGACCGCGGTGGCTCGAGCGGTCCAGGTCACCCGGGTCGTCGTCTCGCACCGGCACACCGAGACCGTAGCGGGGGCTCCGAGGTGGGCGCGGTCGCTCCCGGGCCTCGCGGCCCAAGCCGAGCCGTGGCCCCAGGCGATCTGGCGTCGGCACTCGCTCTCGCCGGACCCGCCGGGATCTCCCGGCACTTGGCAAGCGGGAACGCCTGGAGTAGGATCCACGTGGCGAGGAGGTGCCATGAGACTGCGCACGGTGCTCGGAACAGCAGCGATCACGGTTGGGGCCGGTCTGGTCGCGGTTGCACCTGGGGTGGCCCTCGCGAGCGGGCACTCCGTCACACCCAACTCCTCGGTGACCAAGGTGACCACGCCGAAGGTCCCGGTGACGCTCCCGCCGTCGGTCCCGACCCAGCACCTCCCCTTCACTGGTATCGACATCGCCGAGGTCGCCGGGGCTGGCATCCTGCTCGTCGGCGCGGGTGGCGCGCTCCTCGCCGTCCGGCGCCGCAGCGTCGTCTGAGCACACCCACCTCGCGGCCGAACCTGGGGTCGTCGCGGTCGAACCTGCGACGGGATCCCGTGGGCGTCGGGCCGAAGGGTGGTCGCTAGCCGCTGGGCCGGCCGAGCGCGCGGTCCGGACCACCGCCTTCGGTCGAGTCGCCGGTGCGCTCCTCGGGGCGCAGCTCGCCCTACTCCTCTCCCTGAGCGCGGCCCTGTACCGAGCGGGCGCGCTGAGCATCGACTTCGCCGCGTACGACCAGGCGTGGTGGCTCCTCGGCCACGGGCGGCTCGACCCCTTCAGCAGCGTCCTCGGGATCCCCTTCGTCACGAACAACGGAGAGCTGATCCTCTGGCCGGCCTCGCTG
>JAJYWE010000074.1:7121-11034 GCA_021791675.1 Actinomycetes bacterium | reverse complement strand
CTGGCGGAGAGGGTGGGATTCGAACCCACGGTGAGTTACCCCACACACGATTTCCAATCGTGCCGATTCGGCCGCTCTCGCACCCCTCCGAGGGTCCCGGGCTGGGTCTGGCTGGCCCGGGCGGCAGCCCCACAGGCTAACGTGGCCAGCGCTCGGCGCCCTCCGGGGTGACCGAGGAGATCGCGGCGCCCCGCGCGGTGGCCGGGTCCTGCGCAACGCCAACCCGTGAACCGAGTCAGGGCCGGAAGGCAGCAGCTCTCAGCGGGCCCTGGGGTGTGCCGCAGTCCGCCTGGCCACCGCGCCGGGCGCCGAGAACGCTCTGGGCGGCACGTCCTCCGGGGCAGCGGGCGGTTCCGGACAGCGGCTCGTCCGGAGCCCCGGGCGGTCCGGGACGCTGGGAACGAGGGAGCACCTGCGGCGCTCGCGACAACCGGGGCGCGCCAGGCCCCGGGGCGACGGCCCGAGGGAGTCCGGCATAGGCTCACCGGGCGTGACGGAGGCGGCGTACCAGTCGTTGTACCGCCGGTTTCGCCCGCAGCGATTCGGGGAGATCCGCGGCCAGGAGCATGTCGTCGCCGCCCTCCACGGTGCCGTCGCGAACGACCGGGTCTCGCACGCCTACCTCTTCTCCGGCCCGCGCGGCACCGGGAAGACCTCTGCGGCCCGGATCCTCGCCAAGGCGCTCAACTGCGCCAACCCCGAGGCCGGGGAGCCGTGTGGGGCCTGCGCGTCCTGCAGCGCGATCGCCTCGGGTACCTCGTTGGACGTCATCGAGCTGGATGCGGCCTCCCACAACGGCGTCGACGCCATGCGGGAGCTCGTGGCGCGTGCCGGGATCGCCTCGCCGGGACGGTGGAAGGTCTACATCGTGGACGAGGTCCACATGCTCTCGACCGCCGCGGCGAACGCGCTCCTCAAGACGCTGGAGGAGCCCCCTCCCCAGGTCGTGTTCGTCCTGGCCACCACCGACCCGCACAAGGTCCTCCAGACCATCCGCTCTCGGACCCAGCACCTGGAGTTCCGTCTGCTCGGCCCAGCCACGCTGCTCGAGCTGGCCCGCGACGTCGACCGCGCTGCCGGCCTCGGCCTGGACGAGGAGGTGCTCCGAGAGGCGGTCCGGCTCGGGCGCGGCTCTGCGCGGGACACCCTCTCTGCGCTCGACCAACTGGTGGCGTCCGGCGAGCGCGGCGGGGCTCCGGACCTCGGTGACGTTCTGCTCGACGCCATCGCTCGCCAGGATGCTGGCGCGGCACTCCGGGCCGTCGCCGAGGCCGCCGCGACCGGCGTCGACGGCGCCCAGCTCCTTGCCGCCACGGTCGAGTCACTCCGGCAAGCCTTCCTGGCGCTCCTCGCCCCCGAGCTGGTCGAGGTCCCCGACGCGGAGGCGCTCGCCGAACGCGCCCGTTCGATGGGACCTGCCACGGTCGTCCGCGCGCTCGAGACGCTCGGGCGCGCGCTGGTCGAGCTGCGGGACGCTCTCGAGCCGCGCGTGGTGGTGGAGGCGGCGCTTGCCCGGCTCACCGAGCCGGGGCTCGACCACTCCCCTGCGGCCCTCCTCGAGCGGCTCGAGCGGCTCGAGCGGCTCGCCGAGGGGGGCGGTGCGAGTGGTGCGAGGCGCGCCGCGCCGGAAACACCGGCCCCGGCCCCGGTCCCGCCACCTCCTCCCAGGCTGGAGGAGGTCTCACTCGTCGCCGACCGGGCACGCGACTCCCGGACCGACGTGCCGACGGGCCGTCGCGGCGAGCCACCGACGGGTCATCCGGCCGGCGCTCCGGTCACCCGACCTCCCGAGCGGCCCGCTGGCCAGAGCCCTGAAACGGTCGCGGATCGGCCAGCTGGCGGCTCCACCG
This sequence comes from Actinomycetes bacterium, assembly GCA_021791675.1. Classification (GTDB taxonomy): domain Bacteria; phylum Actinomycetota; class Acidimicrobiia; order Acidimicrobiales; family JAKAOS01; genus JAJYWE01. The sequence goes on along the minus strand of JAJYWE010000074.1, from coordinate 9,184 downwards.
GCCCGCGTCCGGCACCTCCAGGCGACGTCGCGGCGCCGCTGGGCGAGCGGGGCGTGCCCGCGCCCGAGCCGGCCGGGCCGAGCCGCGACGACCTCGTGACGGCGTGGGGAGATGGACTGCTAGCCAGCCTTCCGGGGCCGGCGCGAGCCCGCTTTCGCTACGGGCGCTTCGTCGCCTGCGAGGGCGGGGTCGCGACCTTCGCCCTCCCCGATGCCGTGCTCCTCTCCTACTGCGAGCCCCACCGGGCCACCGTGCAAGAGGCACTCGGGGCGCACTTCGGCACACCGGTTCGCCTCGAGCTGGTCGTCGACGAGCACCAGGGTGCGCTCCTCGGTTCCGCCGGCGGGGCGGGCGGAGCGTTCGCGGGGGGCGCGGCAGCCGGAGCGGGCGGTGGCTCGGGCAGGGGGCCCGGGGCCGGCCGGGCAGGCGCTCGGGTAGGCGACGGAGTAGGCCGTGCAGGCGGTGGTCGCCCCGCGAATCCCGCCCGCCCGTCGGGACCAGCTTCGCTCGGGACGTCGCCGGGCCGGAGCGGGGTGGCGCACGGCGAGGCGCCTCCCGCGGGTCGCGCGAGGGCCGATCCCCCGTCTGGTGCAGCGGGCCCGCAGTCGGCGCCGCCAGCATCACCCCCGGGCTCGAGAGGTGCTCCGGAGCCTGACCCGGGGCGGCGCGCTGACGGGGACGACGAGCTCGAGGATCTCGACGAACTGCTCGACGGCGGAGACCCCGCGGTGGGGAGCGACCGGCTAGGTTCCGTTACCGAGCGCCTGTTGCTGGCGTTCCCCGGTGCGGAGGAGGTGACCGACGATGAGCAGTGACCTCCCCGACCTCGGGGCGCTCTTCCGCCAGGCGCAGGAGCTCCAGCAGCGAATGGTGCAGGCCTCGGAGGAAGCGGAGTCGCACGTCCTCGAGGGAACGGCAGGTGGTGGCGCGATCCGGGTCCGGGTCACGGGGGAGTTCGAGTTCCAGTCGGTCTCGATCGACCCAGCCGTGGTCGCCCAGGGCGACGTCGCGGTGCTCGAAGACCTCCTGCTCGCGGCGCTCCACGACGCAGTCTCCAAGGTCGAGCAGTTCCGGGAAGCGGCGCTCGGCGACTCGATCGGCGAGATCCTCTCCGGCATCGGCCTCGGCGTCGACCTCCCGGGCGAAGGTATGGGTGGACTGCTCGGAGGGGGGCTGTTCGGCGACGCCAGCCAGGGCGACCTGCTCGGCGGCTCGGGGTCCATTCTCGGCGCGCTCGGGATGGGGGCCTGGCCAGACGAGTCGGACGAGGACGAGGACGACCTGGACGACGACGACGAGGACGACGAGGACGAGGACGACCTCGACGACGAGGCCCTGGACGACGACCAGGAACAGCGTCCGGGTGCACCAGGCGGCGCACTCGCCGACCCGACCCCTGACTCGAACCGGAGCGGCGAGCCCCCGGTTGCCGGGCAGCGTCCGGGGCACTGACGCGCTTGGCCGTCTACACCCCCGCCGTTCAGCGGCTCATCGACGAGCTCGGCAAGCTTCCCGGCATCGGACCGAAGTCGGCACAGCGGATCGCCTTCTACCTCCTCAGGGCGGAGCGCGTCGACGTGCTCCGCCTGGCCGACGCGATACGCAGCGCGAAGGAGCACGTCTCCTTCTGCCAGCGCTGCTGGAACGTGGCCGAAGGGCCAGAGTGCGAGATCTGCGCCGACCCCCGTCGCGAGGCCGGCACGATCTGCGTGGTCGAGGAGCCCCGAGACGTGGTGGCCGTGGAGCGAACGGGCTCCTTCCACGGGCGCTACCACGTCCTCCAGGGCGCCATCAGCCCGATCGCCGGCATCGGTCCGGCTCAGCTGAAGGTGAAGGAGCTCCTCGAACGCCTCCAGCCCGAGGCGGTGGAAGAGGTGATCCTCTGCACGAACCCGAACTACGAAGGTGAGGCGACCGCGATGTACCTCGCCCGCCAGCTCCACGAGCGCGGGGTTCGAGTCACGAGGATCGCAAGCGGGCTCCCCGTGGGGGGAGACCTCGAGTACGCAGACGAGCTCACGCTCGGACGGGCCCTCGAGGGACGCCGGCCAGTCGAGGGCTGA
>JAJYWE010000074.1:0-7021 GCA_021791675.1 Actinomycetes bacterium | reverse complement strand
AACCAGTCGACGATCTCAGCCGTCGACCCGGACGAGCAACGCGTCGCCCTGCCCCCCGCCACCGCAGAGGGCCGCCACCCCGGTCCCGCCGCCGCGGCGGCCGAGCTCGAGCAGGAGCGTGAGCGCGAGGCGCGTCCCCGACGCCCCGATCGGGTGGCCGAGGGCGATCGCGCCGCCGTTCACGTTGACGACGTCAGCAGGGATCGAGAGATCGTCCATCGACGCGAGCGCGACGGCGGCAAAGGCCTCGTTGATCTCGAAGAGGTCGACGTCGCCGACGCCGAGCCCGGCGCGCTCGAGCGCCACCTGGGCGGCGTGCGACGGCTGGGAGAGCAGCGAGGTATCCGGCCCGGCCACTTGGCCGTAGCCGAGGATACGGCCGAGCGGGCGGGTGCCGAGGCGCTCGGCGGCGGCCGGTGACGCCACCACGACGGCCGCCGCACCGTCGGAGATCTGGCTGGCGTTGCCCGCCGTGATCGTCCCACCCTCGGCAAACGCACCGCGGAGCTTCGCCAGGGTCTCCGGGGTGGTCCCCGGGCGGACTCCCTCGTCGGTCTCTACGGTCACCGGATCGCCCCGGCGGGCAGGCACCTCCACCCGCACGATCTCCTCGCCGAACCGGCCCTCCTTGGTCGCCGCCGTCGCCCGCTCGTGTGACGCAGCCGCGAACGCGTCCTGGCGCTGCCGGGTGATCGCCGACCTCCCAGTGCGGTACCGCTCGGTCGACTCGCCCATCGCCATCCGGTCGAAGGCGCAGAACAGGCCGTCGTAGAGCATCGAGTCGACGACGGTGGCGTCCCCCATCCGCAACCCGGCCCGCGCACCCGGGAGCAGGTAGGGCGCGTTCGTCATGGACTCCATGCCACCTGCCACCACGATCTCCGCCTCGCCGGCGGCGATCAGCTGGTTGGCGAGATAGATCGTGTTCAGTCCTGAGAGGCAGACCTTGTTCACCGTCGTGGCCGGCACCGTCATCGGGATCCCGGCTCCGACCGCCGCCTGGCGAGCGGTGATCTGGCCCGCACCCGCTTGGAGCACGTGCCCCATGAACACGTAGTCCACGTCCTCCGGCGCGACGCCCGCCCGAGCGAGCGCTCCCGAGATCGCGAGCGCTCCGAGCCGCGTCGCCGGCAGGCTGGCGAGCGCACCCGAGAGCTTCCCGATCGGGGTTCGTGCTCCGCCAAGGACGACTGCATTCGGCATGGCGACTCCTCGTTCGCTCTGGGTGGGAGCGAGAGCCCGACCGCTCCCACCACGACCCCTCGTTGGGCGGTGCGATTCTACGGCCTGCCGGAGCCTCCGAGGGCCCGGCAGCGGGCGGGACCGATGCAGGATCTGCACGGGAGAACGCTTCTTGACGTGCTGCGGCCCGCTCCCTAGAACGGGTGTGTGGGGTCGGCAGCGATCCTCCAGGGGTCGGCTGTCCGGCTCCGGCGACGCCGGGGGTGGAGATGGTGGGTCCGAGCAGCGGGAGCCCGACGCAGCGCCGCTCCGGGGGGACGGGGCCGGGGACCGGGCGACTCATGGCACTCGGCGCAGCGGAGCGCGCCCCCCAGCACGCAGGGGGGCTGGGAACGGGCCACGCGGGCGGCCGTGACCTCAAGACGGCACGGGCGGTCCTGCGGGTCCTCCGGCTGCTCGAGCAACGGGGCGAGGTGGATGCCGTCGAGGTGGCGGCGGCACTCGGGAAGAGCACGGCCACCGCAACCTACCTGCTGAACAGCCTGGTGGCAGAGGGTTTCGCTGAACGTGACCCGGCGGGCGCGCCTGGTCGCTTCCGCTCATCGCGTCTCGTGCCCGGGACCACACCGGTCGCCGGCATGCCGTCACCGGCCCTCCTGGCCGAGCTCGAGGGCGCCGTACGGGAGCTCTACGGGCGGACCGGTGAGCGCAGCTACCTCGCCTTCTTCGACCAGGACCTGATCGTCGTCGCCGACTCGGTGGGGCGCCAAGGCCTGGCTCGGATCCCTGGTCTCGACCCAGTCATCCGGCGCGAGGCGCACTGCCTCGCAATCGGCAAGGTCGTCCTCGCCGAGCTCGGGCTCGGCGAGTGGGCTCGGCGCAGTGGTCTCGACACGCTGCCACGCTTCACGGCGTCGTCCATCACCGACCCCGAACGCCTCGAAGGAGAGCTCGACATGGTCCGGCGCTCCGGCTACGCCGTCGATCGCGGAGAGTTCTCGGAGGCGATCTGTTGTGTGGCGGCGCCGGTGCGGGACGGGCAGGGGATGCTCGTCGGGACGCTCGGCGTCTCCGTGCCGGCCAGCCGGTTCCCGGCGGTCCAGGAGCGGCTCGTCCGCTCGGTCTGCTCGGTCTCGGCGCAGGTCGGGACTGGCCGGGCCGTGGAGGCGGCGGCACGACACGAGCCAGTCGTGAGCGGGGAGGTCGTCGAGGGACCGGAGGGACGGCTGGGACGGCACGGGCAGCAGGGACAGCTGGGACAGCCGGGACGGCAGGGACGGCAGGGACACGAGGGACGGCAGGGACGAAGTGGCTCCCGTGACGGCACGGGTGATGACAGGAGAAGGTGAGGAGCGATGTACACCAAGGACGGAGAGCAGTACTTCATCGTCGACGGACACGTGCACTTCTGGGACGCAAGCCCCGAGAACCAGGCGAACAAGTACGGCCGAGGCTGGATCGACTGCTTCTACGACTACCACCGCAACCTCTCGCCGGCCGAGTACGTCTGGCCGATCGAGCGCTTCGAGCGCTACAGCGAGGACGGCATGATGGAGGACCTCTTCGGGAAGGGCTACGTGGACGTCGCCATCTTCCAACCGACCGCCCTGAAGGAGTTCTACCACCGCGGCTTCAACACCGTCGAGCAGGACGCGGTCGTCGCCGAGCGCCATCCGGAGCACTTCATCCTGAACGGCTCCTTCGACCCCCGGGACGGCGACGCCGGGCTCGAGCAGCTCGCTCGGGATCGGGACCGCTACGGCATCCGCGGGGTGAAGCTGTACACGGCCGAATGGCGCGGGGACTCGAGGGGCTGGTCGCTGAAGGACCCAGAGGCCAAGCGCTACCTCGAACGCTGTGCCGAGCTCGGGATCGAGAACATCCACGTCCACAAGGGACCGACGATCTGGCCGCTCAACCGGGATGCGTTCGACGTCGCCGACGTCGACGACGCAGCCAGCAGCTTCCCCGAGCTCAACTTCATCGTCGAGCACGTCGGACTGCCGCGCCTCGAGGACTTCTGCTGGATCGGCGTGCAGGAGAAGAACGTCTACGGCGGGCTGTCCGTTGCGCTGCCGTTCATCCACACGCGGCCGCGGTACTTCGCCCAGATCATCGGTGAGCTGTTGTACTGGCTCGGCGAGGACCGGATCGTCTTCGGCTCGGACTACGCGATCTGGGAGCCGAAGTGGCTGATCGAGCGCTTCGTCGACTTCCAGATCCCCGAGGATCTGCAGGGCGAGTACGGGGAGATCTCGACCGAGGCGAAGCGGAAGATCCTCGGGCTGAACGAGGCTCGGCTCTACGGCATCGACGTCCCCGCGACCGCGTCGGTGGCCTGATGGCGGCGTCGCAGGGAGGGGCTGGCTGCGGAGAGGGGGAACCTCCGGCCGTCGCGGCCCCGGCCATCGTTGCCGGGGAGGGTGTCGAGCGAGGGGAGGCCGAGCGCGTCGGTGCGGGCGTGCTCGTCGCACTCGGCGGCGTCCGGGACCCCGAGTTGGACGAGCCGCTCCCCGATCTCGGCTTCGTCGAGGGCGTGGAAGTGCATGCCGAGCGCGTCGTCGTCCGGCTCCGCCTGCCCACCTTCTTCTGCGCCGCCAACTTCACCTACCTCATGGCGGCGGATGCCCGAGATGCGGCGCACGCGGTCGCCGAGGGTCGGAGCGTCGCGGTCACCCTCGACGACCACTTCGTCGGCGAGGAGGTCTCGGAGGGCGTGAGCGACGGCCGAGCGTTCTCCGAGACGTTCGATCGCCTCGCGGAGGAGGACCTGGACGAGCTCCGCCGCCACTTCCGCCGCAAGGCCCACACCGTCCGGCAGTGGACCGTCGCGTCGGAGCTTTCGCGTCGAGGCTGGAGCCACGGAGCGCTTGCGACAGCAAGGGTTCGCGACGCGCCCGCGGGCGGCGGAACCGAGCGACTGCTCGCACTGCGGGCCGAGCTCGGCTACGACACCGGTCCGGACAGCCCCCTCGTGCTCGGTCCGGACGGGCGGGCGATGTCCGCCGAGGGGGTGTCCCTGGCGCTCGACCTCGGCCGCTTGACCGCCGTCTCGATGTCGGCGAACACGACCCTGTGCCGGGGTCTGCTCGGCGTCCGCTACGGGTTGGAGGAGGTACGCGCATGAGAGCTGTCCGAGTCCACGCCTACCACGAGCCCGCTCGCGTGGACGAGGTGCCCGAGCCGCGGATCGAGGGCCCCCTCGACGTCCTCGTCCGCCTCGGCGGCGCCGGGGTCTGCCGGACGGACCTCCACATCCTGGAGGGCCAGTGGGCGGAGAAGTCGGGCGTCTCGCTCCCGTACGTGATCGGCCACGAGAACGCCGGTTGGGTGCACGAGGTCGGCTCGGCGGTGGAGCACCTCCGCCCGGGCGATCCCGTCATCCTCCACCCCCTCGTCACCTGCGGGCTGTGCGCAGCGTGCCGGCGGGGAGACGACTGCCACTGCGAGGCCCAGCGCTTCCCCGGCATCGACAGTGACGGCGGCTACGCCGAGCTGGTCCGCACGACCGCCCGGTCCGTCGTACGGCTCGGGCCGGACGTGGAACCCGCCGACGTCGCACCGCTCGCCGACGCCGGGCTCACCGCCTACCACGCGGTGCGAAAGGCCGTTCCGCTCCTCCCGCCGGGGACCACCGCGGTGGTGATCGGCGTCGGTGGCCTCGGCCACATCGGGATCCAGTGCCTGCACGCCCTGACGGCGGCGCGCGTGGTCGCGCTCGACCGCTCGGAGGAGTCCCTCGCGCTGGCACGAAGCCTCGGCGTGACCGAGACCGTTCGGGTGGACGGTGCGGAGAGCAAGGCCGTCCTCGAACTGACCGACGGCAAGGGAGCGGAGGTCGTCTTCGACTTCGTCGCCGAGACCGGCACCCCGCCGGTGGGCCTGGCGCTCACCCGCCGCCACGGGAGCTACTTCGTGATCGGCTACGGCGGCATGGTGGAGGTTCCCGCGATCGAGCTGATCTCGCGGGAGATCGCCGTGGTCGGCAACCTGGTCGGCTCCTACACGGACCTGGTGGAGCTCATGGCCCTCGCCGAGGCGGGCACCGTGCGCCTCACGACGAAGCGCTTCCCCCTCGACGAGGCGCTGGACGCGCTGGCGGAGCTCGACGCGGGGAGGATCCACGGGCGCGCGGTCCTCGTGCCCTGAGCCGAGGCTTCACCGAGGCGACGCGGGCAGAACCGGGGTGCCTGTGGTTCGACTGGTTTCGCAGCATCGACGAACCGACGGAGTACGCGCTCGTCGAGGCGTTCCGCGACGGGGAGGCAGGGGCGGCGCACGTCGGCTCCGCACACTTCGCCGCGGCACAGAGACCTCCCGCCCCACCTCGTCGAGACGCCCTGGATCGTGAACATGGACGTGCCAGAGCAGGACTGGTCGGTGCTGGAGGAGCTGGCCGTCGGGGGCTGAGGCCGAAGCGGCCCGGCCGGTCCGTGCGTCACCGGCGCCAGGGGATCGACCCCGTCGCAGCGGCAGGCGGGCCTGCGCGGCCTCGGCGACCCGGCGCCACTCGCCTGCTTCCCGAGCACCCACCGGAGGACCGGGGAGCCGACGGAGAGGGGCCCTCCGGGACCCGCTGGTAGCCTCGCCACCGTGGAGGCCCGTCGCCTGGACGACTACCTGCGGGCCCTCTCCGACGAAGGACGACGCCTCCGCGAGGTCGCAGCGGACTGCCCCGACGCAGGTGTCCCCTCGTGCCCCGGTTGGAGGGTGCGAGACCTGGTGACCCATGTCGGCTTCGTCCACCGCTGGGCGACCCGCTACGTCGCCGAGGGCCTCGAGGGGCCGATTCCCGAGCCGAGCGAGGCCGAGATCCTCGCAACCGGCCCGTTGACCGAGGACCTCCTCGAGTGGAGTCGAGTCGGCCACGAGGGGCTGCTCGAGGCTCTCCGCGCGGCGCCGGCAGATCTCCGGTGCTGGTCGTTCCTCCCCGCGCCGTCGCCGCTCCTGTTCTGGGCGAGGCGCCAGGCCCACGAGACCACGATCCACCGCATCGACGTCGAGCTCGCTGCGTCGCAGTGCGACACGGATGCCGTGCTCACCCCGGTGCCGGTCGACCTGGCCGCCGACGGCATCGCCGAGCTCCTCGAGGGGTTCCTGCGCCGACGGCGGAGGGATGCGACACCAGAGGACGATCCCGGTGCCGGCGTCGTGATCGTCGCAGAGGACGCCGAGCGCACCTGGACCTTCCGCCTCGTCGGTCGCGTCGTGGTCCCGGTGGAGGGGCAGCTGCCCGACCACGTCGAGGTTCGGGGCAGCGCCAGCCAGCTCTACCGGATGCTCTGGAACCGCTGGATCGCCGCCGACGCGACGCTGCCCGGGTCGAGCGAGCTCCGGCGGCTCTGGGGGGAGCGACGGGTGCGGGTCACGTGGGAGTAGCGATCTCCGTGGCGCCCGTCTGCGCCCGAGATCGGGATGCGTTCGTCGATGCGGTCCGCTCGAGCCGGTCCCTCCACGCCCCCTGGATCGACCCGGCGGACACCCCCGTCCGCTTCGAGGCCTGGCTGGGGCATCTTCAGCGGGACGACCAGGAGGCCTACCTCGTCCGCCACGCTCCCTGCGGCGAGCTCGCCGGCTACGTGAGCGTGAGCAACATCGTCCGGCGCGCGTTCCAGTCCGCGCAGCTGGGCTACGGCGCCTTCTCGTCCCACGCGAGGCGCGGCCTCATGACGGCGGGTCTCCGAGCGGTGGTGGACATCGCCTTCCAGGAGCTCGGCCTGCATCGCCTGGAGGCGAACATCCAGCCGGCGAACACTGCGTCGCTGGCTCTCGTACGGAGGCTCGGTTTCGAGCGGGAGGGGTACTCGCCCCGCTACCTGATGGTCGGCTCCGAGTGGCG
>JAJYWE010000018.1:31511-46858 GCA_021791675.1 Actinomycetes bacterium | reverse complement strand
GGCGATGCCGCAGCGACGCTCCGCGCGCGCTCCGAGCTCAGCGTCCTCTGCGCGCACCGGAGGGGCGTCTTCGGGGTCTCGGGGTGGACGGAGCGGATCGAGGCCTGGCTCGCGGCTGCGATCCCCGGCTACGGGCTCGGCCGCTTTTACGTCGGTCGCCCCCTCCTCGTGACCGCGAACGACTACGAAGCCCGGCTCTTCAACGGCGATACAGGAGTCGTGGTGCGCGGCCGGCAGGGCGAGCCCGTGGCGGTGTTCGCCCGTGGGCCGGAGATCATCACGAGAAGCCCCGCGCGTCTCGGGGACGTCGAGACGGCGCACGCGCTCACCGTGCACAAGAGCCAGGGATCCCAGTTCGCCTCCGTCGTCTTCGTGCTCCCCCCAGTTGGCTCCCCGCTCCTCAGCCGCCAGTTGCTCTACACCGCGATCACCCGCGCGGAGCAACGCGTCACGCTGGTCGGAACCGAGGCCGCCCTGCGGCGCGCAGTCGAGACGCCGATCACCCGGGCGACCGGCCTCCGGGCGCGACTCTGGGACGGGCGCGGCTCGGCCTGAGCTCGGCCGCGCGACGAGGCCCTCGGCCAAACTGGCCGAGGGCCTCGGGCGCCGTGCTGGCGAAGCTCAGGCGACGGTTGCGTACCCGTCGCTCCGGGCGGGCGTCGCCGCCGGGGCCGGCTGCTCCGCCGGGCGGTGGAGCCGCAGTCCCGTGAACTCGCCCCGGACGGGGCTGATCGCGTGCTCGGCACGCCACGCCTGGATCTCACGGAGCGTGAGCCCGGCAAAGGCAAGGCCGACGAAGCCGAGCGCCTCGGCGAAGGAAAGCCACAGCACGGTCGAGCCGACGAACACCAAGCTCGCCACGATCGTCCAGATGGCCAACACCGCCCCGACGCCGTCGAGCATCCGCTGGATGACCGGCCGGCTGCGGTCGAGCTGGCTCACGAGGGCGATACCGAGCACGGCGACACCGAGCGCGAAGGCGAGCCACGCCACGACCGGGGTGGCAAAGGCTTGGGTCGCCACCACTACGAAGCCGGCGGCCAGCGCCACCACTGCGTTCGTCAGGAAGCGAGAGCTCATCACGCACCTCCTCTCTATCAAAACGACTCGTATCGTTTTGTCTTTCCCGAGAACCATCGCCACGTCGCCGCTATTCCCGAGCCCTCTGGGCGAGCCCGGAGGACCCGGGGCCCGCAGACCCCGACGCCCGAGGCGTCTCTGTCCTGGGTCAGCTCCGGGAGGCAACCCGGCGCGTGAAGTACCAGTCCTGTGGGTTGACCTCCCCGTAGGCGTTCGGGTGCACGCCGGCCAGGCCGTTGGCGACAGCGAGGAGGGTGTCCGGACTCGGGATCCAGAAGACGGGGAGCAGCCGGCGCACCGCATTCTGGTAGCGGTCGAGCGCCGCCTGCTCGCTCGGCCCCGACGCCGTGGTCGTCGCGGCGATCAATCGGTCCACCGTCGCGCTGGTGTAGCTCCCGACGTTGCCGAGGGCGCCGGTTGCGAAGATCTCCTCGCCGGTCGGGAGGTGGTCCGGGCTGTAGATCCAGCCGCCCCCGTAGTCACCGAGCTGCCAGGAGCAGGACGGGCCCCGCGGGCAGGGCTCGATCGTCGCGCTGATCTCCGCGTTGCTCTCCGCCCGCAGGGTCAGCGCCACGCCGGCGCGCGCTGCGCTCGCCTGGAGGTCCTGCACGGACAGCGCCACCGACTGGGACCCCGTCGGGTAGGCGAGCGTGAAGGAGAGGCGCGCCCCGCGAGGCACGCCGGCGCCACAGTCCGAAGCGCCGGCCCCCGGACGCCGGCAGGTCCGCACCCCGCCGGGACCTGCTGCCCATCCGTGGGCGGCGAGGAGGGACGCAGCGGCTGCGGGGTCGAAGGGATCCGGGTCGAGCGATGCAGACGGGTCGCTCCACGGGTTCCTCGGCACTGCTGGGATCGGCCCGTAGGTCGGCTCGGCGAGGCCGTGGTCGTAGGCACGGATCCAGCCCGTCTCGTCGATCAGGTGCTGGAACGCCTGGCGCACGTAGAGCTGTGCGAAGATCGGCCCGGCCGTCGGGTTGTCGAAGTTGGGCTCGAGGTAGTTGAACTGCCAGAGGACCTCGCGCACCGTCCGGTAGCCAGCACGGCGCAGCGCGGCGAGATCCGGCACGTCCTCGGCGGGGACCCATCCCACCGAGACGCGGCCCCCCGGGACGCTCCCAGCAGAGCTGGTGCCCGCGAGCAGGAGGTCGAGCTCGGACGTGGAGCTCGCGACGGGCAGCTCGACGAACCGGGACAGGTGCGGCCGGTCGGGTCCCGAGTAGGAGCGGTTCGGTACGAAGACGGCGAGGCCCGAGGGCGCGAACGAGGCGAGCCGCCACGGGCCGTCCACGACCGACCAGATCGGACTGGTTGCGTAGGTGGACAGCGACTGCGCCTGGCCTTCGAGGAAGGCATAGACGCGCCGGGCGCCCGCGACCGTCGTATCGGGCAGTCCCGGCTCGGCTCTCCGAGGCGGGGGGGAGCGGAGCGAGGTCCGGTCCCAGGCGAGCGGGAGCGGCGTGATCTGCGAGAGCTCGTTGTCGGTGAACCACGCCGGGTCGTAGGCGCGCTTCAGTCGGAACTGCACGACCGAGGGCGAGAGCACTCGGTACGACGCGACGTTGTCCGGGAAGCCGCCAGGCACGTACGACGCCCAGTTCTGCTTCTCGGCCTCCAGGAGGTTCATCCAGAAGACCACGTCCCGAGCGTCGACCGCCTCGCCGTCCGACCACCGCCAGGACTTCAACCGGATCGTGACGACCCGGTCCCCGTCGGAGTAGACCGGTGCCTCTGCGAGCGAGCCGGCCTCGTCGAGCCCCGGCCTGCCCCCGGCCCCGAAGCGATAGAGCGGCTCGTAGAGCAGGGTCTGGAACTGGAAGGCGTTGGCGTCGGTGAAGTCGGCCCCGGACATGAACGGGAAGATGTCGTTCGGCGGGCTGCCCGGCTGTTCCGTGAAGGTCGCCGTACCGCCCGCCACTGGGACCACGGAGGTGGCGACCGGCCGGGGCCTCGCGGAGTCCGGGGCGGAGCAGGCAGCGAGGCCGACGGCGAGTGCGAGCACGACGGCGACCAGGGTGCCGAGCCGCCGGCGCCGACGCGACCGACCCGGCGCGTGCCGGTCGGCGCGCCCGCTGTCCGCAGGGACGACCAGGAAAAGCTGTTCCACGGAACTCTCCCTCCGCCGGCATTACCCGGATCAGGTTCCACGGTCGGCGCCCGCGAGACGCCCTCTCAGCCCGGTTCGCCCGAGCTCCCGTCACCACCAGTCTTGCACCCCGATCCCGCGGACTGCGAGTCGCCCCCCGGCCGAGCGCCCCCTCACGCACCCGCAGCCGGCCCCTCGAGCGACCGGTCGATCGTGCCCAGATAGTCCCTGCCCGCCGGGCTGGCGAACCACGCGGCATGCCCGAGGAGGAAGCGCTCGTAGGCGACGGTCGCCCGGTCCGGGTCGCCGAGGACGCCCTGGTAGTACTCCATCTCCGCCAGTGCGAGCTCGACGTGGACTACCGGTAGCAGCCGGACGAGCGCCCGTCGCTCGAGCGGAGAGAGGGCGGCGCGCTCGCGGTAGCCCGCGAGCAAGGCGCGAACGAGGGCGGGCCGCGCGAGGCCCTCGCCGACGTCGTCGGCGTCGGCATCGGCGTCGGCGTCGGCGTCGAGGCCCAGCCAGGCGATCGTGTTGCGCTCGAGCGCGGTCGCCAGGTCGAACACCGGCGTCGTCCGATCGGCGAGGCCTGCGTCGAACAGACCCACCGCCTCGAAGCCCCCGTTGTGGGGCCGCCAGATCACGTTGGACGCATGTAGGTCGTTGTGCGTCCAGGCCGACTCGAGCGCATCGAGGAGAGCCACGAGCCGCTCGTGCGCCGGGACCACGTCGCGCTCGAGCGCAGCCCGCCAGTTCCTCCCCGCCAAGGCCGCCGCCAGCGAAGGGCGGCGATCGAGGGCCGATTCGAGGGCCGCCAGGACATCTGGTGCACGGAGGAGCTCGAAGCGCGCGACGAGGGGCGCCGGACCCCGGGCCGGGGCGGAGAAGCCGGCTGCGGCGGCTCGGAGCGACCCGAGCAACCGCCCGAGCGCCGCCGCATCCGTCGCGCTCTGGAGCGGCACCCACGACGGGACGTCTCGGTAGCGGTCCAGACCGGCCAGGATGTCGTGCACCTCGTAGCACCACCGGCCCGCGACGAGCGCCGTCGCACCGTCGACCGTCCGGCGCACCCGGGGTACGACGAGGCCGTGGCGGCCGAGGTGCGCGAGGAAGGCGTGCTCCTCGGCAAGGGACCGGGGGTCTCGAAGCGCGAGCGCATGCCGCTTGACGAAGACCGAGCACCGACTGAGGTCGACGATCGCGGCGGCCGAGAACGGGCGGGGGCTGTGCCAGCGCAGCACGGGGCCGACCCCGCGCGCCTCGCCGGCGCGCCCGTCACCGGGCAGCCCGAAAGCGGCCAGCACCCCTGCCACCTCCTCGCGGCGGAGCGGGGGCCAGTCCGCCGGCACGAGCTCGCTGCCGAGCCCATGGGCGAGCCCCGCACCGGGTACCACGGGCTCGCCCGACCCGCCGAGATCCTCGGCAATGCCCGGACCTGCTTCCTGCTCGCGCGACACCGCCTTGCCCAGCCGGGGCGCGCCCCGGACCGGGGGCCCGGCCCCAGCGTCGTTCACCCGGTGTTCCGGAGCCCCGCTGCGATCCCGTTCACGGTCCGCAGGAGCGCGCGGCGCAGCGCGGGATCGACGTCACCCTCGCCGTCGGGCCCCGCACTCGCCCGCGCCCGGGAGAGAAGGAGGATCTGGAGCTGGTGGAGGGGCTCGAGGTAGGCGTCCCGGACCCGGAGCGTCTCGGCGAGCACCGGGGCCCGCTCGAGGAGCTGGTCCACCCCGAGGACGTCGAGCAGCTCGGCCCGCGTCCGGTCGTACTCGGCGGCCACGACCGCGAACAGCCCTGTCGCCTCGGCGGGGACGAGCGCCTCGACGTAGCTCTTCGCGATCCGAAGGGAGCACTTCGCGAGCGTCATCTCGACGTTGGAGAGGAAGGTCCGGAAGAAGCGCCAGCTCTCGGCCATCTCCGCGAGCACGTCTCCGAGGCCGGCCGCCCGTACCGCCGCGAGGCCGGCGCCCACGCCGAAGAAGCCGGGGACGATCTGGCGGGACTGGGTCCAGCCGAAGACCCAGGGGATGGCACGCAGGGACTCGAGGGACGCGGCCGGCCCCGGCCGTCGCGCGGGGCGCGAACCGATCGGCAGCCAGGCGAGCTCGTCGACCGGGGTGGAGGAGCGGAAGTACCCCGGGAGTCGCGGATCCTCGACGAGCCCCCGGTAGGCCCCGGCAGCGGCAGCGGAGAGCACGTCCATCGTCCGGTACCACCGCTCGAGTACCTCCGGTGCGGCGGCCGGGACCCGGTGGAGGGTCGCCGCCTCGAGCACGCCCGCGAGCGCCACCTCCAGGTTGTCCCGGGCGAGGGGCTCGAGCAGGTACTTGTCCGAGATCACCTCCCCCTGCTCGGTCAGCTTGAAGGCCTCCTGCACCGTCCCGAAGGGCTGCGCCATGATCGAGTCGTACGTCGGGCCACCGCCCCGGCCCACCGTGCCACCGCGGCCGTGGAAGAGCCGGAGGCGGACCCCGTGGCGGGCCGCGACGTCGCGAAGGCGCCCCTCGGCGCGGTGGATCTCCCACTGCGACGTCGCAATGCCCCGTTCCTTGCTCGAGTCGGAGTAGCCGAGCATCACCTCCTGGACCCCGCCACGCAGCGCGACGAGGCGCCGGTAGCTCGGCTCCGTGAGCAGCTCCTCGAGCAGCTCGTCGGCACGTCGCAGCTCGTCGACCGTCTCGAGCAGCGGCGCGAAGTCCATCGCCGCCCATCCGGCTCGGAGATCGACCAATCCCGCCTCCCGCGCGAGCACGACCGCGGCGAGCAGATCGTCCGTGCCGCGGCACATCGAGACGACGTAGGTACCGACGGCCCTCGGCCCGAAGCGTGCGATCCCGTCCGCGACGGCGCGCAACGTGGCGAGGGCCAGCGGCTCCGCCCCTGTCGCCCCGGGTGCCGCTGCGGAGGCGGTTCCAGGTACCACCGGCCGTTCCGCTGCGATCCCGAGGACAGCCGACAGCGGGCCGGGCGGGCGCGAGAGCGGGCGACGCTCGGCGAGCTCCACGCCGAGACGGCGCGCACGAGCCTCCCCGCTCGCCTCGAGCCAGGCCCCCGGAGCCTCGCCCAGCGCGACGAAGAGCGCGTCCAGTGCCTCGTGATGGCGGCGCGCGTGCTCGCGGACGTCCAGGCGCGCGAGGGTCCAGCCGCTGGCGGCCGCGAGGCGGCACACCCGGGCGAGACGTCCCGCCGCGATCGCCGCCCCGCCGTTCGCCTCCAGGGAGCGGCGAAGCAGGCCGAGGTCGAACAGCAGCTCGGAGACGTCCGAGTAGTCGCGACCGGTTCGGTGGGCACCCCCCTCGCGAAGTCGCTGGCGGGTCGCTGCCAGGCGCGCGCGCACGACGGAGGTGAAGAGCCGGTAGGGCTCCTCCCGGTTGAGCCGGCCGAAACGCTCCGCCACACCGGGGTGGTAGCCGAGCGCCGAAGCCAGGCCGTCCTCGAGCTCGCCCGTGATCGCGACGACCTGCGTCGAGCTCGAGAGCTCGAGAACCAGCGCGTCGACCTCGGCGAGCAGGAGGGTGAGGCCGTGCTCGGAGAGCAGGCCGAGCACCTCGAGTGTCACGGCCGGGGTGACGTTCGGGTTCCCGTCGCGATCTCCACCCACCCAGGTCGAGAAACGAAGCGGGACCGCCCCCGCAGGGAGCGCGAGACCGGCCGCGGCGAGCTCCACCTCGAGGTCCTCGACGAGGTCAGCGGCCACCGACAGCAGCCGCTCGAGGTAGTAGACGACCGCAGATGCCTCGTCGAGCGGGGTGGGCGGGGCGACGCGCAGCTCGTCGGTCTCGAACAAGAGGTCGACGAGGGCGACGAGGCGCCGGTCGAGCCGGGCTGCCTCGGGACCGCCCGGCGCGACGGCCAGGCGCCGGTCCAGCACGCTGGCGAGCTCGGCGATCTTGGTGAGCACCGACCGGCGAGCCGCCTCGGTCGGGTGCGCCGTGAGCACTGGCTCGAGTGCCAGACCGCCGGCCAACGCGTCGCAGAGCGCTGGTCCCTCGCCGGCGGCGACTATCCGTTCGAGGCCTGCCGCGAGGGTGGGTCGAGGCACGCGACCAGCTTCGTCCCGCGCACCACCGGTTCCCTCGCGTCGCAACGCCTCCGGACGGTGGACCTGTTCGGCGAGATTGGCGAGCTGGAAGTAGATGGAGAAGGCCCGGACGAGGGCGCTCGCATCGGCGAGCGAGAGTCGGTCCAGGAGCGCTCGGAGGCGCGTGGCATCTTCCTCGTGCTCGAGGCGCGCCAGGTGGCGGACCTCCTCGACCCTCGCCAGCAGCCCCTCGCCGCCGTGGCGGACGAGGCTCTGCCCGAGGAGGTCGCCGAGCCGACGGACGTCCTGGCGGAGGTGGCGGACCTCTGCGCTCAACGACCCCCGCGAACCCTTCACACCGGCGTGCGCACTCAGTAGCGGTAGTGCTCCGGCTTGAAGGGGCCTTGGACCGGGACCCCGAGGTAGCTGGCTTGGGTTGCCGTGAGCGTGGTCAGCCGCACCCCGAGGGCATCCAGATGGAGGCGCGCGACCTTCTCGTCCAGCTCCTTCGGGAGGACGTGCACGCCCACGGGATAGGACGCGGTGCGCTGGTGCAGCTCCAGCTGCGCCATCACCTGGTTGGTGAAGGAGTTGGACATCACGAAGCTCGGGTGTCCGGTCGCGTTCCCGAGGTTGAGGAGCCGCCCCTCGGAGAGCACGATGATCGCGTGCCCGTCGGGGAAGCGCCACTCGTCGACCTGCGGCTTGACGACAACCCGCTCGATACCAGGGACCGTGCTGAGCCCGGCCATGTCGATCTCGTTGTCGAAGTGGCCGATGTTTCCCACGATGGCGTGGTCCTTCATCGCGGCCATGTGCGCAACGGTCACGACGTCGCGATTCCCCGTCGCAGTGATCACGATGTCGGCTCGGCCGACGACCTCCTCGAGGGTCGTCACCTCGTAGCCGTCCATCGCCGCCTGGAGAGCGCAGATCGGGTCGATCTCGGTGACGACGACGCGAGCGCCCTGGCCACGGAGCGACTCCGCGCAACCCTTGCCCACGTCGCCGTAGCCGCAGACGACGGCGACCTTGCCGCCGATCAGCACGTCGGTGGCCCGGTTGATCCCGTCGACGAGCGAGTGGCGACATCCGTAGCGGTTGTCGAACTTCGACTTCGTGACGGAGTCGTTCACGTTGATCGCGGGAAAGAGCAGCCGCCCCTCTCCCGCCATCTGGTAGAGACGGTGGACCCCGGTCGTGGTCTCCTCGCTCACCCCGCGTATCGCATTCGCACGCCGAGTCCAGCGGTTGGCGTCGACATCGAACGCGGCGGCCAGCACCTCGTGGAGCGCACGCCACTCCGTCGTGTCGCTCTCGGCGGGTGGAGGGACTGCCCCCGCCTTCTCGTACTCGACGGCGAGGTGGACGAAGAGCGTCGCGTCACCCCCGTCGTCCAGGAGCAGGTTGGGACCCTCGCCGTCGGGCCAGTCCAGGGCGCGCTCCAGGCACCACCAGTACTCGGGGAGCGTCTCCCCCTTCCAGGCGAAGACGCTCACCCCGGCGGGGGCCTCGACGCTCCCGTGCGGCCCGACCACCACCGCCGCCGCGGCTTGGTCCTGGGTCGAGAAGATGTTGCACGAGGACCACCGCACCGCTGCGCCGAGCTCGACCAGGGTCTCGATCAGGACGGCGGTCTGCACCGTCATGTGCAACGACCCGGTGATCCGGGCTCCCGTGAGCGGGCGTGTGGCACCGAGCTCGGCGCGGAGCGCCATGAGGCCCGGCATCTCGAGCTCTGCCAGCTCGATCTCCTTGCGCCCCGCTGGCGCGAGCGCCAGGTCCGCAACCTTGAACTCACTCGGCCACAGGGTCTCACTCGCCATCATCCGCTCCTCCTCGTTCCCGTTCCACTCTGAACCCGTCTCGTCACAGAGACCAAACCGGCAACCGCCCCCGAGGGGGAGCACGCCGAGCCGGTCGGCAGGTTGCGACCAGCCCGCGTTGGCGACCAGGACCGCACGCAAGCAGGGGGTCGACGTCGGCGCGCGAGGCGCCCTCGGAAGCCGCCGCTGGTGGCGAGGCCCGCTAGACCCGCCGCCCGCCGGCCCAGGTCCAAGCGTAACCGGGGTCCTCACAGGCGAGCGCGGCAGCACCCAGCTCGAGGGGTCGGAACGTGTCCACCATGACCGCCCACTCCTCCGTGCCCGGGGCGCCGAGCGCCGCCTCCACCGAGCCGGGCTGTGGACCGTGCACGAAACCGGCCGGGTGCAGCGTGACCGATCCCAGGCCGACCCCCGAGCCGCGCCGCGACATGAAGTCCCCCCCGACGTAGAAGAGCACCTCGTCGGAGTCGACGTTGGCGTGGTTGTAGGGCACGGGAACAGCCGTCGGGTCGAAGTCGAAGGGCCTCGGGCAGAACGAGCACACGACGAAGCCGGGCCCCTCGAAGGTCTGGTGCACGGGCGGCGGGGCGTGAAAGCGCTTGACGAGCGGCTCGAAGTCCCGGATCGACAGGGCGTAGGGATAGAGACAGCCGTCCCAGCCGACCACGTCGAAGGGATGGTGGGCGTAGGTGTAGCGGGTTCCGCCCGCCCGCGTGCGGACGAGGACCTCGACCTCTTCGCCGTCCGCCTCGAGGAGCTCGGACGGCCCCCGCAGGTCCCGCTCGCTGTAGGGCGCGACCTCGAGCAGCTGGCCGCGGGGGGAGAGGTAGCGAGCGGGCGGCGCGATGTGGCCGCGGGCCTCGACCACGAGCGCGCGAAGCGGCAGTTCGCCCGTGGGCACCCAGCGATGCGTGGTCGACGTCGGGAGCACGACGTAGTCACCCGAGCCGACCTCGAGCACCCCGAAGCTCGTCTCGAGCCGTGCCGATCCCGCCTCGACGTAGACACACTCGTCGCCTGCGGCGTTGCGATAGAGCGGCGAGGCGACCTCGGCGACCGCGTAGGAGAGGCGCACGTCCGCGTTGCCGAGGAGGAGCTGGCGGCCCCGGACCAGGTCACTCCGCGGGGCGTCGAGCTTGTGGAGCACGAAGTGCCGCGGCCCGACCGGCTGGTGGGCGGAGAGGACGTCGCCCGCGCCCTCCCAGTCCGTCACGTCGACGATCGCGGTCGGAGCGTGGCGGTGGTAGAGGAGCGCGGACTCACCGGAGAAGCCCTCTGCGCCCATCAGCTCCTCCCCGTAGAGCCGTCCGCCCGGGTCGCGGAACTGGCTGTGACGCTTCCGGGGGATCGAGCCCAGCTGGCGGTAGTAGGGCATCGATTCGAGGATGGAACCTCGGGCAGGCACTGTCAAGCGCGCGACCCGGAGATGCCGCCGCCCCGGCAGCTGGTCGGTCCCGACGAGCCAGCGCAGGCGTGGTCGTGTGCCGGAGCCCTCCCGGCGCTCAGCTGCCTGTTCTGGTCGGGAGCCGGGCCAGTCGCCTGGGCGGGAGCCGGGCCGGTCGTTCAGGCCGGGGCGGGAACCGAGACCCCGACCCCACCTCGGGTGTCGGCGCCGAACCGGCCGAGCTCCCGATCGAGCTGGAGCGGGCGCACCTCGCGAGCGGCGGCGAGATCGGCAGGGGTGAGCAGTGCCGCAGGCACGATCCAGCAGATCTCGAACTCGAGCCCGTCGGGGTCTCGGCCGTAGAGGCTCTTGGTCGTCCCGTGGTCACTCGCGCCGACCAGCGCCCCCCGCGCAGACAGGACCCCGGCGAGCCGGCCGAGCTCGGCGAGCGTGTCCACTTCCCACGCCAGGTGGTAGAGACCCACCGTCGAGCGGCCCGCAGCCGAGGGGCCGGCCTGCTCGCCGACCTGGAAGAGCCCGAGATCGTGGTCGTTCGTCGACCCGGGCGCCCGGAGGAACGCGGCGCCGTCCCAGTCGACGCGGTCCGTGATGGGCGAGAAGCCGAGCGCCTCTCGGTAAAACGCGACGCTCGCGGCAACGTCTCGTACGAACAGCACCGCGTGGTTCAGGCGCATGACGGACATGATCTCTCGCTCCTTCAGTGGTCTTCCTGCTCGCTCTCGCGCTCCTCGGTTCTCCATGCTCCGCCGTTGGTGCTCTGCCCTTGCATCGTCGCACGCCACCGCGTCTCGGCGCACGCAACCGATCGGCGCCACGCCCGCCCTGCACCGCGGCGGTGCAGGGCGGGCTCCCGGTCCCGATCTCGGCGGTCAGGCCGCTTCGAGCACCGCTTCGACCTCGAGGTTCACGGTGATCTTGTCCCCGACGACCACACCGCCGCCGTCCATCGGCATCTCGATGTCGATGCCGAACTCCTTGCGTGACAGCTGCGTGGTGGCGGAGAACCCCACTCGCTTCTTGCCGTACGGGTCGGTCACGAAGCCGTTCAGCTCACCCTCGAGGCTCACCGGCTTGGTGACACCGTGCAGCGAGAGCTCTCCCTCGACGACGAAGCCGTCCCCGCTCCGCCGGACGCGCGTGGAGCGGAACGTCATGGCCGGGTGGGTCTCCACCTCGAAGAAGTCTCCCGAGCGAAGGTGGTTGTCGCGTGCCTCGTTGTCGGTGTCGATCGACGAGAGGTCGACCCGGACCTCGACGCTCGACGCCTCGGGCTCGGCGGCGGTCACGATCGTCCCCTCGAAGGAGGTGAAGCGGCCACGGACCTTCGACACCATCATGTGACGCACCGTGAACGAGATCTCGGAGTGGGCCTGGTCGATGGTCCAGGTTCCTGCGGTGTAGCCGGGGATGTCCTTGCCGGAACCGGCAGTGTCGTTGGTCGTGGTGGTCGTCGTGCTCATCGTGCCTCCATGGTCTGGGTCTGCGCGCCGTGGTTCGACCACGCGCTCCGCTCGGGAACCCCGAGCTCGGTTTCGCCGGTCAACCTAGTTGACTGCTCAACTATTCCCCCGCGAAGCTCCCCGCACCCCGCACCCCGCACCCCGCACCCCGGACCCCGGACCCCGGACCCCGGACCCCGGAGCGGATCCTTCCGCAGGGAGCCGGGAGGCGGCCCCGGAGTGCCACCGAGGCACTGGTAGCCTGGACGCGTGGCGTGCGGGTCCGAAAGGGGAGGCGGGTCCGACGACCGAGCCGAGCCCGCAGTTGGGAGCCGGTCCCTCGAGGCTTCGGCATGCTCGGGGCCGTACGCAATCACCCCCGGACCGCCAGAACGCCAGAGCGCGAGCGGGTCGCCGGTCGGCAGCGGACCCGATGGCGCCGGGGTGCGCTGGCTGGACGAAGAGGAGCAAGTGGTGTGGCGGCGCTTCCTCGAGACCGTGCAGGCGCTCCTCGGAACGCTCGGCTCGCAGCTCGAGCGCGACGCTGGCCTCTCGCACGCGCACTACGAGATCCTGGTTCGCCTCTCGGAGGCCGACGGCGCTGCCATGCGCATGAGCGACCTTGCCGCCGCGGCGCTGTTCTCGCGGAGTCGCGTCTCGCACGCCGTCGCGCGCCTCGAGCTCGCCGGGTTGGTCCGTCGCGAGGAGTGCCCGACCGACGGGCGGGGTGCGATCGCCGTCCTCACGCCGGCCGGGTGGCACCGGCTCGCCGAGGCAGCTCCGGGTCACGTTCGGACCGTCCGCGCGCAGCTCTTCGACCGGCTCTCGGCGGCGCAGGTGGCGGAACTGCACCGGATCTGTGAGGCACTCTCCACTCCCACCGAGCGGT
Organism: Actinomycetes bacterium; assembly: GCA_021791675.1. GTDB lineage: Bacteria > Actinomycetota > Acidimicrobiia > Acidimicrobiales > JAKAOS01 > JAJYWE01. The sequence goes on along the minus strand of JAJYWE010000018.1, from coordinate 34,121 downwards.
CCGAGTCTCCCACCCCTGACCGACCGGCGGGCGAGGAGGGACCGACCGCAACCCCGCGGCCCGAGAAGTCCACGTCCTCGGTGACACAGGCCCGGGCCTCGGTCGAGCGAGACCCGGGCCGGGAGCCTGCCGCTCAGGGCCCCGACCGAGCCCTCGCCTCCACCGTGGGACCGTGATGCGGCGAGGGAACCGGGCGAGGGCAACCGCGCCACTCGTCCTCGCTCTGGCGGTGTTGGTGGCCGCCTGCAGCGCCACGACACCGAGGACGACCGATACCAGGAGCTCGAAGCTCGACCGATCACCGAGCCCGACCCGCACGAGCTCGCCGAGCTCGGGAGCTCGTTCCGCCGGGAACGCTGGCGTCGCGTCGAGCCCCACCTCCCCACCGAGCACCTCCAGCGCGGCCACCTCGACGACGCTCCCGCCACCCTCAGCGAGCTCGACCACCACCACCGTCGCCCCCGGCGCGCTCCCCCAGACGACCGCGTTCCCCTCTTCCACCACCGTCCAGTTCGACGGGGAGATGCAGGCGCTCTGGCGCGGGATCCAGACTGGATCGCTCGCGACCGCGATGGCCGCCTTCTTCCCGCTCGCCGCGTACCTCCAGGTCAAGGCGATCCCCAACCCCGCTGCCGACTATGCCGACCGCCTGGTCGCGCACTTCGACCTGGACCTGGAGGCAGCGCATCAGCTCCTCGTGAGCCAGGGAGGGCCGGCACGACTGCTCCGCGTGGAGGTACCCGACAACCTCGCCACCTGGATACCGCCCGGTGGCTGTTACAACCGGGTCGGCTACTGGCACGTCCCAGGGGCGCGCCTCGTCTACGAGCAGTCCGGCGTGGTGCGGTCCTTCGGCATCGCGTCCACGATCTCGTGGCGGGGCGTCTGGTACGTCGTCCACTTGGGCGCTGAGGCACGCAGCGTGGACGAAGGCATCGTCGACGATCCGACGATCGGGCCCGGCGTCCCGGGACCGCCCGGCGGCTGCTGAGCGGCGCGGCACCTTCGCGCGAACGCCCGAGGGCCCGCCACGCCGAAGGGTGATCAGAGGAGCATGGCCGCCATGTCCGCAACCGCCGAGCGCTCACCCTGCGTGAGGACGAGGTGGCCGAAGAGCGGCTCACCGGAGAAGCGATCGGCCAGGACGGAGAGAGCATTCGTCCACTCCGACACGTACGCCGCGTCGATCTGGGTGACGTCGCCCACCAGGACGACCTTGGACCCCTCGCCGAGGCGCGTGAGGATGGTCTTGACCGTGAGCGGTTCGAGGTTCTGGGCCTCGTCGACGACCACGAACGTGCGCTGCAAGGAGCGCCCCCGCAGGAACGTGACCGCCTCCATCGTCAGCTTCCCGGCGCGGACCCAGCCGTTCAAGATGTCCTGGGCCTGCTGGTGGCTCACGCCGTCGCCCAGCGCGACCATCGCGTCCGTCACAGCCTCCATCCAGGGCCCGAGCTTCTCCTCGAGTGTGCCCGGGAGGTAGCCGAGCTGTTGGCGGCCGACGGCGACGACTGGGCGGAGGATCATCACCCGGTCGTAGATGGCGCTGCGCTCGAAGGTCTGCTCCAGCGCCGCAGCGAGCGCGAGGATCGTCTTCCCCGTACCCGCCTGCCCCGAGAGCGCGACGACCGGGAGCTCGGGGTCCAAGAGGAGCTCGAGGGCGAATGCCTGTTCCTTGTTTCGCGCGCGGAGCCCCCAGACCTCGCGCTCGGTGTTGAGGAGTCGAAGTCTGGTCCCGACGCGCCGAGTGAGCGCAGACTGGCGCCCGGCTCGGCAGACCGCCATCTCGTTGATGCCGACATCCTCGGCCGTCAGCCCGGCCTCTTCGAGCGTCAACGACCGATGGGCGAAGAGCCGGTCGACGACGTCGGGCGCGACCTCGAGTGTCCGCCACCCGCCGGGGTGCGATCCGCTGCGACTCGACGGGACGCTGCGGTGCTCCTCGGCCTCGAGTCCCAGGCTGGCCGCCTTGAGGCGGAGGTTGACGTCGCCGCTCACGACACGCACCGTTCGACCGCCCGCCACCTGGCCGAGGGCGGCCGCGAGGATGCGATTGTCGGCCTTGTCCACGGAGAGCCCGAGCCGGCCGAGCGCGTCGGTCTGCAGTCCGTTCAACTCGATGCGGAGCGAGCCCCCGTGCGTCAGGACGACAGGCTCGCGAAGGTCTCCTCCGGCTTCCACGCGAAGTTGTTCGATGAGCCGAGCCGAGTGCCGAGCGGCTCGGCCCACGTCGTCCAGGCGGGCCTTGTGGCCATCGAGCTCCTCGATCACCGTGAGGGGGAGCACGACGTCGGCTTCGGGGAAGGCGAAGAGCGAGGAGGGCTCGGACAACAGGACGCTCGTGTCGAGGATCACGACAGGCCGTTGGACCTTCTCGGGAGGCCCGAGCCGGTCCTCCGGCGCAACGTCAGTCGTGATGCCCGCCTCGGTCGCCAACAGCGCCACGCGCCACCTCGCTTCGTCGAGACCTGGCGTCACGCCGACGCCTGGCGAGAGGTTACGTCGGCACTGCGCACAAGCGGGGGATCCCACCTGAGCTGCGGCACAGGCGACGCAAACCCCAACGAGCCCCGGCTCAGGGCTCAGGGCTCAGGGCTCAGGGCTCAGGGC
>JAJYWE010000018.1:27246-31411 GCA_021791675.1 Actinomycetes bacterium | reverse complement strand
GGCTCAGGGCTCAGGGCTCAGGGCTCAGGGCTCAGGGCAGGCGATACCTGCCCCGTCCCACACGGGCGAGCTGGCCCGCGTCGGCCATGCGGAGCACCACGCGCCGGATCGCGGTCTCGGACGCGGTCATGCCAGATTCGCGAATCCGCTCGACCAGATCCGACACTCCGAACTCGCCACCGACCGCAGCGGCCGCTTCCAGCACCGCGGTCCGGGTCGTCCGGCGACCTCCACGAGCTTGGTCGCCTCGGCTCGAGGCTCGTTCGGATGTCGCAGCGCCCTCCACCGCAACTGCCGCGCGGCGCCGCCGCTGGCTGGGAACGGTGCTCGTACCATCCGCGGCCTTCGCGGCACGACCCGCTCGCGGTCGAGTGCCAGTCCCTGTTGCACCGGAACGCCCGGTCCCACGGCCCTTCCTCGTGCCCGTAGCGCCCGCGCCGGTCGTCCCTGCGCTCGACGTGTCCGAGCTTGCGCCCTGTACTCCGTCGGCTGCGCTCGGTACCCCTGCACCGCCCGGCTCGCGTCCTCCAGCCGGTCGCCGACCACGGCTTCCCGTTCGGGGCGCCGTTCCGGCAGCACGCGCCGTGCGCGTCGCCTTCCCCGCTGGCTTCCGTGCCGCAGCTTCGCCCCTCGTCGCTCGAGGCGACGGTGCAGGCTCCGAGTCCACCACCGTTACCTCGTCGGTGGACCTCGGAGACCAGGGAGTGCGAAGCTCACCCTCGACGCGCGCCAGAATGTCCTCGAAGAAGGAGCTCGACCCGAGCGTGTGACGCATCTCCGCCACTCGGCGCCATGCGTCGAGGAGCTGGTCCACCCGGGATTGGAACTCGTCGAGATACTTGCGAAGCTCGGTGAGCCGGTATTCCAGCCCGCTCTGTTCGGCCATCTTGCCTCCTCTGCCGTTTGCACACAGGGTAGCGTGTCAACAGCACAGTTGCGCGACACTCGTGGCGCGCCACACGGTCGACCGTCCCAAAGGTCGCCCTACCCCTTGCTTCGGTCGATCGCTCGAACGGTACTCGAGCGATCGGGCCGATGGCTCGTGGTGTCGTAGGTCGAACGACCCACTCTCCACTCCCGGGACCGGGGAACAAGGCTCGGATCAGGAAGAACAGTTGTCCGGAGCTCGAAGCCAGCCGGGCCCGAGCGGGCCGCGTGAGCACCCGAGCAGCCGGCGCACCCGTAGGTCCCTCCCCCACCTGGTCCCTACCCGGGCCTCCCCAACGAGTCCCCGACCAGGACGGCGAGCGCGAAGAAGATCGCGACCAGGACGAAGATCGCGACCAGGACGAAGATTCGACGACGGAGACCCGAGCTCGGGGGGCGGGCGGGCTCGTCGGAGCCGACGCTGGACGGCGCTGCCGACGTTGGACTGTCCCGAGCGACATCCGACGGAGCGTCCCCCACATCCGGACGTCCACTGCCTCCGAGCCCGCCAGGAATCACGAGGTCGTCTCGGGCTCGCGTCCCCTCCTCCTGGGCACGGTCCCCGTCCGCTCGCGACCGGCCGACCGATCGGGACAGCCCTCGGCGTGAACGGGACCGGCCTCGACTCTGCGGTGCCGGAGGATCGGAATCGCCACCCACGGCTCGACGCTAGCCTCCTCGAGTGCCTGGCGGCCGGCATGCACCGCCGGTCTTGGCGGCGCTTCATCGAGCCTTGGCCAGTCGGCGACAGCACAACCGGCCCGGAGATGGAGATGGAGGCGGCGGTGGCAAGGCGGTGCTTCGGTGAGTCGAACGAGCTCCTCGCTCGCTACCACGACGAGGAGTGGGGGCGGCCAGTCCTTTCCGAACAGGGCATCTTCGAGCGCCTCTGCCTGGAGAGCTTCCAGTCGGGGCTCTCGTGGGCGCTCGTGCTCTCCCGGCGCGACCAACTCCGACGGGCGTTTCGCGGGTTCGAACCGGACACCCTTGCCGAGTGGACGAGCGACAGCCTGACGGACGCGCTCGAGCAGCCGGGCGTGATCCGGAACGCGGCCAAGGTGCGTGCGGTCGTGACCAACGCTCGTGCGACCGTGCGGCTCCGAGAGACCGCTTCGTCACTGGAGCACCTCGTCTGGGGGCACCGACCGCCGCCGGCGCCGCCACCGCCCCCGGAGCTCGTTCTCCCGAAGGCGGCGCCGTATGCGGTTGCGCTCTCGACGAGCCTTCGGGGGGCAGGGTTCACCTTCGTCGGCCCCGTCACGGCCCAGGCGCTCTGCGAGGCGATCGGGATCGTCAACCACCACCGGAGCACCTGCCCGGTGGTGGAGGAGGTCGAGCTCGCGCGCCTCGCTGCGCTTGCCACCGAGTGACCGATCAGAGGCCGGGGATCGGGCCGAGCTCCTGGAGGTTCGCCTCCCCCTCCGACTCCTCCCCGAGCACAGCCCCCTCCGTCTCGCCACCACCCTCACGGATCGAGTTGCGCAGCGTCAGCTCCGGGAGCACCAAGGAGAGCACGAACGCGACGGCGACGATCGGGACGCCGTATGCGAACACGGTTCCGAGGCTCCGGACGAAGGCCTCGACGGCGGCCCGGTGGATCTCAGGGGGAAGTGACGCAAGCGCGGCCGGGCTCCCGGTGATCGCTCCTGCGAGCTTCGCGACCGGGACCCCGGGCGGGGCGAGCCGAGGGATCTCCGCGGTGAGGCGGTTCGTCAGGATCGAGCCGAACAGTGCGGTTCCGAATGCACCCCCCATCGATCGGAAGAACGAGGAGAGAGACGTCGCGACACCGAGGTACTCGTAGCTCACCCCGTTCTGGACTGCGAGGACGAGCACCTGCATCACCCCACCGAGCCCCGCGCCCATGACGAAGGCGTAGGCAGAGAACACGAGGTAGGAGGTGTGCGCACCCAAGTGGGTGAACAGCACCATGCTCACGGTCATGAGGGCCGTACCCGCGATCGGCCAGGCCTTGTAGCGACCAACCCTCGTGATGATGGAGCCGCTCGCAATCGACACGATGAGCAGCCCAGCCATGAGCGGGAGCAACAGCAGCCCGGACGTGCTCGGTGAGTACCCGTGCACGACCTGGAGATAGAGGGGGAGGTAGATGATGACGCCGAACATGGCGAGGCCGACGACAAGACCCATCGCGTTCGAGACGTTGAACACCCGCAGCCGGAACAACCCGAGCGGCATCAGCGGCTCCGCAGCGCGGCGCTCCTGCAGGAAGAATGCCACGAGGAGGGCGACCCCTCCGAGGGCGAGCCCGATGATCGTCGGCGAGCCCCACGCGTAGGTGGAACCTCCCCACACGGTGACGAGGAGGAGCGCGGAAACCCCGCCCACCACGAGTGCAGCACCCTCGACGTCGACACGGTGCCGAGCCCGGGCCACCGTGTCCTTCAGCACGAGGCTCGTCACGACGAGGGCCACGATCCCGATCGGGAGGTTGACGTAGAACACCCACCGCCACCCAGGGCCGTCGACGAGCGCGCCGCCGAGCACCGGCCCGACGACGCTCGCGACCCCGAAGACCGCCCCGAAGTAGCCCTGGTAGCGACCGCGCTCCCGTGGCGACACGATGTCGCCGATGATCGTGAGTGCCAGGACGAGCAGCCCCCCAGCCCCCAGCCCCTGCAGCCCACGGAACAGGATCAGCTCTCCCATCGACTGCGAGAGCCCCGAGAGGGCGGATCCGATCAGGAACACCACGATCGAGAACTGGAAGACGCGCTTCCGGCCGTAGATGTCGGAGACCTTCCCGTACAGCGGTGCCGTCGCCGTCGACGTGAGGAGGTACGCGGTCACCACCCACGAGAGCTCGTTCAGCCCGTGGAGGTCTCCCACGATGGTCGGTAGCGCTGTCGCCACGATGGTTTGGTCCAGGGCCGCGAGCAGCATGCCGAGCATGAGGCCCGAGAACACCACGAGCACCTGTCGGTGCGAGAGACCGCCAACCGGGACCCGGTCAGCGCCTCCAGGACCGCCCAGTCCCTCTACGCCGGCGTTGCGGCCACCGCCGGGGGCCGTCGTCGCTCGGTTCCCGCTCGCGATGCCACTCACCGTGCTCTCCTCCATTCCGCTCGCCATGCCGCTCCTTTGCAAACCGCTCGTTCGAAGCTCCGACGACCTGCGATCCGACCGGAGTCGCCGTCCACTTCCCTCACTTCGCCGTGCTCCACTCCACTGGCCCGGACCCACCGGGACTCAGACCCGCCGATGTGCAGACCCGCCG
>JAJYWE010000018.1:24671-27146 GCA_021791675.1 Actinomycetes bacterium | reverse complement strand
TGTGCAGAGCCGCCGATGTTCAGACCCGCCGGTACTGCCGCACTGCGAGGACTGCGAAGACGACGAGGAAGCCGGCGATCCAGACGAGCGACTGCCAGACCCAGTGCTCCGCAGGAGCGCCGCTCGCCAGCGCTCGGACGGCATTGACTGTGACGCTCACGGGCTGGACGTTCGCGAAGGCCTGCAACCACCCCGGCATCGTCTCGACCGGGACGAACGCCGAGCTCGCGAAGACGAGCGGGAACAGCGGGAGGAAGCCGGCGATCTGGGCCGTCTCCGGATCGCGGACGAGGAGCCCGATCGTCGCGAAGAGCCAGGAGAACGCGTAGCCGAACAGGAGGACGATGCCGAGGCTCGCGAGGTCGTGCCCGAGGCCCCCGTGGAAGCGGAAGCCCACGAGCATGCCGACGACGACCATGAGCACGAGGACGAAGATGTTGCGGAGCAGGTCCGCCACCGTTCGCCCCGCGAGCACGGCGGAACGGGCCATCGGGAGCGACCGGAACCGGTCGATGATCCCGCCCTGGAGGTCCGCGGCCAGGCCGACAGCGGTCGACGCCCCGCCGAACAGCGCGGTCTGGACGAAGATGCCGGGCATGAGGTAGTCCACGTAGCTCCCGTTCGGCGCGTGGATCGCCCCGGCGAAGACGTAGCGGAACAGCAGCACGAACATCACCGGCTGGATGCTCGAGAAGACGAGCAGGCGGGGGGTGCGGATCGTGCGGAGCAGGTTCCGCCGGGTGACCCCGCCGATGTCCGCGAGCGCGAGCCGGAACCGGCCGCGCGACTCCGCCGCGTCGGGGAGCTGCCCCCCGGGCGCGCCGACTGCGTGCTCGAGAGATCCCACCGCGCTCACGACGCCCTCCTCGCTCGCCTCGCCGGCGCGCCGCCGGCACTGGCCGTCCTCTCGCCACTCCCGGCCGCCACATCCTCCGCCCCGTGACCCGTCAGCGCGAGGAAGACGTCGTCCAGTGACGGCCGCCGCAGCGAGATCTCCTCGAGGTCTATGCCCTCGGCCTGGAAGCGACTCGCCGCCGCGACCACCGCGGCGGCCTTCCCGGTGGCGGGCGCGCTCACGAGACGCTTCACCCGGTCCACCGTGGGCGAGCCGTGCGCGAGACCCGCGACGAGCTCGACCGCCCGGTCGAGCGCCGCGGGGTCGGCGACCGTGACCTCCAGGAGATCCCCGCCCAGCTGATCCTTGAGCTCGCTCGCCGTCCCCTCGGCGATCGTCCGGCCGTGGTCGATCACGACGATGCGGTTCGCGAGCCGATCGGCCTCTTCGAGGTACTGGGTCGTGAGCAGCAACGTCATGCCGGATGCGACGAGGTCCTCGATGAAGCCCCAGAGGTCGACGCGCGTCGCCGGGTCGAGGCCCGTGGTCGGCTCGTCGAGGATCAGGACCGAGGGGCGACCGACGAGGCTCGCGCCGAGGTCCAGGCGCCGGCGCATCCCTCCCGAGTACGTCCGCGCAAGACGATCCCCGGCGTCGGTGAGGCCGAGCCGCTCGAGGACCTCCCCGGCACGGCGCTTCCGCTCCGCCTTCGGCAGGTGGTAGAGCAGACCGACGAGCTCGAGGTTCTCCCGCCCGGTGAGGAGGTCGTCCACGGCGGCGAACTGGCCCGCGAGGCCGATCGCCGCACGGACGCGGGGCGCCTCTCGGACGACGTCGTGACCGGCGACGCGCGCCGTTCCGGCATCGGGGGCCAGGAGCGTGGTGAGGATGCGCACGAGGGTGGTCTTCCCGGCGCCGTTCGGGCCGAGGAGCCCGAGCACGGTTCCCCGCTCGACCACGAGATCCACCCCTTCGAGCGCCCGGGTCGTCCCGAACGACTTGGAGACACCGCGGGCTTCGATGACGGCGTCGGTCATCACGCGCTCCCTTCTTCCCGAGGCTCCTGCCGTGGCTCTCCGGAGGGCTGGTTCCGCACCTCAGCGACGAGCAGCGTGTCGAGGAGGTCGATGAGTTGGCAGAGCTGGCCGTCGGAGAGGGGCTCGAGCGCCCGGCCGATGGTCGACCGACGGTGTTCCTCCATGTCCGCGGCGAGGCGCTCGGCCTTGGGCGAGAGCGCCAGCCGGACGAGCCGCCGATCTGTCGGATCCGCGTGGCGCTCGACCAGCCCGAGGCGCACGAGGCGGTCGGCGAGCGCTGTTGCCGCGCTCTCCGTCACCTCGAGCTCGCGGGCGAGCTCCCGCATGGCGAGTGCCCCGCGCTCCAACACCAGGACCGCCTCCAGCTGGTGGAGTGTCACCTCCGCGAGCTCCTCGCGCAGGCTCGCCGGCTTCGAGAACGCGAAGTGCCGCTGCAGGCGGGGCCGGAGCCGGAGGAACTCCTCGACCAGCTCCGCGCGTGCCGCGGCGCTCGGATTGGCTGCCATCAGCGTCTCGAAACTTCTTTCCATGAAATCATACGGACGTCGAAACATTCGATACCTGAAGGGTATTCCCACGAGCCGGGAGAACCCCGCGAGCCGG
>JAJYWE010000018.1:21156-24571 GCA_021791675.1 Actinomycetes bacterium | reverse complement strand
CCCCACGAGCCGGAAGAGCAGGTGCGCCGCGCCGCTCGACGCTGAGCGGCCTCTGAGCGTCCCTCTCGGAAGCCCACCGCCCGGCGTAGGCTCGAGCCGTCACCCGGAGGTCCTTCGTGAGTCGGCAACTGGCATCCCCCGAGCAACCCGCAGCCCCCCGAGCGCCGGACGTCGCGCGCGGGCTCGTGTCGGCGATGCGGCCCCGCCAGTGGCTGAAGAACGTGCTCGTCCTCGCGGCGCCTGCCGCCGCGGGCGTCCTACTCCGGCCGAGCGCCCTCGCGATCGCGCTCGGGGCAACAGGCCTGTTCTGCATCGTCTCGGGCGCCACGTACCTCTGGAACGACTCCTTCGACGTCGAGGCGGACCAGCGGCATCCCACCAAGCGCCACCGCCCGCTCGCCGCCGGCGTCGTGTCCATCCCCCTGGCGAGGGCGGTGGGCACGATCGGGATCGCGCTGGCCATCGCAGGCGGCTGGCTCCTGGCGGGCGGTGCCCTCGCGCTCGTCCTCGTGAGCTACGTGGCGGTCACCCTCGCCTACTCGCTCTGGCTCAAGCACGAGCCGGTCCTCGACCTCGCAGCGGTCGCCACGGGCTTCGTGCTGCGCGCGGTCGCAGGCGGTGTAGCCGTCCACGTGCCACTCTCGGACTGGTTCCTCATCGTCACCTCCTTCGGTTCGCTCTTCGTCGTAGCCGGGAAGCGCTCGGCCGAGCAGGAGGAGCTCGGGGCTGTACCAGGGCGCCACCGCGCCACGCTGGTCGCCTACTCGAGCGGGTACCTGCGCTACGTCCGCTCGCTCGCCTCGGCCGTCGCGATCGCGGCGTACTGCGTCTGGGCCTTCCAGCGTGGGGCGCTGCTGCACAACGGCACGGTGCTCTTCGAGGCGTCGATCGCACCGTTCGTGCTCGCCGTCCTCCGCTACGGTCTCCGGCTCGAACAGGGGGCGGGCGGCGCTCCCGAGGAGGTGTTCCTGTCCGACCGCCCCCTGCAGCTGCTCGGGGTGGCCTGGATCGTGCTCTTCGCCCTCGGGATCTCCCTTGGCTGAGCGCTCGGAGGCGGCGCGCCCGCTGGCCGGGCGCTCCCCGGCGCGTCCCCTGGCCGAGCGCTCCCCGGTGGAACAGTCCTGGCAACTGCTGACCGGCTGGGGCCGGACCGCCCCGTCGCTCGCGGAGCTGGTGACGTTGCCCGGCGACGAGCCGGAGCGCTTCCTCGAAGCGCTCCTCGACGAGCCCGCTGGTGGGACGGTCGTCCGCGGGCTCGGGCGGAGCTACGGCGATGCCGCGCAGGTCGCCGGGGGGCGGGTCCTCTCGACGCAGCGGCTGAACCGCCTGGTGCGCCTCGACGGCCGGGAGGGAGTCGTCGAGGTGGAGGCGGGGATGAGCCTCGACACCCTGCTTCGCCACCTGGTCCCGCTCGGGTGGTTCGTCCCGGTCACGCCCGGGACGCGCCACGTCACGATCGGTGGCGCGATCGCCTCGGACATCCACGGCAAGAACCACCACGTCGACGGTGGTTTCGGGAGTGCGGTCCGGTCGCTTCGCCTGGCGAGCCCGACGGGCGTGCGCACCCTTGCGCCCGGAGCCAGCGACGCGGCGGATCGAGAGGCATTCTGGGCAACGGTCGGTGGCATGGGACTGACCGGCGTGATCCTCGCGGCAACGCTCTCCCTGATCCCGGTCGAGACGGCGTCGATCCGCGTGGACACCGAACGCGCAAACGACTTCGACGACCTCCTGGCGCGACTCGAGTCCGACCAGTCGTACCGGTACTCGGTCGCGTGGGTCGACTGCCTGGCCCGGGGGCGACAGCTCGGCCGCGCCGTGCTCACCCGCGGCGACCACGCCCGCCGCGACGAGCTCCCGGCACGCCTGGCCCGCTCACCGCTCGACTTCGCACCGAGGAGCCGGCTCCACGCCCCTCCTGGCGCGCCGCGCGGCCTGCTCAACCGGGCGACCGTCGCGGCCTTCAACGAGGCCTGGTTCCGACGGGCCCCACGGCGGGAGCTCGGCCGGATCGAGCCGCTCTCCACGTTCTTCCACCCCCTCGACGGTGTCGAAGGCTGGAACCGGCTCTACGGCCCCACGGGCTTCCTCCAGTACCAGCTGGTCGTGCCGCTCGGAACCGAGGCGGTGCTGCGACGAGTGCTCGAGCGTCTCGCGGAGAGCCGGGCAGCCTCGTTCCTCGCGGTGCTCAAGCGCTTCGGGCCCGCAGACCCGGCACCGCTCTCTTTTCCCCTGGCCGGCTGGACGCTCGCCCTCGACCTCCCGGGTGGGCGCGCTGGTCTCGCGCCGGTCCTCGACGAGCTGGACGAGCTCCTCACCGCCGCGGGTGGGCGGATCTACCTGGCGAAGGACTCCCGCCTCGCGCCGAGGCTCCTCCCGGCGCAGTACCCGCGTCTCGAGGAGTGGCGGGCGGTCCGCCAGCGCCTCGACCCGAGGAACGTCCTGTGCTCCGACCTCTGCCGCCGGCTGGACCTCGCAGGCCATCGCCACCCTCGGGCGGCCGCGGCGGCTGGGCGTGCACGGCCCGGCCCTGCAGGCGCCGCGGAGGCCTCGCCGCTCCCGACCGCACGCGGGCGCCGCGCACAGTGACCAATCTCGGCGAGGAGGAGGAAGGGTGAACGACGCCTTTGGGCTGCCCCAGTCGGTTCTGGTCCTCGGGGGCTCTTCGGAGATCGGACGGGCGATCGCGATCCAGCTCGTCGAGCGGCGCGCCCGCCTCGTGATCCTCGCCGGGCGGGAGGGGCCGGGGCTCGAGGCTGCGGCGACAGCAGTCCGCGGAGCCGGGGCCGCCGAGGTGGCCACGGTCGCCTGGGACGCGACCGACGTCGCCGGGCACACGCGTGCGCTCGAGGCGACCTGGGCGCGCCACGGGCCGATCGACCTCGTCCTGGTCGCCGTGGGAGTCCTCGGCGACCAGGAGCGCCTCGAACACGATCCCGCGGCGGCCGCGGCGGTGCTCACGACCAACTTCACGGGTCCAGCTGCTGCGCTCCTCGCGGTCGCGGACCAGCTCCGCGCCCAGGGGCAGGGCACGATCGTCGTCCTCTCCTCGGTCGCGGGCGAGCGCGTGCGACGGTCCAACTTCGTCTACGGCTCCTCCAAAGCAGGTCTGGACGGCTTCTGCCAGGGCCTCGCCGACGCGCTCGCCGGCTCGGGCGTCCGGCTGGTGATCGTACGGCCCGGTTTCGTCCGGACCCGGATGACGGCGGGGCTCCCGGGTGCGCCGCTCAGCGTCGAGCCGGCCGCGGTTGCCACGGCGGTGCTCCGGGGGCTCGCGAGCGGGGCACCGGTGATCTGGGTGCCCGGCGCACTGAGGGCAGCCTTCGTCGTGCTGCGCCACCTTCCCCGGCGCGTCTTCCGCCTGCTGCCCGGCTGAGCGACGACCCCGTCGGCGAGGACCCGTCGGCGAGGACCC
>JAJYWE010000018.1:0-21056 GCA_021791675.1 Actinomycetes bacterium | reverse complement strand
GCGAGGACCCTGCCGGCGACGAACCGCGCCACGACACGACCCCGCTGGCCGACGAGCGACCCCTCGTTACGGAAACGGGGCTCGGGAGGGCCAGGCGAGCGAGAAGTCCTCGGCCTCGAGGGTGAGGTTCGGGTTGTAGCAGGGATCGTGGAGGAAGCGGGGCGCCCAGCGCGCGAGCGCTTCGCCTCGCTCGCGGGTCGCCCGCGCGACGTTGCGGCCGTCGGTGTCCGCACCGCGACTCACCGACTCGTGGTGGTAGAGCTCGGCCGCAGGGGTCCAGACCACCTTCCAGCCGGCCTGCCCGAGACGGAGACAGAAGTCGACGTCGTTGAAGGAGACCCCGAACACCTCCTCGTCCAGGCCACCGAGCGCGTCCCAGGCCGCTCTCCGGACGACCATGCAGGCGCCCGTCACCGCCGAGTAGCGCCTCGGGAGCAGTGCCGCACCGAAGTAGCCGGGAGCGAGCCGGTCGAAGTGGCGGAAGGCATGGCCAGCGATACCCCCGACCCCGAGCACCACGCCGGCGTGCTGCACGGTCCCGTCGGAGTAGTAGAGCTTCGCCCCGACAGCGCCGACCTGCGGTTGGAGCAACTCCCGCACCATCTCCTCCAACCAGCCGGGCGTGAGCACCTCCGCGTCGTCGTTGAGCAGGCAGACCACTTCGGCGTCGGTGGTCGCGACAGCACGGTTGTTGAGGGCCGCGAAGTTGAACGGCCGGGGGTCACGCAGCACCCGACAGGGAACGAGGTCCTGTTCGCGGGTCGCGAGATAGGCGAGCGTGGCGCGCGAGCGGCTCCCGTTGTCCACCACGATCACCTCGTAGTCGGGGTAGGTGCTGAGGTGCTTCACGCTGTCGAGGCAGCGCTGGAGCAGCGCGCCGTCCCGAGTCGGGACCACGATCGCGACCTTCGGCCAGCGCTTCGGATCGGGCCAGCGGACTCGCTGGTACGTCCCGTCGAAGACCGGGAAGACCTCCCCCGGTCGCTTCGTGCGTTCGAGGTGTTCGGCGACGGCGCGCCGCCCCGCTCGGGGGGCGTGAGACTTCGCCGTGATCGCGGACGCGGTCGAGCCTGCGTGCGCACGCCAGTGGTAGAGCACGCGAGGCACGTGGCGGATCGCCGACTCCTCCAGGCGCTCGGTCACCCGCAGCACGAGGTCGTAGTCCTGTGCGCCGTCGAACTCGTCGCGCAGGCCCCCGACCTGCTCCACGATCGAGCGGCGCATCGCGACCAGGTGGCAGATGAAGTTCTGCCCGAGGAGCAGCACGGGGTCGAAGTCTGGCTTGAAGAACGGGCCGAAGCGCCGCCCGGCCTCGTCGAGGCGGTCCTCGTCCGAGTACACCATCGCGGCACCGGGGTACCGCTCCAGTTCGAACGCGACCGATGCCAACGCGTGGGGCGCGAGCACGTCGTCGTGGTCGAGGAACGCCACCCAGTCCCCGGTCGCGAGCTCGAGGGCGCTGTTGGTCGCGAGCGCGATCCGGCCGTTCTCGACCCGGCGGACGACCCGGATCCGCTCGTCTGCCGCCGCCACGCGGTCGAGGAGTGCAGGAACGGCCGGGTTGGTCGAGGCGTCGTCGGCGATGCAGAGCTGCCAGCGCTCGAAGAGCTGATCCCGCACGGAGGTGATCGCCGCCTCCAGGTGTCCGAGATCGGGGTCGTGCACGGGCATCAGGACCGAGATGGTCGGGGCGTCGGCGAGCCCCGCAAGCCGCCGACGGATCCGGCGGTGGTCTGCCTCGGTGAGCGTGTCGTAGAGCGCGACCCAGCGGGCATAGCTCGCCGCCGCCCCGAAGCGGGGCGAGCCCCGCAGGACCCGCTTCGCGACGCGCCGTGCTCGGCCGCGGCTCGACCGGTACAGTGCGAGGCCGCTCGCGACCACCCCGAGACGCCGGAGCGCCTGGAGCCGCTCGAGCTCGGCACGGAGCCGCTCCCGCTCGGCGATCACCTCGGCCAGGGGCGGACCGTCACCGGAGAGGTCGACCCCTACCGCGGCCAGCCGTCGTTCGGCGGCAGCCAGCTCCGCGGCGTCGACGTCCCCGAGCTCGGAGGCATCCGACCCGTCCAGGCGGGTCCGGAGTGCGCACACGATCTCGGCGAGCCGGTCGAGCTCCTCTGCAGCGCTGCCCGGCCCGGACCGCTCGGCTGCCCCTCGCTCGCCCTCGGCCACCGTCGCCCCCGGCTGCTCGTCCTCCGCCACCGCCTCACCCTCCCGTGGGGTCACGGCACCCGCAGCTCGACACGGACGGGCATGGAGACCCGCCCCGCCTCCTTCCCGGCACTCACGACGGAGAACTGGGCAACCGACTCGGCCAGGTCCAGCGGCTGGTGGTCCCGCGCCCGCTCGATCGACGCCGAGAGGTTGTAGTTCCCGTCGAGCAGCGGGACCGAGGTGAAGTCGAAGCGCACGCCACCGTCCCCGTTTGCCAGCAGCGCACCGTGACCGGCGGCGTCGGTGTCGGTCCGGAAGACGAGCTCTCCCTTCTGGTCCCAGATGGAGAGCGAGACCAGTACCTCCTCCGGGACCAGCGCGGAGTAGGCGACGTCCACGGTGAGCGGGCTCCCCGGGCTGAGCGGCGAGCCGTCGGCACCGCCGGGGTAGGCGAGGGACACCGCACCGAGGCGCACCCCGTGCTGCTCCGCCGAAGCCGAGCCCGCCCCGCCGTTCCCAGCCACAGCCTCGTCACCGCCCGTGCCGAAGAGCCGGCGGCGGAACTCGAGGACGGCCTCGCCACCCTCGCCCTCAGCGACGAGTCGACCCTTCTCCAGCACGAAGATCTTGTCGGAGATCGCGCGGAGCACGTCTGGGGAGTGGGAGACGATGATGATGGTGCGTCCGTCCGTCTGGAACTGCTTGATCTTGTCCAGGCACTTGAGCTGGAAACGTTCGTCCCCGACTGCCAGCACCTCGTCGACGAGCAGGACGTCGGGCTCGAAGCTCACTGCGACGGCGAAGCCGAGCTTCGCCACCATCCCCGAGGAGTAGAACTTCACCTGGTTGTCGATGAACTGCTCGAGCTCCGAGAACGCGACGATCTCGTCGAAGCGACGGTCGATCTCCCGTCGGGGCATCCCGAGCAGGGTGGCGTTCAGGTAGATGTTGTCCCGCCCGGAGAGCTCGTGACTGAACCCCGCCCCGAGCTCGAGCATCGCCGCAACCTGCCCGCGGACACGGATCTGGCCGCTCGTCGGGCGGAGGATCCCGCCGATGCACTTGAGCAGCGTCGACTTGCCCGATCCGTTGTGGCCGATCAAGCCGACGGTCTGGCTCTCGGCGATCTCGAGGCTCACGTCGGTGAGTGCCCAGAACTCCTCGTAGGGCAGGTTGCCCATGTGGATGACGCGTTCCTTCAGCGTCATGTACTTCTCGTGGTAGAGCCGGAAGCGCTTCGACACGCTCTCGACGGCGACCGCAGTCGTCGCCACCGGCTACATCTCCTCGGCGAAGTTGCCCTCGAGGTGGACGAAGAGGGCGAGTGCCCCGACGTAGAGGACTGCGGAGACCCCGATCGTGATGAGCAGCGCAGTGAGGTACCACATCGGGCCCACCCCGGCCGGCAGGACCTGGATGACGACCGAGGGGTGGCCGGCGACCCTGGTGATCGACTGGGCACCGTAGAGCGCCCGCTGGAACGTCATCACGACGTCGGTCATCGGGTTGAGCATCGGGAGCCAGGTGGGCAGGCCGTGGGGCGGCAGGCGGGGCGCAACCTGCTCGAAGTAGTACACGACGGGTGTCGCCCAGAACCAGGCCATGAGCATCACCTCGACGAGGTGTTTCATGTCCCGGAGGTAGACGTTCACCGCCGACAGGAACATCGCCATCGCCGAGGTGAACAGGATCAACGCCACGATCGCCGGCACCAGCAGCGGCAGGTAGCTGAGGCTCGGGGCGATCCGGAAGATCGCGAGGGCGAGCACGAGGACCACCGCCTGGAGGAGGGAGAGGTACAGCGCCGCCCCGACCGGTGCGAGCGGGAGGATCTCCCGCGGGAACGAGACCTTCTTCACGATCCCTGCGTTGTCGACGACCGCGGTCGTCGCGGACGGCAGTGCCGCCTGGAACACGTTCCAGGCCACCAGCCCGCACATCATGAACAGGGCGAACAGGTGCACCTGGTTCTTGAAGATCTTCCCGAAGACGATCCAGAAGATCACGATCGTGAGTGCGGGGTTGAGCATCGACCAGAGGAAGCCGAGGACGCTGTTCTTGTACTTGACCTTCAGCTCCTTGCGGACCAGCGAGATGAGCAGCTCCCGATGCCGCCAGACGTCACCGAGGCGATGGAGCAGGCGGAGGTCGGAGGAGACCACGCGCTCCGTGCTCGGGCGCCGAGGAACCGGCAGCTCGACCTCGTCCTCGAGGCGTTCGCGGAGCAGGCTCAACCGAGCAGGTCCCGAGTCGCGGCATTGCACGGGTGGCTGACCACGCCATCACGCTAGCCGGGGTCGCCCCCGACACGGGTGCCACGGGTCTCCGGCCGAGGGCAGCGTCGGACCCGTCTCGACCTCAGTCCGCGGTACCCGACCCCGACTCGGACACCGCCACGCTGGGCTCGGGCACCACCACGCCGGCCGCGGGCCCGGTCTCGGGGGCCCGGTCTCGGGGGCCCGGTCTCGGGGGTCGGGGGCCCGATCTCGGGGGTCAGCTCGCGCTGGCGCGAGCCTTGGAGCGGTCGATGACGGCGTCGATGAAGCCGTAGTCCTTTGCCTCCGGAGCCGTGAACCACCGGTCTCGGTCGGAGTCGGCCTCGATCCGCTCCACCGGCTGGCCGGTGTGGAAGGCGATCCGCTCGGCCATCATCCGCTTCAGGTAGACGATCTGCTCCGCCTGGATGGCGATGTCGGCCGCCTGACCCTGCATCTGACCCGACGGCTGGTGCATGAGGATGCGGGAGTGCGGGAGGGCGAAGCGCTTCCCCGGGGCACCGGAACAGAGCAGGAACTGGCCCATCGACGCCGCGAGCCCGACACAGATCGTGGACACGTCGCAGCGTACGAACTGCATCGTGTCGTAGATGGCGAGGCCGTCGGTGACGGAGCCTCCCGGCGAGTTGATGTAGAGCGAGATGTCGCGCTCCGCGTCCTCGGCCTCGAGCAGGAGGAGCTGCGCACAGATGAGGTTGGCGGACGCCTGGTCGACCTGCGTGCCGAGGAAGATGATCCGCTCCCGCAGCAGCTGCTGGAAGATCTCGGAAGTGGGCTCTTGCCCGGCCATCCGGGCGAGCACGGGAGCCGGGACGTCAAGGCGATCGAACGATGTCACGCACGTGAACCTAGCCGCCGGTCGGGAGCGACCCCCCTGGCGCCGCTGGCTCCGTGGCGCTCCCCTGGCCCCGCGCGCACCGCCGTCCCCCTCGCCGTCCCGTCTGCCCGGCGCGCCTGGTCGCCTGGCTCCGTCGATCCGACCGTGCAACCATTGCAGGGCGCGGGCGTGGCGAAATGGCAGACGCGCCGGGTTTAGGTCCCGGTCCCGAAAGGGGTGAGGGTTCGACCCCCTCCGCCCGCACGCCGGTCAGGCGTGAGCCGGTGGCTTCGTGAAGCAGGGCGACCGGGCATGAACGAAGCTCCCGGCCGCGACCCCGGCTGTCGCCGAGGCGCACGCCGCGTGAGCCCGGAGCGCACCTGAGGGCGGGGTGGGACGGGTCGCGAGGCCGAGGACCCTGGCTCGGAGGCCACGGAGGCGGCGCCACGGACCGGTCCGGCCCACAGCCCGTCTCCACCCCCACGAGGGACCAGGCACGCGGCCCGCTCAGTGCACGGCGTGCGCGTTGTAGGTCAAAGGCTTGGCGACCATCCCCGAGGGGCATGCTCGGGGATCCCACTGTGGCAGCGTCTCGTGTGGGGAGATCACGTTCACGATGTTCCCCGGGAAGTTCGCCGCGCCGAGCGTCGTGGGCGTGGTTACCGGTGCCGTCGAGACCCTCGGCGCCGTCGTCGTCGTCGAGCTGGAGGTGTGGTGGGCCTTCTGCGTCCCGAGCACCGGCGCCGAGGCCGTGACCGCGGGGGTCGACGAGACTGCGAGGTTCGACCCCGTCACGACTCGGAGGTCCTGGCCGGCTGGGAGCGGAGCCTCTCCCATCACGACGAGCCCGGTCAGGTGCGAGAGGAGTGCCTCGGCCTGCGCCTCGTGGCCCGGGGCGTAGTAGACGATGCTCTGCGCCGGGCTCGACACGACCGGGGCGACCCCGGTTCCCACGACCTTGTATCCGAGCCCACCGAGCTGGCTCGCGAGCGTGGTGGCCTGGCCGGCGACGCCACTCCCGTCGAGCACGCTCACCGTGGTTCCCTTCTGGATGGCGGGCGGCGTCAGGCCGAGCATCTCGTGGATCGTCTGGAGGTCGAACGGCTCGGTCGGGAAGACGACGTCGCCGTAGTTCGCTCCCTGGTAGATGAAGGAGCTGTTCTGGATGTAGACGGGCATCGTCGCAGTGGGAACCTTGTTGGGGTTGAGTCCGCCGAACGTGAGGGCCATCCCGAGCATCTGACTGATCCCGAACCCACTGTCCACCGTGAGGTCGGGCAGGACGTTCCCGAGCACGGCGTTGAGCTTGAGGGGATTCAGCAGCCCCTGGTGCAAGAGCTCCGAGGCGAGCACCTTCAAGAACTCGTGGTCCCGCTTGATGCGCGAGATGTCGCCGAGGCCGTCGTAGTACCGGACACCGTTCACCCAGTAGTAGAGATGGCGGGCCCGGACCAGGGCGAGTGCCTGGAAGCCGTCGAGGTGATAGCAGCCGGACGCCGGGACGTCGAGTCCCGAGTAGTAGTCCCGGACCGGGTCGGGGAAGTACATGTCCACGCCACCGAGTGTCTGCACGACGCTCTGGAAGGTGTCGAAGTTGAGCTCGACGAAGCGGTTGATCGGGATCCCGAGGTCGTCCTCGATCGTCTGGACGAGCGTGCCGGGGCCGTGGTTGAGGGCGTCGTCGACGCGGATCGCGTTCGTCGTGCCGGGGATCGGCATCCAGCTGTCCCGTGGGATCGAGAAGATCGTCACCGAGTGCGTCGCCGCGTCCAGGTGGAGGATCATGGTCACGTCACTTCGACCTCCCCCCACCTCGGCGCCGGTCCCGAACGCCTTCGACTGCTTCCCGTTGAGGCAACTCCGGCAGTTGTCGCCGACCAGGAGGATGTTGATCGGACCCGCGGGCACCGAGGGGTGCGACGCCGTCGCTGCCTTGGAGGGCGTCTGCGGGGCGAGGTGCGGCACGGCGACGCGCTGGATCTGGCTGTTGCGGTAGGCGACGTAGATCACTCCCGCCCCGGCGAGCACCACGACCACGACCGCCAAGGTGATCGCCGTCCTCGCGAGCCGCCGTCGCCGCTGCCGCCGCCTCCGGGTCCTCGCCCGCTCGCCGGACGGCTCGGGCGAATCGGGCGGGAAAGTGCTACTCACGGTGGCGGTTCCTCCTCGCGTCGTTCGTCGTCACACGGCCCGCGCGGCGCTCGCACGAACTGCTGCGCTCGAGCGGACCGGGATCTGGACCAGGTTACCGTGTGGGGTCGTTCCCGACTGGGCAGGAGTCCTCAGGACCAGCTCAGCCCCAGGGGGAGGCGCTGAACCCCAGGGGCTTTGGCACAGCCGAGAGCCTCGGTCGCCGCGCGGAGCGTGGCTCGGAGACCGGCTGCCGGAGCCCCGCCCGGTCCGCGGGGCTCCGGCGCCAGCCGGGGGCGGGTCGTGGGGGCACGCCCGCCCGGCAGTCAGGACACCGACGCCGAGCCCGACGCAGAGGTAGCGGCCCCTCCGCGCCCGTTGCTCGAGGCATCGGCCCTGACTGGATGGGTGATCACCAGGGTTGCGACACCCTGGCGAAGCACCACGATCGCGCGCTCACCCTGGTGGATGGCGTCGCGCTTCGTCCCGCGAAAGTGCGTTGACGACCCAAACGGCACGGCAACCACGGTGCCACTCGCGAGCTGCACGTCGAGCGAGCCAGCGGTCACGGTCTTCACGAGACCTCGATCAGCCTGCACCGTGACGAAACCGTGAGCGGTGTGGACTTGGAACGTCACCTGGTCGCTCCGCTCGAGCAGGCGCAGCAGCTCCGAGCGCGCTCGCCGGAGGGCCGGCCAGCGCCAGGAGACAGCGCGGTGGTGGTGTTCGACGGTGCTCGTTGCCGCCTCGACCCGGCTGGTCGCGACGCCAGCGCTCGAGGCAGTCCTTGGCGTCGTCAGGAGCGCGGCACCGGCGCCACCTGCCGCCGCTGCCATGGCCACCCCCGAGAGCAAGACAGCTCGACGCATCGAACCCACTTTCTGTTCGGTCTTCCCGACTCGTTCCCGACTCTCGCCCGGAGACTTCCTCCGGACCGCTGCCAGCCGGTCTCCCGTGGCAGCAGCACCATCTTCGGGTACGCGTTCGAGGGGAACGTCAGGCAGATGTCAGGGAAGTGCGAGCAGCCGGGCGACCCCCGCCACCGCTGCCGCTCGGTGGCTACACGCGTCCTTCTCCTCCGGGGCGAGCTCGGCCAAGGACCGACCGTCACCGCCCAGAGGAGCGAAGACGGGGTCGTAGCCGAACCCCGAGGTCCCTCGCGGGCTGCGGAGGATCCGGCCGGCGAGCACACCCTCGACGAAGCGCTCCCGGCCGTCCGGCCACCGCAGGAGAGCCACGGTCCGAAAGCTCGCTGCCCGGTTCTCGGTGTCGCCCAACTCGGAGAGCAAGCGCGCCACGTTGTCGGTATAGGTCGCTCCTGCCCCCGCGAAGCGCGCCGCTCGCACCCCGGGCGCCCCGCCGAGCGCGTCCACGAACAGTCCGGTGTCGTCCGCCAACGCGGCGAGCCCCGTCGCCGAGGCGAGCGCACTCGCCTTGGCACGGGCGTTGCCGACCAGCGTCTCGGCCTCTTCGGGCACCTCCGGCACGTCCGCCGGCCGCGATACCAGACGCAGCCCCTCCAGGGCCCCGAGGAGACGGCGCAGCTCGGCTGCCTTGTCGAGATTGGCCGTGGCGAGCACGACGGTCCGGACCGAGTCCGAGCTCACCGCCGGCGCTTCGGCGGGGGGGTCGCGAGCGCGCCCGCCTGGCGAGCGAGCAGCTCGGTGATGCCGGCGGCTGCGAGGTCGAGCAGCGTGTCGAGCTCGCTCCGGGAGAACGGCGCCCCCTCGGCGGTCCCCTGGACCTCGACGAAGCGCCCCGAGCCCGTCATCACGACGTTCATGTCGACCGCCGCCCGCACGTCCTCGGCATAGTCGAGATCGAGGTGGCCGACGGCGTCGACGATCCCCACGGACACGGCGGCGCACGAGTCGGCGAGGGGGTGGCTCGCCAGACGGCCGTCTCCGACGAGCCTGGTGAAGGCGTCGTGGAGCGCGACGAACCCGCCGCAGATCGCCGCCGTGCGCGTCCCGCCGTCGGCCTGGAGCACATCGCAGTCCACGACGACCTGCATCTCCCCCATGGCCGCCAGGTCGCACACGGAACGGAGCGACCGACCGATGAGGCGCTGGATCTCCTGCGTCCGACCGGACTGCTTGCCACGGCTCGCCTCGCGGGGGATCCGCTCCGCGCTCGCACCTGGGAGCATCGAGTACTCCGCGGTCACCCAGCCGCGCCCCGCTCCCCGGAGCCACGGCGGCACGCGCTCCTCGAGCGAGGCGGTGCACAGCACCCTGGTCCGACCGGTTTCGACGAGGACCGAGCCGAGCGCGGCCTCGGTGAAGTCCCGGGTGAAGACCGTCTCCCGCATCTCGTCCACTGCTCGGCCGTCAGCGCGCACGAGTCCCTCCGATCAGGTAGTGGGCACCGGCGCGGGCGAGGTGCACCGGCCGTCCGAACGCCGCCTCGCCCTCGCGACGGACCGCCTCCGGGGGGATCGTCGGCCAGCGATGCGTGAGCACCAGCTCACCGACCCCGGCCGCCGCCGCAGCGCAGCCTGCCTGGCGGGCGGAGAGATGTTGGGCGACCCCCTCGTTGGCTGCCGTCCAGGTGGCCTCGCAGAGTGCGAGGTCCAGCCCCGGGCCGAGGGCCTCGAGCGACCAGTCGGGCCCGGAGTCGCCCGAGTACCCGAGCGCTGCGCTGGTGGCGTCGACGCGGACAGCGAGGGTCTCGGGACCGTGGTCGGTGCGGGAGAGCGAGAGCCGGACTCCTCCACGACCCTGCTGGTCGGGAAGCTCGAGCACGTCACCGTCTTCGACGACCTCGAAGGCGAGGGACTCCGCCGCCAGCGCGGAGAGCCGCTCCCGCACCCCGGCCGGCCCGTAGACGGGGAGCGATGGGCGGGGGGAGCCGAAGCGGAGGGCAACGGCAAGGCCCTCGAGGTCGGCCGCGTGGTCCGGGTGCTCGTGGGTCACGAAGACGGCATCCAGGTCCGCGAGCGCGACCTCGAGCTGCAGCGGGCCGAGCGTGCCCGGGCCGGCGTCGAGCCAGAGCGTCCGGCCGTCCGCTCGGACGAGGTAGCCGCTGCCGGCTCCGCCGGGCCCGGCATAGCTCCCGTCGCAACCGAGCACCGTGAGCGAGAGGGTCATCGGGCCTGGACCCGGGCCGACACGCGGAGGACAGCGCTCCGGTTCGGAAAGGGCGCGTCACCTTTCCGAACCGACGATTCCCGGACTGGCGATTCCCGGACTGGCGATTCCCGAACCGAGGACGCGCCTCCCCACTCGAGGCACTCGACAGGTCCGAGGTCGAAACCGAGCAGTCCACGGCCGAGCTGCGCGAAACGGGAGGCGTCACCCGACGAGCACCACCGCCGCAGCGCGGCGCCACTACCCCCCCGCCTCAGGTCGTGCCTGTCGAGCATCCGTACCACCTCGAAGGCGGTCTCCTCCGCAGACGACACGAGGACCACGTCGCGACCCATCACGTCGGCGAGGGTACGCGCGAGGAACGGGTAGTGCGTGCAGCCGAGCAGGAGCGTGTCGACCGCTGCCGAGCGCAGCGGGGAGAGCAACCGTTCGGCGAGGATGTGCACCGCGTCCGAGTCGGTCTCGCCGCGCTCGACGAACTCGACGAAACCGGGGCATGCCGCCATCGTCAGCTCGACCAGCCCGGCCGTCTCGAGCGCCCCGAACGCCCGCTGGTACGCCCCCGAGGTCACCGTGGCGCTCGTCGCGATGATGCCGAGCCGCCCCCGCGCCGTTGCCGCGACCGCAGCCCGCACGCCGGGCTCGATGACCCCGACCACCGGGACGGGGAGGGAGTCCTCCAGCGTCGAGAGCGCGGCGGCGGAGGCGGTGTTGCACGCCACCACGACGAGCTTCACGCCCGCCCGTTCGACCAGCCACGTCGCGATCTCCTGGGCGAACGCGCGAACCTCGGCGAGCGGGCGAGCCCCGTAGGGATAGCGCGCGCTGTCCCCGACGTAGACCACGTGCTCCTCGGGCAGCAGGTCGAACAGGGCCTGAGCGACGGTGAGCCCCCCGAACCCGGAGTCGAAGACACCGATCGGCCGCTCGTCCGTCACGACCCGGGAGGCTACCGCGGGCGCTCCGGGTGCCGGGGGCGCGCGGCCCCTGCCGGCCGGACGACCCGGACCGGGGCCAAGGCCCGAGCGGGGCCCAGACCGGGGTCAGAAGTAGATGATCTGGCGCGCCCGCTCGACGACGGTTTCCAGGTCGTCGGTCCAGGCGCCGGTCGAGAGGTACTTCCACCCGCCGTCCGGCGCGACGAAGACCACGACGCCGCTCTCGACGGACATCGCCACCTTCGCCGCACCGGCGAGCGCTGCCCCCGTCGAGATGCCGGCGAAGATGCCGACCTCGGTGAGCCGCCTGGTCCAGCGCACCGACTCCGCGGGACCCACGATGGTCTTCCGGTCGAGGAGGTCCTCGCCCCGGTTGTCCGTGAAGATCGGCGGGATGTAGCCGTCCTCGAGATTGCGCAGCCCGTCGACCATCTCCCCCGTCGGTGGCTCGATCGCCCAGACCTGGACGAGGGGGTTCCGCTCCTTCAGGTAGCGCCCGACCCCCATGAGCGTCCCCGACGTCCCGAGCCCGGAGACGAAGTGGGTGACCTCGGGGCAGTCCGCCCAGATCTCGGGTCCCGTGCCCTCGTAGTGGGCGCGGGGGTTCGCGGGGTTCGCGTACTGGTAGAGGAAGACCCACTCGGGGTGCTCGGCCGCAAGCCGGCGGGCGAGCCGAACCGCGCCGTTCGAGCCCTCGTTCCCCGGCGAGGGGATGATCTCCGCCCCCCAGACCTCGAGCAGCTGCCGCCGCTCGGGACTCACGTTCTCGGGGAGCACGATCTTCAGGCCGTAGCCCTTCACCTTGGCCACCATGGCCAGACCGATCCCGGTGTTCCCGGACGAGGGCTCGATCAAGGTCGCGCCGGGGCGGAGGATCCCCTCCTTCTCCGCCTCCTCCACCATCGCCAGGGCAACCCGGTCCTTCACGGACCCACCAGGGTTCTGGCCCTCGAGCTTGGCGTAGATCCGGACGTGGGGGTTGGGGGAGAGCTGGCTCACCTCGACCAGGGGCGTGTGCCCGATCAGGTCGAGGACACTCTCGTAGGCGGTCACCGGCTCAGACCGCGCCGCCTGCGACCGCCGGCAGGATCGACACGATGTCGCCGTCGCCCACCTTCGTGGCGAGCTTCTCCAGGTAGCGGACGTCGTCGTCGTTCAGGTAGACGTTGACGAAGCGATGGAGCTCGCCATCCTCGCCGATCAGCTGGCCCGCGAGACCGGGGAAGCGCCCCCCGAGCTGGTCGAGCACCTCGCCCACCGTCGCACCCTCAGCGTCCACCGTGCTCTGGCCCGCAGTCGCCGAGCGCAGCACCGTTGGTACCCGAACCTGGACCGCCACCGCACCCTCCGAAAGTTGACGAAACCGATCTGCATTCAGACGATTCCGAGAACAACGGGCTCCTCCGTTCTCTTCCCGTCGACGATGCGGTAGGAGCGGAGCACCGGCTCGGGCGCGGCGAGCGAGACGAGAACGTAGTGCCAGGAGGGGTCCGGCGCCTGGGCGACGTCGGTCGGCGACGGAAACGCTGCCGTGTGGGTGTGGGAGTGGTAGACCCCGATCAGCTCGGCACCGGCCTGTTGCGCCTCACGATCCGCTCGGAGCAGGTCGAGCGGGTGCACCGTGTAGACCCTCGCCGAGGCAGCCTCGTTCCGCGCCCGGACTGCGCGCACCACACGGGCGACTCCGGCGCCTGGCTCGTCCGCCGGACCGGCCAGGACGGGCCCCACCAACAGCCCGCACGCCTCCTCGGGGTACGCGCCGAGCGCGTGCGAGAGCATTGCCAGGTAGGCGTCCCGCTCCAGGCTGAGCACCTGCCCGACCGTAGTGCACCGCCGGCGAGGAAGTCGGCGCCGAGGGGACCGGGTCGGGGGCGGGCCTAGGGTCGCTCCGTGGTCACAGCGCGCAACAGGGCGACCCCGGCGGGACGCGCAAGGGCAAGCAGTGGGCGAGGCGCCACGTCCAGCGGGGGGCGAGGTGGTGCAGCCGGGGGAGGCGCACGGCGAGGCCCGCCCCCACGCCAGCGCCCGGAGGAGCTTCGCCGGGTCGCGCAGAACCGCCGCGCACGGCACGACTACGACATCCTCGACACCTTCGAGGCCGGTCTGGTCCTCCAGGGGAGCGAGGTCAAGTCCCTCCGGTCGGGCAAGGCCAACCTGAAGGACAGCTACGCCCGCGTCGAGCGGGGCGAAGCGTGGCTGCTCGGGTTCCACATCTCGCCCTACACCCAGGCAACCGACTGGGGGGCACACGACCCGGACCGGCCGAAGAAGCTGCTCCTGCACCGCTCCCAGATCGACGAGCTGATGGGCCGAACCCAGCAGCAAGCGCTCACCCTCGTCCCGCTCTCGGTCTACTTCCGGGAGGGTCGGGCCAAGGTCGAGGTCGCGCTTGCACGCGGGCGCAAGCTCTACGACCGCCGCGCCGCCATGGCGGAGCGGGACGCCGCGCGTGACGTGGCCCGAGAGCTCGCGAACGCACGCCGTCGGACGGGTTAGGAACGGGTCGGGGACGGGTCGGGGACGGGTCAGGTCAGCCGCACGGCGCGGTCTCGTCCCGCGCGACGAGCGCCGACGCCGTTCGGCCGTGCCCGGCCGGCAGCGTCGAGCGCACCCTCGAGCTCGAGCAGCGCCGCCTTGGCGGGGAGACCGCCGCCATAGCCGGTGAGACGCCCGTCCGCGCCGACGACTCGATGGCAGGGGAGGAAGATCGCGAGCGGGTTGCGTCCGAGCGCGCCGCCCACCGCTCTCGCGGCACCGGGCCGGCCAACCCGGCGTGCCAGCTCGCCGTAGGTCCAGGTCTCGCCGTAGGCGATCTCGGCCAACGCGAGCCACGTGGCGACGTCGAAGGGGGAACCGCGTGGAGCAAGCGGCACCGTGAAGCGCCGCAGCTCGCCCGCGAAGTAGGACCCGAGCTCGGCGTCGGCGACGCCGAGCCATGCCGGCCCCTCCGCTGCGCCCGGGAGGAGCCGCCACGCGGGTGGCGGCTCTCGCCCCTCGCCAGGGAGGAGCAGCGCAACGCACGCATCTGCGCTACCCGCGACGACGAGCGAACCGATCGGGCTCTCGACCCGCAGACCGACGAGGCTTCCCGCGCCCATGACCCTCCTCCCTCCCGCCCGGGCAGACGGGTCCCTCCATGCCTGGCAGACGGGCGCCCCAGAACCCGCGCGGCCCAGGTCAGCGGGCGGCCCGCTCATCCTCACAGCCCGTCGGGCCACGCGCCACCGGGGCCAGTGCCCACGTCGGTGAGCCAGTCCCGGCCATCGGCTCCAGTCCTCGTGCTGCGCCGGGCGCCACTGCCTACCATGGAGCTGTGGCGATCGCTTCCGTGAACCCTGCAACCGGCGAGACGGTGAAGTCCTTCGAGGCCCTCTCCCCCGCCGAGATCGAACTGCGTCTCGAGCGGGCAGCGACGGCCGCGGCCTCCTACCGGCGAACGACCTTCGCCGAACGCGCGACGCTCCTCCGTCGGGCGGCGGCAATCCTGCGCGAGGAACGAGACGCGACGGCGGAGCTGATGACGCTCGAGATGGGCAAGACCATCACCTCGGCTCGGGCCGAGGTCGAGAAGTGCGCGAAGGGCTGCGACTTCTATGCCGAGCACGGAGCGGGGTTCCTCGCCGACGAGCCGGTCGAACCCGCGGGAGTCGGCGCGGTCGAGGCCTACGGGCGATACCAGCCGCTCGGACCGGTGCTCGCCGTCATGCCCTGGAACTTCCCTCTCTGGCAGGCCATGCGCTTCGCCGCGCCCGCGCTCATGGCGGGGAACGTCGGCCTGCTCAAGCACGCGTCGAACGTGCCACAGACCGCGCTCTACCTGGAGGACCTCTTCCGGCGTGCTGGCTTCCCGGAGGGCGTTTTCCAGACCCTGCTCATCACCTCCGGTCAGGTGGAGCGCGTCCTGCGTGACCCCCGGGTCAAGGCCGCCACGCTCACCGGCAGCGGACCGGCCGGGCAGTCGGTCGCCGCGATCGCTGGTGACGCGATCAAGAAGACCGTCCTCGAGCTCGGTGGGAGCGACCCGTTCCTCGTTCTCGCCTCGGCCGACCTCGAGCGAGCCGCCAAGGTCGCGACAGTCGCGCGCTGCCAGAACAACGGGCAGAGCTGTATCGCGGCCAAACGGTTCATCGTCGTCGAGGAGGTCGCCGACGCCTTCGAGAGCCACTTCACCGCCGCGATGGCCGCCCTCACGGTCGGCGACCCGCGCGACCCCGCCACCGACATCGGCCCACTCGCCACCGAGCAGGGCCGCGAGGACGTCGAGGAGCTCGTTGCCGACGCGCTCGCGAAGGGCGCGCGCCTCCGGTGTGGCGGCCAGCGACTCCCAGGGCCCGGCTGGTACTACCCCGCGACGGTGCTCAGCGGCATCACGCCTGCGATGCGGGTCTGGAGCGAGGAGGTCTTCGGCCCCGTTGCGCTGGTGATCCGCGCGGCAGACCTCGACGAGGCGATCCGCGTGGCGAACGACACTCCCTTCGGTCTCGGGTCCAACGTCTGGACGAGCAGTTCCACCGAAGCTGCGCGCTGCGTCGACGAGATCGAGGCCGGTGCCGTCTTCGTCAACGGAATGACCACCTCCTACCCCGAGCTCCCCTTCGGAGGGGTGAAGGAGTCGGGCTACGGCCGCGAGCTCTCGGCCCACGGCATCAGGGAGTTCTGCAACTTGAAGACCGTCTGGGTCGGCGCCGGCCTCGAGGAGTAACGCCAGCCGGGCGGTGCCCCGAGGGGCGCGCTGGCCCGACTTCGAATCGGCCGAGGCGTGAGCGGTCCCGCGAGCGCCACGGCGCGTGCTCGCATGCACGCCGACCTACTTGTCGGTAGGGTACCGTTTACCTCGCGACGGCCCATGGGCGACAACCCGTGGGCTCGTGGCGGTGGCAACGGGAGTGGGGGGTGTCGGACGGGGGGGTCGCCTGATCCACCGTCCGGCCCGTTCGAGAGGGGGAGACATGTCGGGAACGGCCACACTCGGCGCGGCGGGGAGCGACCGGACCGGTTGGGTCGGCGGTCTCTGGGACCGCAAGCTCGCCCACTATCCGGACACCGGGATGCGGATCTTCTCGCTGACGCTCGTCGTGCTCACGACAGTCGTCCTCTACTACGAGCTCTACGTCGGCGCAAGCGTCGCGACGCTGATCATCGGCGACTTCAAGATGTCGTTCCTGTTCTACGTGAACATCTCGGTCGTCTCCAACCTGGTCGGGGCGTTCGCGTCGCTCATCGCCGGCCTGTCGGACCGCTTCGGCCGGGCCAACCTCGTCGTCTACGGGCTCCTGCTCACGGGGTTGCTGGTTGCGTTCGCGATCCCGAACACCAGCAACGAGTACGTCTTCGCGACCCTCGTCGTCCTGGTCGGCTTCGTGGAGGGGATCATCCTGGTCGCCACGCCGGCGCTCGTCCGGGACTTCTCGCCACAGGTCGGGCGCGCCACGGCGATGGGGTTCTGGACGCTGGGGCCGGTCTGCGGCAGCCTCGTCGTGGCGCTCGTCGCCAACCACACCCTCCCCCTCGCCCCGACCCTCGCGGACTGGCGCACCCAGTACGAGATCTGCGGGGTCGTCGGGATCGTCATGTTCGTGGCCTGCTTCCTCGGACTGCGCGAGCTCTCCCCGCAGCTCCGCGACCAGCTCATGGTCTCGATGCACGACCGCGCGCTGATCGAGGCGCGAGCGAAGGGCATCGACGTCGAGGCGACGCTCGCCCACCCGTGGCGCCAGGTGCTGAAGCTGAACATCGTCGCCTCCGCGTTCGCAGTGAGCGTGCTGCTCCTCATCTACTACGCCGCTGTCGGTTTCTTCACCATCTACTTCGCCACCATCTTCGGCTTCTCCTTGACCGCAGCGAACGGCATCGACACCTGGTACTGGGGGGTCAACGCCGTGGTCCTCGTGATCGTCGGGCTGCTCTCCGACCGGCTCCGGGTTCGCAAGCCGTTCATGATCGTCGGCGGAGTTCTCGCTGCGGTCATGACGATCGTCTTCCTCACCAAGGCAACCCAACCCCACACGAGCTACTACGAGTTCGTCGTGATCATCAGCCTGCTCGCAGCGGGACTGGGCATCGCCTACACCCCGTGGATGGCGAGCTTCACCGAGACCGTCGAGGCGGAGAACCCCGCCCTCACTGCGACGGGGCTCGCGGTCTGGGGCTGGATCCTCCGCATCGTGGTCTCGGTTTCGTTCTTCGTGCTCCCCTTCGTCGTCTCGAGCGTGACGCCGCTCGTCGAGCAGGGGGCCACCGTCGCTGCGACCGCCAAGGCGATCGCACCCGAGCTCGCGATCGTCGAGGCGCACCCCAAGCTCTTCGCCGAGCTCGCCCGCTACCCGAAGGTCACCGACGCCCCACCGGCGCTGCTCGGCCTCGCGATCAAGGAAGTGGGCATCGCGAAGCTCCAGGCCGTCGCCAAGGTGAGCCCGGAGTTGCACTACGTGCTGACCGAAGGCCCGAAGGTGGCTGCCGCCGCCAAGAGCTCGCCGCACCAGTGGCAGACCTGGTGGTGGGTCTGCGTTGCCGGTGAGATCGTCTTCCTCCCGCTCGTACTGCTCATGGCCGGTCGATGGAGCCCCGCCGCGGCGAAGGACGACCTCGACAAGCACGAGGCGGCCGTGGCGGCCGAGCTGGCCAAGCTCGGCGTGGTGCCCGCCGGCGGGGAGTGACGAGGTCCGATCCGGGGAACTTTCGCCATCCGCGCAGCCGGCGCGCAGCCGCTCGGGAGGGCCCCGGGGCCCTGCGGCCCGCGCGCCGGCTCGAGGCGGCGGAGGACCGTTAGGCTCGCCCTCCGTGCCGACGCCATCCGAGCCAGGGCGGGCGGCGGCGTCGAGCCGAGCCGATCCAGGATCGGCGGCCCGGGCCCGACCGAAGACCGCCTTGGTGACCGGAGCGTCGCGTGGCATCGGGCGCGCCATTGCGCTCTCGCTGGCTGCCGCCGGGCTCCGCGTCGCCATCCACCACCGAGACTCACAGGCGCTCGCCGATGCGGTCGCCGAGGAGGCCCCCGGCGGTGACCACGTGGTGCTCCGTGCGGACCTCGCGGACCCCGACGAGGCCCGGATGCTCGCACGGCGAGCAGCGACCGGCCTCGGCGGCCTCGACGTCGTGGTGAACAACGCCGGGATCTTCCTCGCCCATCCACCGGCGCGAACCGACTGGGCGACCTGGCATGCGACGTGGGAGGAGACACTTCGGGTCAACCTCCTCGGCCCGGCGCATGTCGTCTTCGGCGCCCTCGAGGCTCTGGCGGACGGCGGGCGGATCGTGAACGTCTCGTCACGGGGGGCCTTCAGGGGTGAACCCGACTCGCCCGCCTACGGTGCGTCGAAGGCGGGGCTCAACGCCCTCGGGCAGTCGCTCGCCGTGGCGCTCGCGCCGCGACGGATCACGGTGACGACCGTTGCCCCCGGCTTCGTCGAGACCGACATGGCGAACGAGGCGTTGAAGGCGCCTCGCGGCGAGGCAGTGCGCGCCCAGAGCCCCTTCGGCCGGGTCGCGACGGCCGCGGAAGTGGCCGAAGCAGTCCGCTGGCTCGCGCTCGACGCCCCGGAGTGGATGAGCGGCGCCATCCTCGACTGCAACGGCGCCTCCTACCTGCGGACCTGATCCCTCGGGTTCGCCACGGTGGGCGGGGCCCGAGCGGGAGCCCGCTCCCTGGGCCATGATGGGGGCCACCCGACGGGGATCGCCGCCCATCGCCGCGCAGGCGGAGCGGAGCCGACCCCCGCCGGCCCCGTGTGGGTCGGCTGGAAACCAAGGAGGCCTCGTGACGGACGTCGGCAGTGGTGGGGGCATCGACCGGGTTGCCGAGGCTCGTCTCGCGGAGTCGTCGAGGCTGTTCACCTCGGACCTCTCGACGGCGGAGTTCGGGCTCCTCGAGCACACCGGCTTCGAGCCCGTCGACTTCGTGATGGGGGTGAGCGTCTTCCACATCGGCTTCCAACCACCTCGCGGACTGGCCGCCGGCGAGTATCAGGTGCTGACCCAGGCGATGTACACGGCCCGTGAGAACGCGCTCAGCCGACTCGTCGCCGAGGCTGCCAAAGTTGGTGCCGACGGTGTCGTCGGGGTTCGTCTCGGCTACCACAGCCACGGCGAGGACTCGATCGAGTTCACGGCACTCGGAACCGCGATACGCCACACCGGCGGTGGCCCGCAGGGCGCGGCCGCACCCGCACCCCCCGGCGGCTACCGACGGCCAGACGGACAGCCCTTCACGAGCCACCTCGACGTGAAGGACTTCTACCAGCTCCTCACGGTCGGATGGTTCCCGGTCGCGTTCGTCCTCGGGGTCTGCGTCTACCACGTGGGCGTCCAGGGGTTCCGCCAGACGATGCGGCAGGCCTTCGTGAACGCCGAGCTCCCGCAGTGGACGCAGGCTTTCTACGACGCACGCGAGATCGCGATGGCGCGCCTGCAGGCGGAGGCCGAGCGCGCGGGTGCCGGCGGGGTGGTCGGCGTCTCGAGCGTGACCTCCGAGTGGGTCTGGGGGGGCCACACCCTCGAGTTCTTCGTCTCCGGCACCGGCGTGCGCCGGATCGGCACCCGGCAGGCGAGCCCACCGGCGCTCGTCGTGCCGGTCTGAGGCACCGCCCTCACCACGGCGGGAGGCCCTCAGGTCAGGGAGCTGCTCAGGTCAGGCCGGGCTCGGGTTCGGGGGGCCCAGGCCAGGAGTCCCCGGGTCAGGAAGGCGCTCAGGTCAGACGGTCGAGCCGATCCAGGATGACGCCCTCCCGGAGCGCCCACGGGCAGATCGCCATCTTCGCCAGGTCCAACAGGTCCATCGCCGCCTCGACCACCATCGCACCGGCGAGCAGCTGCCCCGCCCGGCCCGGCGAGACCCCGGGGAGCTTGGCACGGGCTGCCGCGGGCATCCCGGACACCAGCTCGACCACCTCCGCAGCCGCCTCTCGGGTGAGGATGCGCTCGGCATAGGGACCCTCGCCGTAAGGGGCGACACCGGCGACGCGGGCCACCGAGCGGATGGTCTTCGAGGTCCCGACGACCAGGTCCGCCTGGCCGGCCAGGGTGATCGGACGCACCTGCTCCGCGATCTCTGCGCGGACGTAGCGCCAGAGCGCCCGGCGCTCCGCCGCCGTCGGTGGGTCGCCGCGCAACCAGTCCCGCGTCAGTCGCCCCGCTCCGAGCGGCACCGAGAACGCCGCCGAGGGGCTCTCGTCGAGGCCGGTGGCGACCTCCAGCGACCCGCCGCCGATGTCGAGCACGAGCAGCTGACCCGCGCTCCAGCCGTACCAGCGGCGCGCCGCGAGGAAGGTCAGCTTCGCTTCTTCGCGCCCCGGGAGCACCTCGAGCTTCACCCCGGTCGCCTCGGCGACGCGAGCGAGGACGTCGTCGGCGTTGGCTGCCTCGCGGACCGCCGAGGTCACGAAGCCGAGCAGCTCGTGCGCACCGAGTGCCTCGGCCCGGTCCTGGAAGGCCGCGACCGCGTCGACCAGCGCCGCCGCGCCTGCTTCGCTGATCCGCCCGGCCTCGTCGAGCGACTCCGCCAGGCGGAGCTCTCGCTTCGCGCTCGACGCGGGGAGCGGGCGCGCGCCGCGGTGTGCGTCGACCACGAGGAGGTGGACCGTGTTCGAGCCGACGTCCAAGACCCCGAGGCGCATTGCTCCCATACTGTACGGCCGGGGTCAGCGCCTCACACGCGGGG
>JAJYWE010000073.1:3617-11724 GCA_021791675.1 Actinomycetes bacterium | reverse complement strand
CCGATCCCGACGACGCCTCCGAGCCGGTGCGCCCCTCCGGAGCGATGGGCCGGATCGCGCACAGCGGCGGCGGCCAGGTGCTCGGCGCGGCGATGCTCGGGATGGCGCGAGCCATCTTCGGCGAGGAGCCCGACGAGGTCCAAGCCGTCGCCGAGGCACCGGGAGAGCCGGACGAGGACGAGCCCGGCCTGCACCTGGATGCTCGGGACCCGAGCCGCTCCCGCTACGTCTTGCCGCCGCGCACGGGGGGCTCCGCCGAGCTCCCCCCCTCGGAGGACGGGGGCGACTCCGGGGCCGCCCCCTCCAGCGATCCGGGTGGAGACGGCTCCGGGGCCGCTCCCGCCGGCGATGACGGCGGAGGGGGGTCGGTCGGCGACCAGGACGGGCGGCCAGATCCCGCGTCCGGCATCGGCTGATCGCCGGATGGCGCAGCGCCTGGCACGATCGGGCTTCGCCCGTGCCTATGCCGCCATCGCTCCGGCGGCCGACGCCGCAGGGGCGCGACGGCACCGGG
This sequence comes from Actinomycetes bacterium, assembly GCA_021791675.1. Taxonomy (GTDB): domain Bacteria; phylum Actinomycetota; class Acidimicrobiia; order Acidimicrobiales; family JAKAOS01; genus JAJYWE01. Next base: position 11,210 of record JAJYWE010000073.1, on the reverse strand, counting down.
TCGAGCTGCTCGAGGGGCTCGACGGTCTGGTCCTCGAGCTCGGTGCCGGCCCGGGCGGGAACTTCGCCCACTACCCCGCCGGGGTTCGCGGGGTCGTCGCCGTCGAGCCGGACGGGTACCTGCGGCGGCTGGCAGCGCGGGCCGCCCGGGGGAGCCCGGTGGCGGTGGACGTCGTGGGCGCCCTGGCCGACCGCCTGCCCTTCGCGGCTGCGACCTTCGACGCCGCAGTCACGTCGTTGGTGCTCTGCTCGGTGCCCGACCAGGCGGCTGCGCTCGCCGAAGTCGCCCGGGTCCTGCGGCCGGGCGGGGTGCTTCGGTTCTACGAGCACGTCCTCGCCGGTTCGGCAGGGATCGCTCGGGTGCAACGGGTGCTCGACCGTGCCTGGCCGGCGGTCGCCGGTGGGTGCCACACGGCGAGGGACACCCTCGCGGCGATCGAGGCGGCAGGCTTCCGTCCGGAGTCGTGGCGCCGGTTTCGCTTCCCGGCGTGCTCGATCTGCGCGCCCCTCTCGCCGCACGTGCTCGGGGAGGCGCGCCGCGAGTGAGGGTCGCCCGTCCGGCCGGTGCCGCCGTTCCCCACCACGGCGTCAGCGGGCTCTCCCCGCGTCTACGGCACCCGCGGGCTCGCCGCCCTCCCCAGGTCGGCCGGCGTGGTGTCCAGTGAGGTCGGAGGCGTTGGCGCCCCCGTCCCCGCCGACGTGCCGAGGGCACGGTCGACCCGGGTCGCCACACCGGCGAGGCCGAGGAAGAGGGCGGCGACCCACAGGCAGTTGACGAGCGCGCCGGCGTAGCCGATCCTCGTGACGTCGATGAACGGGTAGGGGTACCAGTGCACGAACGCTCCCCGGACGAGCGTGAACACGAGCCAGGCGAGGGGGTAGGAGAGCGAGAGCCAGGCGACGCGCGCCGACGTCAGCCGCCGGGGACCGAAGAGGAGCCACCCGGCGACCGCGAGGACCGGGACGGCGGTGTGCACCAGCTGGTTCCCGAACTCGTCGATCCCCGAGAGCACGAACACGCTCGACAGGGCGACGTGGTAGACGACGCCGGTCACGGTGATGGACACGAGAGCGGTGAGGCGGAGGGTCGCGAAGCCGATGCCCGAGGCGCTCGGGCGGACGAGCAGGACCACCATCGCGATCCCGACGAGCAGGTTCGACTGGACGGTGAAGAAGGCGAAGGTGTTGAGTGCCCGCAGGGTCGGGGTGTCGAAGCGCCCTGCCGTGTGGCTCGCGGTGTAGACGCTGAGGGCGACGCCCGCGAGCACACAGACCAGGGTGGCTGCGTACCACGGACGTGCCCAGCGGGAGCGCATGGCGGGAGCGTAGTGCCGGCCCGGTGCAATGGGGAGGGATCGGCGAGGTCTCGTCCTCGTACGGCGGCGAAGCGGCACCACCCACGCACCCGGCAAGACCCGCCCTGGGGCTCCTGTGACCCGCGTGCGGTTCGTCCCCGTGGGCCCGTGCGGCGGGGCCTAGCCGAGCCTCGCGCGGAGAAACGAGACGGTGCGCTCCCAGGCCGTACGTGCCGCGTCGGCGTCGTAGGTGCCGAGGTGGTTCTCGTCGTTGTGGAAGGCGTGGCCGGCGGGGTAGTAGAAGAACTCCACCGGGGCACCCGACTCCGCCCGGATCTTCGCCTCGAGCGCACGCGCATCCTCGACCGGGAAGAACGCGTCCTGCTCGCCGTAGTGGCCCTGGACGGCCGCGGTGAGCCCGGAGAAGTCAGCTGCCTGCGCGCCACTCCCCACGCCGTAGAACGGGACTGCTGCGGCGATCTTCCGGCCCTGCTGCAGGGCGAGGAGCAGCACGAAGCCCCCACCCATGCAGAACCCGACCGCTCCGACAGCGTCACCCGTCACCGCCTGGTGGGCGAGGAGGTAGTCGACCGCGCCCCCGAGGTCCCGCGCCGCGGCGGCCGTGTCGAGCGAGCCCATGAGCGACCCGGCCTCGTCGGCGTCGTGGGCGACCCGCCCACCGAAGAGGTCCGGGGCGAGGGCGACGAAGCCCTCCGCCGCCAGCCGGTCGGCGATCCCCGCGATGTGGTCGGTGAGGCCCCACCACTCCTGGATCACGATCACCCCGGGCCCCCGGCCCGTCGAGGGGAGCGCCAGGTAGCCGTGCGCCCGGTGCCCGTTGCTCGGGAAGCTCACGTTCTGGCGAGGGTTCTCCTGCGTCGCTGCGCTCTCGGATGCCACTTCCGTCACCTCCACCTCGACGTCTCGGTCGACGCCGACCCTACGCGCCCCGCCAGGTCGACGGATCGGTGAACGGGAGCCCGGCCGCCGACGTAGTCCGGCACGTCCCACCTCACGTCGACCGAACCTTTGGAGGACCCATGCACGAGACCGCACTTCCGAACCCGGCGCCCCGACGGGCCCGCCGGTGGCACCGTCCGGCGCTCGCCGGTGGCGCCCTGCTCGGTGCCGCAGCGCTGCTCGCGGCGTCGGCAGGCGCCGCAGCCGCTGCAACCCCCTCGATGGTGGGTGGCCAGGGCGGCACGATGGCGGGACCGGGGTCACTCGCCCAGCTCCGCGCACACTTCGTCGCCTCGGTCGTCGCGCCGAACGGCGATGCGAACCCCTATTCGCTCGCGATCGTGCCGATCACGGCTGGCCACCTCACCGCAGGCAACGTGCTGGTGACGGACTTCAACAACGGCGCTGGCCTGGCGGGCGCCGGCACGTCGATCATGCAGGTGGACCCGGCGACGGGTTCGTCGAGCCTGTTCTTCCAGGGCAGCGCGGCCAACGGGATCGTCGGACCAGTTGGCATCGCGCTCAACCCGGCCAAGGACATCGTCTGGCTCGGCGACTACGGCCCTGCCAACGCCGCCGGCGTCTACGACGGCTCGAACGGGAGCGTGGCGCTCGTGAGCCCGGCGGGTGCAGCGGTGCCCGGCGCGCTGTTCGACAACACGACGACCGGCATGCCCATCTTCAACGGGGTCTGGGGCCAGGCAGTGAGCGACGTCAACGGCTCCGTCTCCTTCTACTGGACCAACGCGGGCAACGGCACGACGGGCCAGGGTGGTGGCGGCATCTGGCGCCTCGACCCGCTCGCCGGCAACACCGGTCAGCCCCTCGGCTCGACCTACACGCTCCTTGCCAAGGGACTGCCTGCCAGTCCGGCCGGCTCCACGGCAGCAACGGCGGCCGGCCCGCAGGGCATGGTGTTCGACCCGGCGAACGACACCCTCTACGTCTCGGACGACGCCACGAACGAGATCGTCGCGATCCCCGCTGCGAACAGCGCAACCGGTCCGGCGACGCCGATCGTCGTTCGGGCGGGTGGGCCGCTGCACGCCCCCCAGCAGCTGGCGATCGACCCGTCGAACGGCAACCTCCTGGTCGTCAACGGGGCCGTGAACAACGACCTCGTCGAGCTCACGACCTCCGGGCGCGTCGTCGGCGTGAAGAACATCGCCCCGGAGAGCCCCGCCGGCTCGCTCTTCGGCCTCGCGGCGACGACGGTCAACGGCCAGACGGTCATCTACTTCGACAACTCGGCAACGGGGTCGCTCGAGGCGCTGGCTCCGGCTGCCGGGATGCACTGAGCTCCACGGAGGTGATGACACGCGGCTGAGCGGGCGGCGTCGCCTCTTCGGAGCTGTTGCGCGTGTCGTGGCCAGGCTGGGAAGGAGCGAACCGGGGGCGTGGCTTCGGCTGCGCCCCCGGTTCGCGTCCTCGACGGGGCCTCCGGCGACACCCCCAGTGCCCGCCCCCGGCTGGACCTTCGGCCGTACCCGGACCGGTTCCCTGGTCCGCTCCCCGCCGCGATCCCCGGCTACGGCTCCGATTCGCCCTCTCGGTCAACTTCTCGGCGTCGCCCGTCCCGATCCTCGCCGAGCCGTGGAGCACCACGGTCTTCGCCGAGCAGGAGGCGTCGTCCGCCTCTGGCGACCCAGCCCATGTGCTCGTCGTCCGGGTCCTCGCTGCGGGAGGTGCCGGCTCGGCCCCAGCCGCGACCGTCCCCCAAGGGATCGACGAGCCGGTGCGCGAGCTCGCGGCGCCAACTCGAGCGAGCCTGCGCAGCCTCGGGGGTGTCCGGGTGGACGAGGCGGGTCACGTGGGGGGCGCCGGGGCCGCGGTGGAAGCGCTCGGCGGCTGCCTCGACGGCGGCGTCCGCGGCCGTGTAGTGCTCCCGGCTGCGGAGGTACTGCTCCCACGAGCTGACGAGGAAGGTCTCGACGAAGAGCCCGTGCTCGATCACATCCTCGTAGACACCCCATCGGGTCGCGCCGAGCCGGCGGCGCACGAGGCGCAGCTCGGCCATCTCGGCGAGGAAGTCCTCGACGTCGTCCTCGTCGAGGAGGTACTCCACGAGGATCATGACCGGTCCGTCGTCCGGGTCGACATGGTCGCCCGCGACGACTCCCGGGAGGGAGATGATCCGAAGCCCCTCGGTGTCGACGACAGGCAGCCCGAGGCGGGAGATGAGGAGGAGGCCGGGGAGGAACAGCGCAGCGTCGATGCCGAGCGTCAGCCGGAGCGGGAGGAGGGAGTCGACGACGCCGAAGGCCACGCCGCCGAGGGCATACGGGGCCTGCTGTACCAGGTAGTAGCTCGCGAGTGCACGCGTCCGGACCCAGGTCGGGGCGGAGTTGCGGGTGGCGATCGTGAGGACGGTGGTCACCCAGACCCAGCAGCCGCCGGCGAGCAGCAGGGCGGGAACGGCCACGAACGGGGTCGGCTCGAACGCGAGCGCGCCGACCGCGAGGGCGTTGGCCGCCGTCGCGAGCCCGATCAGCACGTCGAGGTGGAGCGCTCCGTTGAGCCGCGGCAGGACGAGGGCGGCGAGGAGCGCGCCCACCCCTCCGAGGGCCAGGTAGAGGCCGTAGACGAAGGCCGAGGCGTGGAGGTAGTGCGCCGAGACGAGCGGGAGGAGCGCCCCCAGTGCGGCAGCGGGAAACACGTAGAGCCCGGTTCGGGCAGCGATGGTCCGCAAGCCGGGGGTGTAGTAGAAGAAGCGCCAACCTGCGGAGATCGCACCGAACAGTCGCTCCGCCGCCGCGGCCCCCGGGGTGGAGAGGGCCAGCTCGCTCCGGCCCCGCCAGACGAACAGGAAGCCGATGAGCGGGATCACCAGCACCGCGCAGGTTGCGAACAGGACCGTCGCCTTTGCCGTGTGGAGGATGTAGCCCCCGAGGATGGGCCCGAGCACCTGGCCGATGTTCCACTGGAAGCTGTCGATGCTGAGGGCGACGGGGACCAGCGAGGACGGCACGAGGCTGCTCACCGTGTTCCACCACGACGGGGACGAGGTCCCGCTCGCGATCCCGACGCCCGCCAGGCCGATGAGAAGCGTGGCCGGGGTCAGCGCCCCCGCAGCGGAGACCAGCACCAGGAAGAGCGCCGAGGAGAGCAGGATCAGCTTCGCGAGGAGCAGGATTGCCCGGCGGTCGCGGGCATCCGCCGCGGCGCCGGAGAGCGACGCGCTGAGCAGCCCCGTGATCGAGGTCATGGCGGCCGCCAGCGTCACGAGCACCGGGACCTTGGTGAGGCTCTCCATGATGAAGCCGCTCACCAGGGACAGGATCCAGATCCCGATGTTCGAGAAGACCGCGGTGCCCTCGAGCCAGCGGAACGCGCGCACGCCGAAGGGCGCGAGGAGGGAGGTCGGGGCCGGCCCCTGCCCGGGTGGGCTCGCCGCTGGCCCGACCGCGGCGGTCTCTGCGGTGGTGCTCACGGCACGGCCGCCCCGTCCGGTTCGGGCCCGACGGGCGCCGCGGGTGCGAGGGGGAGCCCGGGCGCAGGGGTGAGGTCGGTCGCCGAGGCGCTCTCGGGGACGAGGGGACGCTCGGGCGCGATGTCGCCGGCCTCGTTCCGCGTCGTCGCGGCAGAGCGGTCGTCGGGCTCCTCCTGGGCGCGTCGCTCGGCCTCGACCCGGCGGGTGTAGTGCGCCACCTCGGCCCGGATGCGCGCCTCGTCCCACCCGAGGACGTCCGCCAGCAGCGCCGCTGCCGGGCGAGCGGCGGCGAGCCCCCGGTCGGGGTACTCGATGCTGGCCCGGGTCCGGCGCGTGAGCACGTCCTCCAAGTGGCGCGCACCCTCGTGGGTTGCCGCGTAGCGGATCTCGGCGCGTAGGTAGCCCGGGGCCCCCTCGAGCGGCTCGGCCAGGCTCGGGTCCTCGAGCGTCGGTCCGAGCACCTCGTGGAGGAGGCTGCCGTACCGGCCGAGCAGGCGGTCGATCTGGACCGGGTCGACGTGGTAGGTGTGGGCGAGGCGGGAACGCTGGTTTCGCAGGGCGGCGAAACCGGGCGCGCCGAGCAGCGGTGTGTCGGCGGTCGCCGAGCGGGGCCAGTCGCCCCCGAGCACCTCCACTGCGGCGTCGACCGCATCCGCGGCCATGACCCGGTAGGTCGTGTACTTGCCCCCCGCCACCACGACGAGCCCGGGAGTCGGCGTCGCCACGACGTGCTCGCGGCTCAGCTTGCTCGTCGCGTCGGACTCGCCGGCGAGGAGGGGGCGGAGCCCTGCGTAGACGCCGACGACGTCCTCGGTGCCGAGCGGGCGCGCGAGGTAGCGGTTGACGTGCTCGAGCAGGTAGGTGACGTCCGAGGCACTGGCCGCCGGGTGGGCGCGCTCGAGGGTCCAGTCGGTGTCGGTCGTGCCGATGATCCAGTGCTCGCCCCAGGGCAGCACGAAGAGCACGCTGGTCTCGGTCCGGAGGATGAGTGCGGTCTGGCCCTCGATGCTGGCTGCCGGGACGACCAGGTGGACTCCCTTCGACGCGCGCACCCGCACGCTGCCCGCGGCGCCGGCGAGGCCCTCGACGTCCTCGGTCCACACGCCCGTTGCGTCGAGCACGACCCGGGCCCGGACCGGGATCGTCGCCCCGGCCGACGCCTCGGCGTCGAGGTCGGCGACGGTCGCGCCCACCACCCGCCCCGCCTCTCGTTCGACGCGGACGACCTGGGCCCGGTTGGCGACGACCGCGCCGTACGCGGCGGCGGTGCGCGCCACCATCAGGGTGTGGCGGGCGTCGTCGACCTGCGCGTCGTAGAAGCGGATCGCGCCGACGAGCGCATCGGGGCGCAGCCCGGGGAAGAGCCGCAGCGCCGCCCGCCGGGAGAGGTGCCGGTGGTGCGGCAGGCCCGCGGTCGTGCGTCCGGTGGCGGCGAGTGCGTCGTAGAGCAGCACGCCGGCACCGAGGTAGGCCCGCTCCCACACCGGGTGGGTGAGCGGGAGCAGGAACGGGAGCGGCCGCACGAGGTGGGGCGCCAGGCGCTCGAGCAGGAGCCCCCGCTCGACGAGCGCCTCGCGCACGAGGTGGAAGTCGAGCTGCTCGAGGTAGCGCAGCCCGCCGTGGATCAGCTTGCTCGACCGGCTCGAGGTACCGGCGGCGAAGTCGCGGGCCTCCACCAGCGCGACCGAGAGCCCCCGGGTCGCCGCGTCGAGCGCGGAGCCGGCCCCGACGACGCCGCCACCCACGACGAGCAGGTCGAAGGTCTCGGCGCCGAGGCGCTCGAGTGCCGTCTGGCGGGTGTCGGGGCCGAGCGGAGCCGTGCCGGCGCCGGGGAGCGAGGGAAGCACGGCCTCCAGTCTGCCGCGCCTCGCCGCGTGACCGGGCGGTCGGGGGGTTGCCTCTCAGGCAA
>JAJYWE010000073.1:0-3517 GCA_021791675.1 Actinomycetes bacterium | reverse complement strand
TGCGCGAAGCCCGGTCCCCGGCGAAGCCCGCTCCTCAGCGAAACCGGCGTCGCTGTGACTCGACGTACCGCCGCGCCCGGCGCATCCCGCCGCGCTCGCCGATCGCCGCCGCCAGCTCCTCGAGCGCGCGCCTGATGCGCTCGCGGTCGACCGGCCATCCCCGCCGCTCGCACTCGTCTGCCCACTCCGCCGGCGTGCGGTGGCCCCGGGCTCGGTTGCACCGGGCGCAGGCCACCAGCTCGTTCTCCGCCCAGGACGGCCCGCCCTTGACTCGGGGCACCACGTGCTCGGTCGTCGCCCGGACCAGGCCCTCCTCGAGGGTCCGTCCGCACCAGACACACGCCGGCCCGTCGGCGGCGAGGCGAGCTGCGCGCCGGGCCGCCTTCCCCGGGGCGGTGCGTGGTGCTTCCCAGCTGCTCGTGCTGTGCCCGCCACGGGTGCCGTCCGGGAGCGGCCCAGTACCGCCGGATAGCATCGCCGCCATGGTATCGAGGCTCGAAGAAGGCAGCCCCGCCCCGCCGTTCCGCCTCCTGGACCAGGCTGGTACCGAGGTCTCGCTCGGGGACTTCGCCGGCCGCAAGGTGCTCGTGTACTTCTACCCGAAGGCCGACACGCCCGGGTGCACGGCGCAGGCGTGCGGCCTGCGAGACGTCCTACCCGACCTCGGCACGACCGCGGTGGTTGGTATCAGCCCCGATGCCCCGGCGCGCCAGGCGGCCTTCGACGCCAAGTACGGCCTCGGCTTCCCCCTCCTGTCGGACCCCGACCACGAGGTGGCCGAGTCCTACGGCGTCTGGGTCGAGAAGAGCATGTACGGCCGGAAGTACCTCGGCATCGAGCGCTCGGCCTTCCTCGTCGACGAGCAGGGTCGCCTCGAGCGCGTCTGGTACAAGATCTCGCCGAAGGACACGCCGGCGAAGCTGCAGGCGGCGCTGCGGGCGGCCTGAGCCGACGCCATCCTCGGGGTCTGGGATACCAGGGCGGTCTGGGGCTCCGAGTACCGAGGCTCGCCCGCGGCTACCCCGACATGCCTGTGCACCTCGGCCCATTGGTGTAGCTCCGATGGGTTGCCAGTCTTGCTGGGCGGGCTGTAGCCAGCACCTGCACCGATACGAAGTCGCAACTCAGTGACGCGGTCGCCCCGTTGCGCACCCCCGGGAACGACCGGCTTCGGCGGGTGACAACTCGGTGGCACTCTTCCACGGCGGGTGGCCACACTCGCTATGCTCGTCATGTGGAACGCATGTGGAACGCTTGTTGATGTTCGGACTCGAGCGCCCTCCTCGTTACCGGCTCGTCCGCCCGCCATTGATCCAAGCACTCGGCCAGGTTCGCTTTCCGGTGCGGTCACGCCTCGCGACCCTGGAGGGTGTCGCTCCGGTTCAGGAACGGCTTGACGCGGCCTTCCCCTACATGAAGCGACAGCAGGTACAGCAGGTCTCGCTCCTCGTCGCGCCTGCCGGTCCTGCGGCCGCTGAGGCCCAGATTGCTCAGACCTGGCGCTTCGATGACGACGCGGGCTGGTGGCTCGTCCTTGCTCCTGACAGCGCGACACTCGGCGTCGGTCCGCAGTACGGGGAGTTTGCGGAGTTCTCCGAGCGGTTCCGCTCGGTGTTGCGTGCGCTGGCCGAAGGCGCTGGAGTGTCACGGGGGGATCGTCTCGGGGTGCGCTATCTCAACATCGCCGAGGTTCCGCCCGGGGACGACGCCGCGTGGCATCACTGGTTCAAGCCTGAGCTGACGGGGTGGAGCGCGACGGACGCGATCGGAGACACGACCCGCCTCATCACGAGCATCACCCAGACGCAGCTGGCCGCATCGCCCGTAGGAGAGCTGAGCGGACCACCGGTCGACATCCAGGCGATCGTGCGGCACGGGCTCATCCCTGCCAACACGATGGTGCCGGGAGTCCTCCCCGCCCAGCCGCGCAGTCCCGCCTTTCTCCTCGACGTCGACCTATTCGTCGATGCGCCACAACCCTTCGATCCAGACGAGTTGTCCCGCCAAGTGACGATGCTCCACGACCAAATCGACCGCTTCTTCTTCTGGGCGGTTGCCCCAGAAGGTGCGACATACTTCGGTCTCGAGGTTCTCTGATGACGTGGATTGAAACCAGAACTCTGTACGATGAAGCGCTCCGCGGCGAGCCCGTGGAGCGAGTCGTCCCACCTGTGCCGTTGAACACGGGCTCGACCTTCTGGACTCTTGGCGGCTGGGCGCTCGTCGTTCCTCCGCCGATTCCACGCCCCGCGCCGGAGATGCAGCGCATCGTCAGTCACCTCAAGGAGTGGACTGGCTGGTCGGCTCGTCGACTCGCCGAGGTCCTCAGCACCAGCCACACGACGGTGCTCGGCATCGAGAGCGGCCGTCCGCTCGTAAACGGCCGCAGCGGTGACCTCCGTCGGCGGCTCACCGAGATGCACGACCTTGTCGAGCGCATCTACCTCCTCGCAAACCGAGACCCTGACACGGTCGCGCGCCTTCTTGACACCGCTCCGCCTGGACGAAGGTCGGCGATCGAGGAGATGCAGGCGGGCGAGGTCGCGAGGGCATACCTGGCCGCCATCGACGGCCTGCGGCCCCGGACTCCCGGCCTGCTCGTTGGGACTCGACCACGGCGGGATGGCGCGACGGCGCCCCTGCACGACTAACGCCCCGTGCATGGCGTCGTTGTACGAGGAAGGCTGGCGGCAAGGTTCCATCCTGGAGGCCACACTCCCCCTCGACGCGGTGGTACTCGGCCCCACGGGGCACCCCGAGCGTCGCCAGGGCGAACACAACCGGTGGGTGGTCGCTACGCAGGACTGCGACCTCGATCAGACAGACAGCACCGAGATCGAGCCCTCGGTCGAGCTGCGGCCGGTTTTCCTCGACGAGCCGCCCCGCGACTGGGGCATTCGTTCGGCAAAGTTTCTCCTCACGGACACTGAGTACGTCCACTCGGTGTGCCCACGTCCGCTCGCATCTGCCGCTGTGCTCGGAGCCCTCGTCGCTCGAGGCGTCAGACGGCGGGACTTGGATTCCGCGCGCCGCCAAGCCTTCACGACATGGCTCGGTTTGCGCTACGACCGCCCTGCAGTGCCACCGACCTTGATCCCGCTTGCCAAGCAAATCGCCAACGTGGTCACTCGCCATCGATATCGATCCGTGGCGCGGCGGGTGCGCGATGTCCTCATGCAGTTCGACGAGAGCGCTCCACCGGCGCGGTTCTCGCTCTTCGCGATCCTCGTCGACGAAGACGACGAGCAAGAGGTGCGTGAATGGCTTGCCGACATCGCCCAGGCCATTCCAGCGACGCTCGGTATCGCGGATCAGATCGAAGCGGCGACGGCTGCCGGGATCTCGTTCCAGCTGATCGAGACTTCATACGCCGCCGACGTTTCGTCACTCACGTGGCGTCGAGGAGATCCAGAACCGGAAGGAGCTACGTGACGGGAAATGGACGTGGTGACGGGAAATGTCGTGCTTCGCCCCGGCGCTCTCGGGGCCCCAACCGGGTAGCTCGCGCCGGGAGGTC
>JAJYWE010000072.1 GCA_021791675.1 Actinomycetes bacterium | reverse complement strand
TCGCTGTCGATGCGACGCCGCCCGCCGCGGCCCGTCCCGCCCGACAAGCCCGCCTCTCGGTCCCGAGCAGTGCTGGACGACCAGCCGGCCCGGGTCGCTCGTGGGAGGAAGGTGAGATGTCGAGCCGGCTCTCGACCCGGCGACCCGGGGGTGCCCGGCGGATCGTCGCCGTCGTCTGCGTCGTCGCCCTCGCGATCCTGGCGAGCTCCTGTAGCTCCCCGAGACCGACGACACCGAAGTCGGCGTCCCCCGCCGCAGCGAGCCTGCGGGCCCTCGAGTAGGGCCTGAGCCCGACCGCCGTCGTCTACCTCCAACAGGAGACCTCCTCCCTCGTCGCCGCAGGGGAGCGCGTGCCCGGGCCGAACGCCTTCCAACGAGCGATCCTCGCGAACCGGACGATCACCTTCGCCGACTACGAGACGGCGATGGAAGCCGCCACGAGCTGTGCGGAGAACGAGCTACCGGGCCTCGGGGTGCGCCTGGTGCCGCGGAGCGCCGACAGGCGACCGGAGCAGTTCGGGCTCTCGATCAGCTACGCCCCCGGCGCCGCGGCCTCCTCGACGGGGACGTCCTCGTCGAGCGCGACCTCCTCCACGGTCGGTGCCGATCCCTTCGCCCGGGCGGACCAGGTCCTCGAGGACTGCCTCGCCCGCTACGCCTTCGAGGTGACCGCCCGTTGGCAGGCAGAACAGGCGCTCTCGGGGAGCGCGCTCGCCGCGGAGCGCCCCGCCCTCCTGCGCTGCCTGATCGCCGCAGGTGTCCGCATCTCGCCGAGCGCGAGCGACACGGCGATCCTCCGCCTGCTCGACACCGCGGGTTCGCTCTCCTCCCTCACCCCGGCGCAACAGCACCAGGTGGGCCAGTGCGAGGCGACCTACGGCCAGTTCGTCCAGAGCCTCGGCTCGTGAGCGCCGGCGAGGACCGCGCACGCCGATCCCAGGTGAGCGGCGAGCCGTGACGCGTGGCCGGGGCGGCCTGCTCGGGGCCATCCCCCTCCTGGGTGGTCTGGCTGCCGGTGGCGTCGCTCCACGTCGCGAGCGTCGCCGTCACCGTCGGGGAGAGCCCGCCCGCTCCGGGTGCGGTCGTGGTGAGCTCGACCAAGCAGCTGGAGCCCTTCTCCCTGACCGCCAGCGCGGTGGGTGGGGTCCCGGGAACGCTCCCGGCGAGCAGCGCTGGTTTCGCGCTCACCCTCTCGGAGGGACCGACCGTCCCCGTCGAGCCGGGCTTTCGGGTCTCGGCGCCGGGTGCGCTCGCAACCGTTGCGAAGGTGCTCGGGAGCGGGGCGACGAGCCTCACGGGCACCATCGCCCTCGTGCACCCCCGCCGCTACACCACCGTCGTGACCGCTGCGGTCGTGGCGGACGCCGCCGGGCAGCTCTGCGTCTTCACCGTCTCGTCCGGTCGGCTCCGACCGATCCTCGTCCGCACCCACGGCGGACCCCCCGGCGAGGTGGCGGTGACCGGGCTGCCGGCTTCGGTGCAGGACGTCGTGGCGAACCCGGCGCAGGTCGCGCGGGGACGCTCCTGCTGAAGGAGACCGACGTGACGGGAGCTCTGGGTCGGCGAGGCGGTCGGGGCGTGGGGGCGGACCGGGGGAGACCCGCAGCGGGGCCCGCTCCGGGAGCAGAGGGGGGAGCCCGGGCCCCCGACGCCCCCCTCCTCGTCGGCACGCACCTCGGCCACACCTACCGGGGCCTCGCGAGCCCGGTGCTCGCGGACATCTCCCTGGAGGTGCGCGCCAGGGAGCTGGTCGGCGTCACGGGCCCGAGTGGCTCGGGCAAGTCGACGCTGCTCTCGGCGCTCGGGCTGCTCCTGCCGCCGAGCGCCGGGCGGGTGGTGGTCCGCGGCGAGGACGCGTGGGCGAGTCGCAGCGCGGCGCGCCGCCTCGCCCGGGAGTGCTTCGCCTGGATCCTGCAGAACTCTGCCTGCCTGGAGGCGCGGACGGCGCTCGAGAACGTGGCGGTCGCCCTGCTCTGCCAGGGCGAGCGACGGAACGCCTCCGTCGTGCAGGCCGCCGACGCGCTCGAGGCGGTGGGTCTCGGCGAGCGCCTCGGCGCCGTCGCCGCGACCCTCTCGGGTGGTGAGCCCCAGCGCGTCACGGTCGCACGGGCGCTCGCGAGTGGCCGGCCCGTGGTGCTGGCGGACGAGCCGACGGGCCAGATCGACCCGGCGGGGACCGACGCCGTCGCCGCGGCGCTGCGGAGCTGCGCGACGGCCGGACGAGCCGTCGTCGTGGCAACGCACGACCCCCGGGTCGCCCGGCGCTGCGACCGGGTCGTGGAGCTCGACACCGTGGCACTGGGGAGACGGTGACCGACTGGCGCCCGAGCGAGCTCGTCCGCGAGATCCTCGCCAACCTCGCCGCGCGCCCCTTGCAGAGCGTGGGGGCCGCGCTCCTGGCCGCAGCGGTGCTCGTCGGGGTCGGGCTCTCCGAGCTCTCGAGCGCGACCTCGATCGACGCGACAGCTGCGGGCCTCGTCGCGTCGGGCTCGACCACCGCCCGCATCGCCACGACCACCGGGGCAGCGCTCCCGGCGGCTGCCTGCGCCCGCCTGGATGGCCAGCACGGGATCGTCGCGGTCGGCGGGATCGGCGCCGTGACCACGGTGGCGGCCGCGTCGAGCCCGAGCCTCGGCTTCCCGGAGGCAGCCGCCGTCGGCAACCTCGTCGGCGCCCTCTCCGGCGGGTCGAGTGCCCCTCCCGGTGCTGGGCTCGTCCTCTCCGACGAGCTCGCGAGCCAGCTCGGGGTGGTGCCCGGCTCCTATCTCGACATCGGGGGGCGGGCCGTGCGGGTCGCAGCGGTCGCGGCGCTCGGGGCACGCGATCCGTTCTTCGGCCGGCTCGTCCTCGCTCCCTCCGCACCGGTCGGGACGGTCCAGGCCTGCTACGTCCAGGTCGCAACCGGCGAGTACGCCTCGGCGCTCCCGAGCCTGCTCGGCGCGTTCCCCGGGGTGAGCGGGCTCACGATCTCGACGGTGCTGCCGACGACGCCGGGTGTCCCGACGCCGGCGGCGGACTGGGCGGGGCGCCTCAGCCGCTTCGCGTGGGTTGCGGGGGGCGTCGTGCTCGGCGCGGTGTTCCTCCTCGCGTCCCGGGCGCGCCGCCACGAGCTCGCGGTCTACGTCGTCACGGGGACGAGGCGGACCGCGGTGGCGCTGCTCCGTCCGGGTGAGATCGACCTCGTCGTCTCGGCGGGAGCGGTCGTCGCCCTGGCGTGGCTCGGGCTCTTCGCCGTCCTCGGCCACGGGGGCTGGGCGCCCGCGCGGGCCGCCCTCGTGGCCGTCACCCGTGCGGCGCTGCTCGCCGTCGCGACGGCTCCGCTCGGGCTCGCCTGGATGGCGCGCCGGGACCTGCTCACCCTGTTGAAGGAGCGGACGAGCTGAGCGTGGCCGGGGTGGGGCTGGGCGAGGCCGGGGCTGGGCGTGGCCGGGGCTGGGCGGGGCTGGGCGTGGCTGGGCGTGGCACTGGGGATGGTGGGGCGCGACCTGGGCCTGGGGCCGGGGCTGGGGAGAGCAGGGTCCGCGCCGCCCGACCGAGCGCAGGTGGGCTCCCGACAGCCGGAGGCGCTTCCGAGCATTGCTCGGTCGCCGATGTCCCTCATTCGCTCAGGGCGAAGATCTCGTCCGGTATGTCGTGGTTGATGACGAGCCTCGGGATGGCGATGTCGAGCGAGCGCCCGTTGGTCTCTTCCTTGGTGAACCGGCGGATGAAGCCGGTGTCCATGTCCACCCAGAGCTGGAAGAAGTCCGCGTCGTCCAGGATCTCCTGGTCGCCGTCCCAGTCTGCGCCGGTGTACCACCGGTCGCTGAGCTCTCGCCTGCGCCCGGGGTCGAGCACCTCTGGGAGAGGCGGCACGAACGGTCCCGTTGTCGCAAGGAGATGGACGATCGACCGACCGGAGAGCAGGTCCGGCCTCGATCTTCGCTCGAGTGGCTGCCCGATGAGCTCCATGTTGGCGACCCAGAGTTGCGGGGCGCTCCAGTACCAGAGCTGCGCGTTCTCTCGGGCCGACAGGTACGGGCGCCCGCAGGACAGCCCTCGAGCGAACCATCGGTCACGCTTGACTTCGGCATCGGCGCGGGTACCGCCGGAGGCCCGCACACCGTCCTCCCGCATCTCCCACCTGTCTCCGTTCACGATCAGGGAGTAGATCGCCGTCTCCGTCGACCCGAGACCGCGCCAGGACTCCTCGTCGATGCGCCACTTGTCCTCCGCCTCGAACCAGGCGTGGATGTGCCAGGCGGGGCGATCCTCGCCGGAACGCATGAAGTCCTCGGGCTGATCGTCCATGACGCCGACCCAGGGGCGGAGGAACTTCTCCAGCACGCCGAACTCGATCGTCTCGACACCGTCCCAGGACGCGAGCATGCGCTCGAGGATCTCGCGGAGCTCCGGGTGCGGGGGCGTCTTGTTCGGGCTGTAGAGGGGTGGGTTCGGGAGGACGGGCGGCAAGATGACAGAGCCGCGCGGCAGCCGCGGAGGGGGCTCGCTGCTCACGGCAGGTCGGGCCTCACCGTGACGTCGGGCAGGAGCCCGTCATGCTGTCCACGCTCGCACTCGATCCGGCAGTTGCCGCTCGGAGTCATCGGACGCCTCCCATCCCGGCCTTCGTCGAGAGGAGCCAACCATAGGCAGGAGAGGTCTTCGGGTCCAGAGGGTGGGAGCGACCACCCCTCCGTCCGGACGGGTCCTCAGGCTGGACTGGTCCTCCCGGCCGGTCCGCTCGCTCGACCTGCCCTGTCACCGGACCGGTGACGCGACGGAGAGGCCGGCGGGCCGGTCCGCTCGACGACGCGGCGACGGGGGGAGCACAGGTCACAGGCGATGCTGGCGGGCCTCCGTGAGCTGTCGTTCGCTCAAGTCGTTGGGGTTGACGCGCGTGGCCATGCGCCAGTGATGGTCGACGGGGCAGCGCAGGAGCCGTGTCCTCGGCCCGAGGTGCAGGGGCGAGTGCGTCAGCGCTCTCACCAGGGACGCGCTGTAGAGGTGGTCGTCGGAGCAGCGGTAGATCTGGTCGGCCATGGTCGGCTCCTCTCGGCTGGTCGGGTCACGCCTCGAGCACGGCGTCGGGGTGGAAGCGGCGGGCGACGATCGCGATGCTCCCGGCAGCGATGACCGCGGTGGTGCTGCCGGCGATCGCGACCAGTGCTCCGGCGCCGACGTGGGGGGCCCAGATCGTGAACACCAGGAGCACTCCGAGAGCGGGAAGCACCGCCGGCAGGGTCCCGATGCCGCCGCTCCCCAGGTTGAGCCCGAAGCTGCCCGCCTGGGCGAGGCGCGGGTAGAGCAAGGTGACGAGCAAGGAGAGGCCGGTTGCAGCCCACGCTGCGAGCAACGGCAGGACCAACGCCGCCACGAGGTAGGAGGCGGGGAGCGACAAGGCGGCCGCGCTGGCCCATACCACGATCGCGAGCGTCACGGCTGCAATGGCGGTCATCCCTGCCCAGTAGAGGGTGGCGACGACTCCGACGTAGCCGACCAGGGCCACCATGATGCTCATCGGGCGGTACGGGCCGGCGAGCAGCGCCTCGATGCCGCCCCGGCTGGCCTCGGAGCCGACCAGGTTGCGCACGAGCGTGGCGACCGAGACGGCGGCGAACATCGCCACGAAACCCGGGCCGATCAGCAGCGCCAGCCCGACCGTCACGGTGTCGGCCCTCGCACCATCGCGGATGGCGAACGTCGCGAAGGCGGCGCCGTTGACGCTGGCTCTGGACAACAGCGACGGCACGATCACCGCTGCCAGCATGAACAGGAACGGGAGGAACGTGACGAGCAGGTAGCGCAACCCCTCCCGGCGGGTGCGCCACGCGAGTGCCTTGGCGAGCGTCCAGGGACTGCCGATGCGATCTGCGCGCTCAACGGGCATCGGCGCGAGCCCCCTCGTCCATCAGGCGCAGGTACAGGTCTTCGAGGGGGTTGGCGGCTGGGGCGACCTCACGCACGCCGACCCCGGCCGCGACGAGGGCGGCCACGATCGCCTCGACCGCTTCGTCGTTCGGCACCTCGACCATGACGCTGTCTCCGCTCGCCGGGTCTGGGCGGTAGCCGAGGTTCGTGAGGGTGCCCACCAGATCCCCGCTCGCCCGCAGTCGGAGGCGGTACCCGTCCCCGACCACCGCAGCCCGCAGCGCGGGGGTGGCTCCCTGGCCGACCACGCGCCCGGCTTGCAGGACCGTCACGTCGCCGCCCATCTCTGCAGCCTCGGCCAGCTCGTGGGTCGACACGACCAGGGTGTGGCCCCGTTCGGCCAGCGCCCGCAAGTGGCCGCGCAGCTGGACCCCGACGGCGGGGTCGACCCCCGAGAACGGCTCGTCGAGCAGGAGCACCGGCGGGTCGGCCAGCAGCGCCCGGGCAAGGCTCACCCGCTGGGCCTGGCCGCGGCTGAGCGTGCCGGCCCGCTGGCCGCCGATCGGACCCAACTCGAGCAGGTCCACCAGCCCCTCGACGCGCGCTGCTCGGTCCGGCGCGGGGAGCGCCAAGATGCGGGCCCAGTAGGACAGGTTCTCGACCACGCTCAACCGGGGGGCGAGCGCCACCCGGTGGGTGCTCACACCCACCAGCGCCCTGGCCGGGACATCGACCGCCGGGTCGCGCCCGTCGACGAGGACCCGTCCCGCGAGGGGTGGGAGGACGCCGGCCAGCGTGCGGAACAGCGTCGTCTTGCCGGCCCCGTTGGGACCGAGGACCAGGTGCAGTCCGGCGCGGAGATCGAGGTCGATGTCGTGGAGCACGGCTCGCCCCCGGTAGCCGGAGCTCAGCCCGGTCGCGACCAGCGTGGCCATCAGGCCCCCTGCGGCGGGAGCACGAAGAACCCGGCCACCTGGGCGTCCACGTCGAAGACCACTCGGCCGCAGCGGGTGCCCCTCTCGTGGACGAGCGGCACGTCGACGACGGTGTAGCCCTCGCGGACGCGGACCACCGGGGGGCCCATCGTGGTGAAGCCGCCCAGCTCGCAGCCCAGCTTCACCCGGACCGACTCCAGCAGGCCAACCGGGCATCTCTCGGTCATCCGCTGATCGAAGCTGGCTCGTACCGCATCCCAGCGACCGGCCAGGAAGTGCTCGAGGATCGCCACCGCGCGCGCCGAAGCATCGGGAACGGCGCCCGTGGCCATCTCCATCGTCGACCCGTCCGTGCTCCCACCGAACCGCTGGAACGCCGCTTGGCGAGTGACGTGCAAGGTCGCGCCGATCGCCGCCCAGCTGTGCCCCCCCGCCCGCGCCTCGGCGACCAGCCTCCGCACGATGTCCTCGACGACCAGGCCCAGACTGCGGGCCGCGACGAGCGCCGGCAATGGCGAGCCTGCGTCTGTTGCCTCCTGCGCCCGCAAGCGGTCAGCGAGGAACTCGGCACTCGCCATCAGGAGCAGCCTGAGGACGTCGCGCTCGACATCGCTCAGCTCCGAGCTGGCAGGCACGTGCCCCACGGCCGTCAAGGTATCTTGACGAGCCGGGACCGTCAAGGCAGCTTTACGGCCTCCTGACCGCACCGCCCCGGAGAGGGCGGCGGAGCCTGAACGCCCGTGGTGGGGGAGAGCGCGAACGGTCGAGCTCTCCGCACCGACCCATCGCCAACCGGGGAGGGTGGAGCTGGGCTCCTTGCGTCAGAGCGGCGAGACTCGAGATGGCCGCGTGACTCGGTTTGCGACAGCGACGGCGAGGCGTTGGGCGGCCCCGTTCGCCGCGGTGAGGAACAGTGACGGCTCGACCAGTTCGACTTCGAGCACCCGTGGCCATCCGGCTTCGTCGTCGACGAGGTCGATCCTGGCGTAGACGGTCGGACCGAACCTGGCGGCCACCATGGCCATGACCTCCTCTGCTACGTGCAGCTGCCCTGGCGTGGCTGTAGCGGGAGTTGTGATCTCTCGCTCCCAGAGCCGGTCGGTCTCGCCGGCGTCAGCGGCGAGCAGGCCAGCTTTGCCGACGGCGTGGCTGAAACGGTCCCCGATGAAGACAAGGGCGGTCTCCCCGGAGCCGTCGACGCTGCTCTGGAAGGGCTGGACCATCACCGTGTGCCCGGCGTCGTGGAGCCGGTGGACATCTGTTCCAGCGCAGGATCGTGGGGTCGTTGACCACGGTGGCCGCCGCTGCGGCGTCGACCCACTCGAGGAACGCCTCCCGCCGGGTGACATATCCCCACGCGTACACCACGGCCACCACGTCAAAGGTGCTCCAGTCGACGGCGGGATCCTCCCGGCGGCGATTCGCGCTCGGAGCGCCACGTCGACCAGGGCCTCGGCGAGAGGCGCCCGGCTCTCGCCGAGATCCGAGATCCCGGCGCCCGCGGCCACACCCAGCAACATCCACCCACCATGCGCAGACAGTTGGGCGCGGCCCGGACATCGCTCTGCTGGCCCTTTCCGGTCCGGCCGTCGGGCGTGGTCGAGGGACGAGGCGGACACTCTGTGCTCCGTCTCCTGTCCGTGTCGATGCCGCCGCTCGTTGACGGACCCAGGCCTCAGCGTCCTCGCCGGCTGCGCCACGGAGCGCGGGTTGCGGTCATCGCGGCCTCGAGCGGACGTCTCGCTCCTCCGAAGGTGGGTGGACCGGGAGCACCCCGCGCCCGAGCTGTCGTCCCTTCCCGGGGGCCATCGCCGACCGGGACGACGGCTATACCACCGGCTATATTCCATATATGTCCAAGGTCATGGTTTCGCTTCCCGATGATCTGCTGGCGGAACTCGATGCCGAAGCGGCCCGGCGATCAACGAGTCGCAGCGCGCTCCTGGCTGCGGCAGCACGACGGGAGCTCGCGCGTCGGGATCCTGAGCGGGTGGCAGCAGCGATCGAGCGGTCTGAGCAGCGTTTCCGCAACGCCGGCACCTTCGAAGCGGTCGATCTCGTGCGGGCCGACCGGCAGTCGCGTAGGTGACCCACCTGCTGATCGACACCTCGGTGCTGATCAAGTGGTTCCACAGCGAAGGAGAAGCAGAGCTGTCGGAGGCCCGCGCGTTGCGCTCGGCGCACGTCGCGGGTGAGCTCGATGCGCACGTGCTCGACCTCGCGATCTACGAGGTCGGCAACGTGCTCGTTCGGGCGCTGCGATGGGCTGCTTCGGATGTCGCCGATCAGCTCGACGACCTTCGTGCTGTCGTGGGTGAGCCTCTGGTGATGACCGCTGACTGGCTACGCCAAGCGGCAAGGCTCGCCGAGAGCCATGCGCTGTCCTTCTATGACGCAAGCTGGGTCGCGACAGCTTCCGCACTGAGCATGCCGCTGGTCAGCGCAGATCAGCGCCTGCTCGACACGGGCCTGGCCGAGTCGCCGAGCCAGGTGGCGAGTCGCCTCCATCTGCCACCCAGGGCGTCCCGCAACGACGAAGAGGAGCGCACCGGCGACGGCGAGTAGGTGTGTCGTGCACCGATCCGCTTGCGAGACCAGGAACGGACAGCGGGATCAACAGTCCACCACGGGTAGCGCTGGGTCCAGAACCTGGAGGTCGGCCCGGTCGGAGCTGACCACGGTGGCGTGGTGATGGCGTGCGGCGAGCACGACGGAGGCGTCGATGACATCGGCCGTTCCCGCCGAGGCGCACCTGCGTTCGGTGACGCCGCACCAGATGGGCGCCCGGCGGGGGTTGGCCGAGGGCCACAGGTGCGGCACCCTCGCAGTAGGTGTTACACTTCCTTCTGTGCCGACCACTCGACCTCGTCATGTGGTTACCGAGAGCGAGGCAGTCGCCCGGGCTCTCGACGCCGCTGCCCGGCGATGGCCCGAGGACCGCGACAACCGGGCCAGGCTGTTGCTCCACCTCCTCGAGGAGGGTCACCGCGCCCTTGTCGAGGGCCAGGAGAGAGGCAACCAGGCGTACCGCGAAGCCGTTGCACGTACCAGTGGGACCCTCACTGGGCTGTACGGCGAGGGCTACCTCGACGCGCTGCGCGAGGACTGGCCCACGTGATCGTGCTCGACGCCAGCGTGCTCATCGCCCACCTGGATGCCAGGGACGCTCACCATGGGGCGGCTACGTCTCTTCTGAGCGACTTCGCAGGCGAGTTGCTCGTAGCCAGCTCCCTCACGATCGCCGAGGTGCTCGTCGGACCTGCCCGGGCCGGCCATCTCGACCGCGCCATCGCGGCCCTCGATCAGCTGCACATCGGCACGCAGCATCTGCCCGAGGACGGACCCGCGCGCCTTGCCCTCCTGCGGGCCGAGACGAACCTCGAGCTGCCGGACTGCTGCGTCCTCCTGGCCGCCGAGCAGACAGACGGATCCGTCGCTACCTTCGGGTGCCGCCTTGCAACCGCTGCCGCTGAACGCGGGCTGGCAGTTCGAGCGCCGCAGTAGCCGATCCGCTTGCGGGACAGCCCCGTTGCGCCGCGGGGCGCCGGAGAACAAGCTGGCGTCAGTGCTCGCGGCTCTGACGCCACTCCAGGAATCGCGTCGCCGACATGATCGGGATGCCGGCGTACACCCCCAGGGCCAGTAGCCCGGTATCGCCGGTGACCACGGCGTCGGTTCATGCCTGGACCGCCGCCTCCAGGACTCGGTTGTCCGGCTCGTCGGCGACCACGGCGAGCGTGAACCCCGGCTCTACCATGTCCGCCACCGCCCGTATCTGCCCGGCGATCCCCGCTGGGTCCGGGAACACTGCGGCCAGCTTGGGGTAGGCCAAGACCCGTTCCAGCTCGTCCAGCAGCGGAGGACTGGACACCAGCAGCAACTCGCCGGCCAGCGCCGAGTCGAGGATCACTGAGGGAGGCCCGGACCAGCCGAGACCCGACACCAGCGTGTTGGTGTCGAGTACAACGGCGATCACAGCTGGCGCGCAGCCGCGATCGCCTCGTCGATCACCCCGGCGTCCAGGCCAGCCTCGCGGACCTTCCGGCGCGCGGAGCCGAGAGCCTCGGCCAGCTCGGCCCTGGCACGTTCGCTGGCCACGAGCTTCATCTGCAGGTACTCGTCCCGGCTGACCAACACGGCCAGGGCTTTGCCCCGCTTGGTCAGCGCCACCACGTCACCGCCCGCGGCAACCTGTTCAACCAGCCTGCCCAGCGACGAGCGGGCATCATCGACTCCGACGAACCTCTCCACACAAACCTCCCGGTCAACCGTAAGGTTATCCTGGGGGTTCGCCGGGCCGAAGCCGACCGGTGTCCGCGTCCGGCACAGCTGCGCCGGCCGAACGAGGCGCAAGGTCCCCCGTACGCCCTAGCAGCCTGTCTGGATGGGCAGCGACTCGCTGAGCAGCCCGGGAGCGGGGCTGGGTGCCGTTCCGGCTGCGGGGTTGGTCGTCGGCGGGGTGTTCGCCCTGGAAGGAGCGGCGGCCCTCGCCACCAGCTTGATCCCGCTCGCCGGCACCCCCGGCACTGTCGCGCTGCGGCTCGGCTTCGGCGCGACAGGGCTGGTGGTCATCGCTCGTCCCGACTTTCGCCGCCTGTCGTCGGGCCGAGCCGTGATCCTCGCTGTGCCCGCCGCCGGTGCGCTCCTCGGTCTGATCTTCCTCGACCAGCGGATCACCGCCTGGCAATGGGCTGGCACGCCGCCGTCACCACAGCTGCTGTGGGCGCCGCCCGCGGCCACGGCAACGCTGGACCACGGCTTTCCTAACGGCTGCACAGCTCCGGCGCGGTGCAAGCCGACGCAAACACCGTCACGGCGCCGCCCCGCAACGGCAAGGGCGTACGGGACGGCAACCGGCCACTTCGGCGCACCTGCGTTTGTGTCTCTCAGGGATCGTCTACTGGTCAGCCCAAGCGTCGTCGAGGGGGTGGTAGCCCAGCAACTGAACGGTCTCGGATAGGTCGGCGACCCGGTATCGGTTGGCCGAGGTGCCGTTGGCGACGGCGAAGGTGA
>JAJYWE010000017.1 GCA_021791675.1 Actinomycetes bacterium | reverse complement strand
CCCTTCCCCTTCTCGGTTGGGAGGCTCCCGTGGGCGAAGCTCTTCGCCTCGGCGAGGGAGACCGGGTCGTAGGTGCACGGCGAGGGGCTGCCCCCGCCGGAGCGGCTGGTGCCCCCGCCGCTGCCGGGGCCGCTGCCGCCGCCCCAGCCGCCGGGGTCGCCGGCACCCACGCAGACGGCGCCTGAACAGGGGGGTGGCTTGGGGTTACCACCCCACACCACCAGTGCCCGCCCACGCCGGCGTGGTGGCGAGGAGGAGCGTGGCAGCGGCCAGCGCTGCGCCGCTCACGAGCCGAAGCCGGGACATGTGCCGTGACCTCCCTCGTAGGGGAAGTTCTTGTAGACGAGCGTGTTGTTGTAGAGCCAGCGGCCGTCGACGAGCTTCATCTGGACGACCTCGCCAACCATCTCAGCGTGAGCCGCGCGCCGAGGGGGGTCGAGGTGGCGTGGATGCCCTTCCCGACGCTGCTCATGTCCGCGGCGGCGGTGTAGTAGGCCTTCGTCTCGGCGAGCCACCCGGCGATCACCGCGGCGGGGTGGTGTGCCACCGGGATGGTGCTCGTGGTCGTCGTCGGCACCGTGGTCGTCGTCGGGTCCGGGTTCGGGGCGGGCTTCGGCGCAGGCGTGCTTGCACAGGCGGCGAGCACGAGGCTCGCGCCGGCGAGTCCAGCCACGCGTCGCCAGTGCGTCCCGTTCACCTGCGCCCTCTCCCCTCGTCTCCGCCCGGGATCGGCGACCCCCAGGCTCTTCCTCGCCGTCACAACCCGAGTCAGGCTTCCTACCCGACCATCGGGGCAGCCAGGAGCGAGAGCATCCCCGCCGACGGAGCCGGAGGGGTCGCATCTGGAGGCGGGGCGGGAGACTGGCACGGTCCGATTGAAGCACGATCATTCCTCAAGGCAGCTCAGGGGCAGTTTTTCATCGGCCGGTGCGCCTCGTTGCGGGCGAGACCCCACCAGAAGGCGCCCCCTTTCCCCAGAGCAGCTCGAGGCGCTTTCCCTGAGCGCCCCGCCGTTGGTCGTGGTGGCCGTGCCTCGGAGCGCAGCCGCGCTCGGCGAAGGGTTGCGAGGGCCGGACCCGTCAAGGTGGGGTATACCCCAGCCGGACGTCAGGTGGGAGCCGCAGACTCCGTCAGGGTGGGGTCCGATCCGGCATCGAGGGACGCATCCCCCGCAGGGTCAGTGAGTCCTGCCGGACACGTCGGCCAAGGGGAGGCGATGCGCGGGGAGCGCGTCGGCGACGTCAGGGTGAGCTCCCTCGACCAGCGCACTGCTCGCCAGCTCGAGGGGGTGGCCGTCGATCGCACCTTCGTCGAGAGGGCCTCGGGGAGAGACGTGGCCCGCCCCGAGCTCGCAGCGCTGGTGGACTTCGTGCGCGAGGGCGACACCGTGGTCGTGCACTCGATGGACCGCCTCGCCCGGAGCCTGGATGACCTGCGCTCGATCGTCGCGAAGCTGACCGGGAAGGGAGTCGCGCTCCACGTCGTCACCGAGGCGCTCACCTTCACCGGCGAGGAGCGCGGTCGCGAAGCTGATGCGCTCGTTGATGGGCGCCTTCGCCGAGTTCGAGCGCTCCCTCATCCGCGAGCGCCAGCGCGAGGGCATCGAGCTCGCGAAGGCTCGTGGTGTCTACCGGGGGCGCACGCGATCCCTGAGCGAGGACCAGGTGGCCAATCCGTGCCGGTGGATCGGGGACGGCGTGGCGAAGGCGGTGATCGCTCGGGAGCTCGAGCTGAGCCGGGAGACGCGCTACCAGGCGCTTCGCGCCGGCGCGGGGACCGCCGGCGCCGGGCGGAGTCCGGGCGTGATCGACCCGCCGGTGGAGGTGTCCGTGTAGGGCACCCTTGCGAGAATCCGAATCGGGCGGGTCCTACGGGACACCCTCCCGTGGGCAGCCACTCTGACCAGGGGCGTTCCCGTAGGGGGTTCCTCGAGCGACACGGTCACTCGTTCGGTTCGGCGACGTCGACGATCCCAGAGGCCGCCCTGCGAAGGCGCTCGTCGGAGGTGACCAAGGTCGCGTCGAGCGAGACTGCCAGGGCGACGTAGAGCGCGTCGCGTACGGCGATGCGGTCCGTCAGCGCCCAGGCCGCCGCAAGGAGAGGCCGAAGCGGCCATCGTCTGGCGCCGAAGATGGCGAGTGCCTCCACGCGGTCGGCCTCCCGGGTCAGCTGCCCGGCACGCTTCAGCCGGCCAAGCGCGGAGAGCACCTCTGCGTCCAGGTGTGCGGGAACAGCAACAGCGTTGGCCATGGCCAGGTGATGACGGTAGGGCTCGGCGGCCGGGAGGTCGCAGATCAGATCGACGACCGTGGCGGCGTCGACCACCGCAATGGTCAACGGCCCATCAGCTCGTCGTCCTCGGCCCGGGCGGCGGTGACGAGCTCTGCTCCGCTGGGTCCGTGGGCGTACGTTGGCCCCAGCTCCCGTAGGTGCTCTAGCCACTGATCCATGGCAGGAACGGCCACATGCTCGGTGAGCACCTCGCGCAGGTAGGCGCGGAGGCTCTTGTCCTCAGCAGCGGCCCGACGGGCCAGCTCGGCGTGAACCTCGGCGGGAAGGTCTCTGATCAAGACGTCCATGCGGACAGGATATCATATTGATAGTTCCGGGCGGCGGTTGGGCGGCAGACGTTACCGCTGACGATCGGCTCGTGCGACGCACAGCAGCATGTGTGTGTATATTGTGTGGTGTGACTCGATTGAACGTGTATCTGCCGGACGATCTTGCGGCAGAAGCCAAGAAGGCAGGCTTGAATCTGTCGGCGGTGACCCAGGAGGCAGTCCGGCGAAGCCTGGCGTTGCGCTCGACGGATGCCTGGCTTGAAACGCTTGCGAGCCCTACGGCGCGAGTGTCACATGATCGCGCGCTGGCGGCGCTCGACGCCGCAAGGGACGAAGCACCGACGCGGCATGGCTGAGGTCGTCGTCGACGCATCCGCTCTGGTCGATCTTCTGTTGGACAACGAGCTTGGTCGCGCAGTGCGGCGTCGCATCGCTGGTCACGCCCTGCACGCACCGGCGCACGTCGATGCCGAGGTCTTGTCGGCCTTGGGACGCCTGCACCGAGCAGACGACCTCGATGCAGGCACAGTCGAGGTCAAGCTTCGCGAGCTGGCCGCAGCACCGATCGAGCGGCATCCCGTCCACGATCTCCTCCTCGGGACCTGGGCACGTCGCCAACAGCTTCGGCTGGTCGACGCCATCTACGTCGAACTCGCCGTCTCCTGCGGTGTACCGCTGGTGACGACCGACCGCCGACTACGCGATGCATCGTCGGTTGAGGTCGTGGCCACCTGAGGCGGCAGCCGCAGCCGAGGATCGTCCAATGGGACACCGCGGTGCTGCAGAGTGCTGTCGCAACCGTTGCGGATGAGTGTGCTCTCGCACCCCTCATGCCGCACCTCTCTCGAGGTTCTTCCCCCGGATGGTTCCGGGTTCCGTTCTCGCCTCGGCGCGACTGGCCTTCCCGTGACGGCGGGTCTTGCGGTCGCTCCTCTGGCCGTGGGTCATCCCGCGGTCCGAGCCTGGGTCTGTACCACCCTCGACGGTGGCCTCGGTGTCCACAGGGGCGCTGGCCCCGACTGGGCCAGGACTGGTGGCAAACTCCGGCCAGTCGCGGAGGTTCTTCGCTGCGTTGATGTCCCGGTCGACCACCTCGCCGGTCACCGAGCACGCCAGGTGCTTCGCCAGCCGGGTCGGTGCCACCAACCGGCACCCACACCCGTGGTGGACCTGGCTGGAGGCGAAGAAGCGGTCGGCCCGGACGATCCTCGTCCCCGAGCGCTCGGCCTTGTAGGCGAGCAGGGGGGCGAACATCCCGAGGGACGCGTCCGAGACGGAGCGGCGGAAGGCCCGCCGGCCCATCGACCGGGCTCGCCGCGAGGTCGAGATCCTCGATCACGACCTCGCCGTAGGTGGACACGAGCTCGTGGGTGAGCTGGTGCCACGCGTCTCGACGGAGGTGGACGGCACGTCGGTCCAGCCTGGCGAGCTTGGCTCTCGCTCGCCGGTGTCCCCGTGAGCCGGGTATCCGCCTCGACATCTCCCTCCCTGCCCGACGCCGCTCGACGAGCGCGGCCCGGAGTGGGCCAGGGTTCGCGAACTCGACCACGTTGCCGTCGGTGTCGGCCACGGTCGCGAGCGTGCGGAGCCCGAGATCGACCCCCGCCCGCACGGATGGCCCCGCAGGGGGACGTCGGGCTGGCGTGCGCGCCGCGTAGTTGACCGAGACGAACGACCGCCCCCACCGCTCGGAGAGCGTCATGCTCGTGACCGCTGCGTTGCCGTTGACGAGGTGGCCCTGCAGTCTGCGGGTGCTCTCCTTCGATCGCAGGGTGCCGATCACCGGGAGCGTGATCGTGCGCCAGTCGTCCTCCAGGCGAAGGGCACCGGTGGTGAAGCGGACCCGGTTGGCGTCCCCTCGGCGAAAGGACGCGAACCGGGGGAAGCCGACCCGACGCCCCGTGCGCCTGCCGGCCTTCGAGGCGGACCAGTTCTCCAGTGCCGCCACCAGATCGGCTATCCCCGAGGCGTAGGACTCCTTCGAGTTCTCGGCCCACCACGGGGCAACATCTGCCTTCTCACGGTTCCACCGCTTGCGGAGTGCCGCCAGGTTCCAGGGAGTGCGCTCGTGGGGCCGGGTTCGCCGCCTTGGCCCCCAGGTCGGCCTTCACGTGGGCCAGCGCCCAGTTGTGGGCGAAGCGCCTGGCACCGAAGTGGGAGTGGACGACGGAGCGGTCCTTCGGCCAGTGGACCTCGAAGGTGGCACCGGTCAACGTCCAGCCCGACGGGACGGGGCTCTCCCCGTCGGAGAGGTGGAACAGCACCGAGATCGCCTCGACCGCCGGGAGGTGGCGCTCCCAGTCGGCTCCGAGGTCGACCCTGCGGGAGGGACGCCCTGGCACCTTCCCGGGGAGGAGGGGGCACCCGGTGGCCGCACCCACCCGTTGCGCCTGGGCGCTCGTGCGCATCTCCACCAGCATCACTCACCCACCCCTGCACACCAGAGCCTTCTCCGCCCGGTTCCTCGCCCCACGGCGCCCGTAGAGGCGGGCGCAGAAGCTCGTGAGCACCTCGGTCATGTCCCGGACGAGATCATCCACCACCTCGGCGTCCTCGACCACCACGATCCGGCGTCCCTGGGCAGAGAGGGCAGACTCCAGGTTCTCCACCCCGAAACGTGCCAGACGGTCCCGGTGCTCGACCACGATCACCGATGCGGTGGGGTCGGCGAGCAGGCGTCGGAGCCTGCGCCGGTTGCCGTTCATCCCCGAGCCGACCTCGGTCACGACCTCGTCGACGGACATCCCAGCCGAGGTTGCCCACACCGACAGCCGTGCCACCTGGCGGTCCAGGTCTGCCTGCTGGTCGTTGGAGGACACCCGTGCGTAGAGCACCGTCCTCTCCCGAGTGTCCCCGACCGTTCGGTCGACGTCGACCAGGATCAGCTTCCCGACCCGCCTTGCGGGGACCGGGAGCTTTCCCTCCCGGAACCAGCGGTAGGCGGTGTTCTTGTTCACCCCCACCCTGTCCGCCCACTCGGAGCGGTTCATGTGGGCACGCTATCGAGTGCTATCACGGTCTGTTGCAGACGTAGTGGCGAGCAGTTGGCAGCCCGACCGGCGTCGACCCGACGGCGCCTGCCTGGGTGACGCGACTCGGCGGGCGGCTCGCACCTCTACGGCCTGGGCTACGATCCGTACTGATGGGTAACCTTGGGTGCTCCCCGAGCACCCGGAGGAGGTGTGCCATGACGGCTGCCGACACGTCAGGCGGTGTCGCAGGGCGGATCCTCGGGGAGCGCTCGCTCGAGGACATGGAGGCCCTCCTCGCCCGCTCGAACCGGGGCGACGAGGGCCCGCTCCACACCGTCCCGACGAGCGCGACGGCCCGGTTCACCTGGGACTACACCAAAGGTGCCCGGCCGCGGCTCGCCAAGCTCTACGAGAAGGCGAAGGGCGCCATGTGGAACGGCGAGACCGACCTGCCCTGGGACACCCCGATCGACCAGGAGAAGCTGGTCCTGCTGAGCCAGACGGGAGCGGACCCGGTGATCGACTTCTCGGGCACGCCGGTCGCGCGCTGGGGGGAGCGCGAGTGGCTGGCCTTCGGGATCGAGGGCCAGAACTGGATGCTCTCGCAGTTCCTCCACGGCGAGCAGGGGGCGCTCCTCTGCACCGCGAAGATCGTCGAGACCGTCCCCTGGGCGGACGCGAAGTACTTCGCCGCGACCCAGGTCATGGACGAGGCGCGCCACGTCGAAGTCTTCGACAGGTACCTCTCCAAGCTCTCCGGCCGCTACCCGGTCAACGCCCACCTCGGGATGCTGCTCGACGACATCCTCACCGACTCCCGGTGGGACCTGACCTACCTCGGGATGCAGATCATGGTCGAGGGCCTCGCCCTCGCGGCCTTCGGTTTCATGGCCCAGCTCACCCCGGAGCCCCTCCTGCAGCAGCTTCTCCACCTGGTCATGGCCGACGAGGCGCGCCACGTCGCATTCGGCGTCCTGTCGCTCCAGGAGGTCTACCGGGACATGTCCGGCGCCGAGATCCGGGAGCGCCAGGAGTTCGCGTTCGAGGCGGCCGTGCGGATGCGGGACCGGCTGTTGCAGCAGGAGGTCTGGGAGCGCATGGGGGTCGACCCGAAGCTCGTCGTCCCCCTCCTCTACCGCTCCCCCGAGCAGGTCCAGTTCCAGCGGGTCCTGTTCTCCAAGATCGTCCCGAACTGCAAGAAGCTCGGACTGCTCGACGCCGGTGACGGGTGGCTGCGCGCCCGCTTCGGCGAGCTCGGGGTGCTCGAGTTCGAGGACTGGGAGGACACCGGAGTCGAGGTCCTCGGGATCGCCTGAGGCCCGCGGCCCCGGCGCAGTTGGCGGAGCCGGCCCCCACGGGCGAGGATCGGGCCATGCCCGACGACCTCCCTCTCGAGACGGACCGACCCACCCCCCGGACGACCGGAACCGGTGGGCCCGCAGCCGGTGGGGGCGGAACGGCTGGGGCCGCTGCCAGCCCAGCCGCAACCGGGTCGGCCGCTGGCGACGGAGTCGACCCGAGCCCGGACACGGCGGAGCTCGCGTGGCTCAGCGCCGGCGAGCTCGCGGCCCGACTCACGGCAGGCACGCTTCGCACTTCCGAGCTCGTCGCAACCCTCGAGCGGCGGGTCGCGGCGGTCGACCGCGGCGGGCCGGAGCTGCGAGCGGTGCTCGCGTGGGCGCCTGACACGGGCGAGGTGGCCGAGCGCCTCGACGCGGAGCGAGCCCGGGGCGTCCTCCGCTCTCCGCTCCACGGCCTGCCGGTGCTCGTGAAGGACAACCTCGACACGGCGGGCCTTGCCTCGACCGCGGGCTCGCTCGCCCTGGCCGACCGGCCGCCCGAGCGCGATGCGCCCGCGGTCGCACGACTGCGTGAGGCGGGGCTGGTCGTGGTCGGGAAGGCCAACCTCTCCGAGTGGGCCAACATGCGGGGACGCTGCTCGATCAGCGGGTGGAGCGCCGTCGGGGGCCAGACACGCAACCCCCACGCCCTCGACCGGAGCCCCGGTGGGTCGAGCTCCGGCTCTGGGGCAGCCGTCGCAGCCGGCCTCGTGCCCTTCGCCGTCGGCACCGAGACCGACGGCTCCATCCTCTGCCCGGCCGCCGTGTGCGGGGTCGTCGGGATCAAGCCGACCGTCGGGCTCGTGAGCCGGGCCGGCGTGGTGCCGATCTCAGCGAGCCAGGACACGGTCGGCCCCCTCGCGCGAAGCGTGGCCGATGCGGCGGCGCTGCTCACCGTGCTCGCGGGGGTGGACCCGGCGGATCCTGCCACGGCGGCCGCCGAGGGGCATGTCGACGCCGACTACGCCCGCCACGCCGAGGATCCGAGCCTGGAGGGCGTCCGCCTCGGGGTCGTGCGGAGCGGCTTCGGCTACAGCCCGAAGACCGACGCCGTCGTGGAAGGTGCCCTCGAGCGCCTCCGCGGCGCCGGCGCGGTGCTCGTCGAGCTCGCCGCCATCCCCGGTGCGAAGGCCGCCACCGGCGACGACGAGCTCACCGTCTTGCTCTACGAGTTCAAGGCCGGCCTCGAGGCCTACCTCCGGGACCGGGGGGCACCCGCCCCCCAGTCCCTCGAGGAGCTGATCGCGTTCAACGAGTCGCATCGGGACGCCGAGCTCGCCCTGTTCGGCCAGGAGCTCCTCGAGGCCGCCGCGGCAACCACCGGCCTCGGGGCGGAGGAGTACCTCGTGGCGAGGGAGTCCGCGCAGCGTCGCGCTCGGGGTGGGCTCGAGGCGGCACTCGGCGGCGCCCATCTGGACGCGCTCGTCCTCCCGACGATGGGACCGGCATGGCTGATCGACCCGGTCAACGGGAACGCCGTCTCCGGCGCCGGCTACTCGGCCGCTGCCGTGGCCGGAACCCCGGGGATCAGCGTGCCGGTGGGGGCGGTCGACGGGCTCCCGGTCGGGATCTGCTTCCTCGGTGCGGCCTGGAGCGAGGCAACGCTGGTGCGCATCGCTGCCGGCGCCGAGCGGGTGGCGCAGGTCGACGTGAGACCCGCCTGGCGGACGGCGAGCACGCGCGCCTGAAGGCCGAGCAGCCTGCCCGCCGCGCCGGCGCCAGCGGCCACCGGGCCGGCGCGGGCAGCCGCTCTGGCTGCGCACCTGGCACGCGCACGAGCCGCCACGAGGCGAGCGTGGGAGAGTATCGGGGAGATGCCAGGCACCGATACGAGCATCCGGCGGGCCCGCTCGGCGAGGGCCATCCCCACCCGCCCGCGAGGGGCCAGTCGACGAGCTCTGCTCGCGTACAGGGTCATGGCCTTCTCGACGGCCACGCTGCTCATCGTGCTGGTCTTCGTCGGCGTGCCCCTCCAGTTCCTCGCCGGGCGTCCGCAGCTGGCGGACGTCGTGGGAACCCTGCACGGGTTCCTCTACATCGTCTACGTGCTCGTGGCCTTCAACCTGACGCGAAGGCTGGGCGTCCCCAAGTGGCAGATGGCGCTGGTGCTCCTCGCGGGGACCGTCCCCTTCTGCGCGTTCGTGGCCGAGCGCAAGATGAGTCGACGCTTCCAGGAAGCGCTGGCCGGGACGCACCCGGCCAGCGGCGGCCCTGACACTGGCGGCCCTGCCGACTCACCAGCGCGAGTGCGCGCCGCCCGCTTCCGAGCACGATGGCTCTCGGCACGGGCGGTCCTGTTCCATGTCGAGTTGCTCGTTGTCGCGCCCGGATGCCTGCTCCTCGGGTGGTGGCAGGCGACCCGGGCGCTGGCGGGGAACGAGCTCAGCTGGGTCTACTCCGTGGAGTGGCCTGCCTTCGCGCTGCTCGCCATCGGCGGGTGGTGGCACCTCATCCACGAGGATCCGGCCGCCTACGCGGCCAGGCGGGCCCGGAGCCCGGAGCCCGGTCCGGGAACACCCTGCGCGGGCGAACTCCCGGCCGCCGCCGGGGACGGACCGCCGCAGGATGCCCCCGTGGCATCCCGGATCGGGCTCGTGCCCGCGCGCACGGCCCTGGCGCTGGCGGTGGCAGTCCTCGGCGAGCTGGCCCTCGGGATGGTCGGGGCACTCGGCGTGCTCGCCGGCCCGCCGGACCGCAGCGGAGGCCTGGGCGTGAGCCGCGACCCGGTCTACATCGCCTACTCGGTGCTCGGCCTGCTGGTCGGCCTGGGGGCGGTCGCCTTCGTGCTCAAGGTCAGGGCCTCGACCCGCCTCGCTCGAACCGTTGCGTGGCTGGGACTGGTCGGGGTCGTCCTGGCGAGCACCGGAGGGGTACTGGCTGCGGAGCCGAACCTGACCGGCTTCCTCGGCGCCTCGCTGCTGGTGGTCGGCTCGGCCGTGGCCGCCTTCGGCTACCTCACCCCCACGTTCCTCGGAGCCTCCCGGAGCCCGGCCCCTCTCGCCGGGACGACCGGGGAGTAGCTGCGGGGCCCGGCGAGTAGCTGCTGGGTCCGGGGAGTAACCCGAGAGCCCAGGGAGTTGGAAGTTCACGGGAGCAGGGAATCGAGGTGGCCACGCCGGTCGGCAGCCTGTGCCGGTCGGCACCGGGCGGCCGGTCGGCACCGGGCGCTGGTCCGCACCGGGCACCGGTCCCGGAACGCCCCCGTCGGCTGCTCCCTGGAGAGAGGAGGGACCCGATGCCGGCAACCCCGGCGAGTCTGCCAGCGACGTCGGAGCGCACGAGCCGGCTCAACAGGAGCGGACCGTTCGTGCCCGCTCCGTGCCGCTGCGCGACCACGACCGTCCGGGACCTCGCTGGACCACTACGGCGCTCGCGCCCCACAGTGCCCCGCTCCCGGTCGCGTGCCCAGTCCGCCGAGAGCGCGCACGCGGGGCTGGAGCCCGCCCGGCCGGGCCGATCAGCCTCCGCGCCGCACCCAGGTGGCAGGCGCCGCCTGGCGCGCACCCGGGCACTCCCCGGGCCCGGTCGGAAGGCAACCCGGAGATGATCCCAGCCGGCCCCCTGCTCGCGATCGACCTCTGGAACCCCCACGTGGGCCTGGCGCTCTGGGCGGTCCTCGGGACGGCGTTCCTCCTCGGCATGGTGCACGGCATCACCCCCGACGAGCACACCTGGCCGATCACCTTCTCCTACGCCGTGGGCGGCTACTCGAGCAGGGCGGGGATGCGCAACGCGCTCACCTTCTCCCTCGCCTTCACCCTCCAGCGTGCACTGGCGAGCGAGCTCGCCTACCTCGCGCTCGCCCGCTTCCTCACCCTCGGGTCACGGACGAACTACATCATCTACGTCGTCGTGGGTGCAGCGATGCTCTGGGCAGCTCGATACATCCGCGGGGGCAGGCTGCCGTGGCACTTCGACCTCCATCTCCACGACCGCTCCCGTCGCGGCGAGGGGGGTCCCACTCCAAGGTCCGCCTCGGAGCCGGCCGGCGCGTCGCGCGACGCCGGGCTCGGCAGGCCGAGCGACGTCCACCTGCACGCCCACCTCCACGGCGGCGTGGCGGTCGCCGACCCCCCGCGCTGGTCCACGGACCCCTGCGCGAACTGCAATGAGCCGGATCTCTCCGACCCGAGACCGTGGATGCCCGCCCTGCACGGCTTCATCGCAGGCTGGGGTGTCGGCGCCTTCGCCATCATCGTCTACACCGTCCTCGCGCCCCAGATGCCCTCGGCGGCCTGGGGTTGGGTCCCCGGCGCGCTTTTCGGCCTCGGCACGACGGCCGTCCAGGTCATGGTCGGCGGGCTCGTCGGCTGGCTGGTGCGGCGCAAGGGGGCGTCGCCGCAGGTGACCCGCCGTCTCGGGCTGGTCGTCGCGGCCCGGACGCTCGGAGTCGGCGGGCTCGCGTTCATCCTGGGCGGCCTCTTCGGCATCGCGTTCCCGAACGTCGCCGCGCTCAGCGTCTCGACCGGTCTCCACGTCCACAACCTCGCCCACCTCGGCCTGCCGCTCGTTCTCGTCGTCGTCTCGGTCGCAGGCGTTGGCGTCGGCTCCCTCGTGACCGAACTCCGTCGCATCCCGTCCGCGCCCCGAACCACCCCCCCGCCATGAGGGCGGCACTGCCCGCAGTCCTTGCGAACTGCAGCTGTATCGCTTCAGACGTCTCAGTCGTCTATGGGGTGGAAGGTCGACGAGAGGAGAACGCAATGGAAAAGACGGTAGGCACGGCGGATCGGATCCTCCGGATCCTCGTGGCAGCGGCTGCGGTCGCGGGGAGCGCGGCCCTTGGTTTCTCGGCAGCATGGGGCATCGTGCTGCTGGCGGTGGCGGCCATCATGGTCGTGACCGCAGCGACCGGCTACTGCCCCCTGTACAGCGCCCTCGGGATCAGCACGACCGGCGCGAGCAGCACACGGCGCAGCGGGTTTCGGCTGCACCGCTCGGCCTGACCGCACCCGCCCCGGCGGGCTGACCACCCCCCGGCGGGCTCACCGCGGTCCCCACGAAGGCCAGCCACCAGTGGCCGCCCTTCGTGCGCGAGACCCCCGAAGTGGCGGGCGAGCTGACGGGGGACGGTTGTGCCCACTGCTGACCGTGGTCTACTCTCCTAGCCTACGGTGTGAGTTCTCAGGGGTCTGAGGGGTCGATCGACCGTCGGGTGGTCGGCTGCTCGCGAAGGGGCGGGGGAGCGGTCGATGGGTTCAGAGCCGGCATCGCCTCGATGAGCACCACAGGCTCGGCAGGTGCTGCCGCCCTCGAACCGCCCGGGCGGCTCGACTCCGTGGTGCGGGTCGTCGGCGCGTACGTGGCGCTCACCAAGCCCCGCATCATCGAGCTCCTCCTGCTCACCACCCTCCCCACGATGGTGATCGCCGCGAGGGGCCTGCCGAGCGTGCGCCTGATGGTCACGACGCTGGTCGGTGGGGCACTCGCGGCGGGTGGCGCAAACGCGTTGAACATGGTGTACGACCGCGACATCGACGCCGTCATGAGCCGGACCAAACGGCGCCCACTCGTGACGGGCGCCGTGACCCCCGCCGCTGCCGTCGTCTTCGCCCTCATCCTCGAGGCCGGTGCCTTCGCCGAGCTGTGGGGGACTGCGAACCTCCTGGCGGCGGTCCTCGCCCTCTCGGCCACCGCGTTCTACGTTGCTGTCTACACCGCATGGCTCAAGCGAGCGTCCCCGCAGAACATCGTGATCGGCGGCGCCGCCGGCGCGATGCCCGTCCTCGTCGGCTGGGCCGCGGTGACCGGACGGCTCGGCCTCGTGCCGCTGGTGCTCTTCGCGATCATCTTCCTCTGGACGCCACCGCACTTCTGGGCCCTGGCGGTTCGCTACCGAGGCGACTACGCGGCCGCGGGCATACCGATGCTGCCGGCCGTCGCGGACCTACCCACCGTGGCCAGCCGGATCCTCGCCTACACGGTCGTGCTGTGGGTCGTCTCGTTGGTCGTCGCCCCGCTCGCCCACCTCGGGTGGCCGTACGTCGTCGTCGCCCTTGCCATGGGAGCGGTGTTCGTCCACCGCGCCTGGGGGCTGCGCTCGGACCCGAGCCCCAAGCGGGCGATGAGCCTCTTCACCTACTCGATCTCCTACCTGAGCGTGCTCTTCATCGCCATGGGTGCGGATGTCCTCCTCGTCCATCCCTGAGCGCGCCGGTAGAGCCGGGACCCTCCGGCTCTGGGCCGGGCTCGTGGCCCTGGCCGGGATCATGGCGCTCGTGACCTGGGTGGTCCTCCGCCCGCAGGCGGCCGAGACGGCCATCGCGAGCCCCGGCTCCACGGGAACGCCGGGGGCGACCTTCCCCGCCGTCGCGCCGCTCGCCGCACTCCGGGGGCCTGCGCCCGCGTTCTCCCTGCCCCGGCTCGGGCGGCCAGGACGGCTGAGCCTCGCCGCCTACGCCGGCCGCCCGGTCATCCTCAACTTCTTCGCCTCGTGGTGCCCCGACTGCCGCCAGGAGCTCGGGGCGTTCGCGAGCGTGGCGCGCGCCTCGCACGGGGTCGCCTTCATCGGCCTGGACACCAACGACACGACGGGCTCGGCGCTCGGGCTCCTTCGCCAGGACCATGTCGGCTACCCCGTCGCCGTTGCCTCGGCCGGCTTCGCGTCCGGCACCTACCTGACCTCGGAGCTCCCGACGACCCTCTTCTTGAACGCCCGGCATGATGTGGTCGGCGAGCGCTACGGCGCCCAGACTGCGGCGACACTGCGCTCCTGGGTCGTCCGGCTGGGCGGCCGTGTCTGACCTCGGCGCCCCCGCTGGAGGGACCATCAGCGCGCCGGTCGCCCCGGCGGAGCTGCCCGGTCGCGGTGGCCGGCGGTTGCGCCGGCGGCTCGGGATGCCCCTTGCTGCGGTAGTCCTGGCGGCCCTGGTCGGCGTGGGCGGCGGCGTCCTCCTGGCCGGCCTCCACACCGCAGGGATCCCGGAGCGGGACGTCCAGCTGATGTCTCTCTCCGACATGCCCGCCCACGACCAGGCTCCGGGCTTCGCGCTCGAGGACCAGCATGGCAGGCACCTCTCCCTGTCATCGTTCCGGGGGCAGGTCGTCGTGCTCGAGTTCATGGACCCGCACTGCACCGACATCTGTCCCCTGGTGTCGCAGGAGTTCGTCGACGCCTATCGCGACCTCGGCGCAGACGGGCACCGGGTCGCGTTCCTGGCCATCAACGTGAACCAGTACCACAGGTCCACGGCCGCGATGCTGGCCTTCTCCCGGGAGCACGGGTTGACCACCATCCCGACGTGGCACTTCTTCACCGGCCCGCTCCCACTCTTGCGCTCGGCCTGGGCCCACTACGGCATCTACGTCCACGCCCCGAGCCCCACAGCAGACGTCATCCACTCCTCCTACATCTTCTTCATCGGCCCCGGCGGCCAGGAGCGCTACCTCGCGAGCCCCACGGACTTCCACCGTGCGAACGGCACCGGCTACCTCCCACCCGCAACCATCACCCAGTGGGGACACGGCATCGCCGCCGTCGCCCGATCCCTCCTACCGTGACCGCGACACTCCCGTTCCCACCCACCGGTGGGGCCGGGCTCCAGCCCGGCCCGATGGAAGCGGAGACCGGGGGGGCGCTGGCTCGTGGGGGGCCACGGCTGCCGGTCGAGGGAGCGTCGTGAGCCTGCTCCTCGAGCACTGGACGCTCGACCCCTTCCTGATCCTCGTCCTGGCCATCGCTGCGCTCCACGCCACCGGGCTGCACCACCTCAACCGGCGCTCTCGTCCCGACCGAGCCGCCTCCCGGCGCCGCCGGGCCGGCTGGTTCTACCTGGGCCTCGCCGTGCTGCTCGTCGCCGTGATGTCCCCGATCGACTACTGGGCGGGCCGTTACTTCTGGGTCCACATGATCCAGCACCTGTTGCTCATGTTCGGCGCCCCTGTCCCGATCGTCGCCGGGGCGCCCTGGTTGCCCCTCACGTTCGGCCTGCCCGTCCGGCTGCGGCGCTACCTGGGCCGGGGTTTCCTGCTCGCGGCCTGGTCGGCCCCGATCCGCATGGTCGGGCGCACCCTGTTGCGCCCCTGGGTCACCGTGGGACTATTCAACGTCGTCATGGTGCTCTGGCACCTGCCGGGACCGTTCGACCTGGCCGAGCGGAACCAGGCGGTGCACATCTGGCTCATGCACGGCAGCTTCTTCGCCGCCGGGGTGCTGTTCTGGCTCCAGTTCATCGAGTCACGCCCCCTGCGGGTCCGCCTGAGCCCGGTGGCCCAGCTCGGCGCCTTGTTCCTCACCAACGGCGTCATGTGGTTCCTCGCCATGGCGCTCGGGCTCTTCGCCACGGGCTCGTGGTACGTCGTCTACGACCACGTCCCGGGCGTCACGCTCCCACCACTCGCTGACCAGCAGCTCGGAGCCGCCATCCTCTGGGTGTGTGGCGACTTCTGGTGCCTCCCGGCGGTGATTGCAGCCGTCCGGCGGCTCCAGGAGCAGGAGGACGGCCTCGATGGGCTGTTGGAGCGGATCGTCCGGCGCCCTGCGGTGCCCACCCGGGACGGCCTATGACCAGCCCGGGCGGCGCAGTCGCCGCTGGCGCGGCCGCGCGCCCCGCCGCGGTCGGGTCCCGCGGCGACCCGGGCGCTCGCCGGGCGATCCGCCTCGCCGCCCTGGCGGTGCTGGTCCTGGTCGTGAGCGGGGCAGCGGTCGGCGCGTTGGTCGGGACCTCGCAGAGCGCAGCGCCGACCCGGCCCCCCCGGCTCCAGGCAGAACCGGCCCCGGCGGTGCTCCGCGCGGTGCACGCATCGGCGGCCGCGCTCATGGGCCTGACGCCGATGGCAGACCAGCCGGCTCCGGCGTTCCGCCTGATGGACCAGGACGGCCGAGCGATCTCGCTCGCCGGCCTCCGCGGCAAGGCGATCGTCCTCGGCTTCTTCGACGCCAGCTGCGCGGACGTCTGCCCGATCTTCGCGCGTGAGGTCCTCGTGGCCGAACGCGATCTCGGGCGTCGCGCCGGGACGGTGGCCTTCGTGGCCATCAACGTCGACACGACCGGGCCCACCATCGCGTCGGTGGCCACGGCGACCGACGCGCACGGGCTCTCCTCGCTGCCCAACTGGTACTTCCTCACCGGCGCGGCTGGCGCGCTGCGCGAGGTCCGCCGCGCCTACGGGATCCAGACCCAGGTGGACCCCCAATCTGGCCTCACGCTCCACACCGAGGCGCTGTTCTTCATCTCTCCCTCCGGTCGGCTCCGCTTCGAGGCGATTCCCTTCGCCGACCTCCACCGGAACGGGACCTCCAGCCTCCCCGCAACCACCGTGAACGCCTACGGAGCCGGCCTCGCGGCCTACGCCGAACGGGTAGCCGGATGACGACCGACCCGGGAGGATCGTCGGCCCTCACGACGCTGGCGGGTGAGGAGCCCGAGCGGGACAACTGGGGCCGGCGGGGCGGCGCTCACGGCGGCCCCTGGTACCGCCGATCGCAGTGGTGGCTGGGGGTCGGGGTGGCCGTGACGATCGCCCTCCTCGTGGTGGTAGACCTCCCGACGCGGGCGAACCCCGCCGGCCGGCGCGCCGACCTCACCGGCTTCGTGTCCGAGGTCGAGGCCGACGTCGCACCGTGCAGCGCCGGGCTCCACGACGCGCTGGCGGCCTACCGAGATGCCGCAGCGGTTCCCCCCAAGCTCTCGCCCTCCCTCGCCGTCGCCTTCGACCACGACGGCGTGGCCGCCTGCAGCTTCGCCAGCTCCGGCGTCGTCGATCTTGCCGGCCTGCAGGCGCCGACGGATCTCGCCTCCCTGCACGCGCAGGCGGTGGCAGCGGACGCCATGACCTGGGCCACGCTCGACTGCCTGCGCGCGCTCGACGACCTCGCCTCCCTCGAGGCCCACCCCTCCGCCGCCGCCCGAGCGCGGGTGGCCGCCGACCTTGCCGCAGCGGACGCCGAGCGCGCCGTCATCGAGCGGTTGGCGCGGGGGGCCGAGCGCAACGCAGGCCTCCCTGCGACCGGCCTGCCCCTGGCGTCGCCGTCTGGCGCCGGCGTCTGAGGCCCCCTCTCCTCGTCAGGCGAGTTCGGCAGTCATCGGACTGCCCGCTCCGGTCCGGGGACCGCCCCCTCACCCGGGGCCGGGGGGAGGGGCTGCCAGCCCAGCATCGCCCGTTCGGAGGTCACGGCACCGGCGAGCACTGCCCCCGAAGGCTCGTCATCCGCTCCCAGCCAGCGGGTGAGGTTGACGAAGACCACCGGCAGGAACGAGAGCGCCGCCAGGAACCAGAGCATGACCGCCGCGACCTCCTGGCCCTGCACGACGGAGGCGAGCGAAGCGCCCCGCGCAAGGGCCGGCGACCAGGCATGGCTCGAGAAGCCGAGGACGTACGCCGCTATCCAGGTCGACCATGCGCCGCACGCGGCCCAGAGCATCCGCCTCGGGCGCTCCTCGAGCGCCGACCACGGTGCGGAACCCACCAGATCCACCCAAAGCGGGGTGGCGCCGGCCACGAGCACCACCACCTCCGCTGCCACCAGCGAGGGGTACCTTGCCAAGACGCCGATCACCACCGGCACGCGCCCGCCTACCATGACCAGGAAGAACGCTCCGAAGCTCCACCATCCGTGCCCCGGAAGACGCCGGACCGGGCGCTGCGTCTCGGCTCGGCTCGACCGCCATCGGAGGCCCGCCGGGGCCCCCAGGACCGCGAGCGGGACCGCCCCGAAGAGCACCAACCCGTACTGGAGGGCCTCCCCCCACGCCGAGCGGAGGGCCTCGTTCGCCACCGGTGCGCAGACCGCCACGACGAGGAGCGCGCCGGCCGCCCTCCAACACCACCGGCGCGAGGCGGCCGGCCTCCCCGAGGGGGCCAGCGCCCGCCAGGCCCTCTCGGACGCGAGCTCCCCGACCAGCACCGCGACCAGCACCGCGAGGCCACCGAGCGAGGTCACCGCGACCAGCAGACCGCCGCTCGCGTTTCGAGCGGCCCCGAGCGCTGTGCTCGCCGCGTCCCGACGCTCCCCGCCGGTCTCACCGCACCCGCTTGCGCTGGAAGAAGCCCCAGAACATCACCGCGGCCAGCACGCCGATCGGGATCGCGAACGTCAGGTCCTGAGCCATGCCGATCGACGTGCCACTGACCGCCAGTAGGGCGCTTCCCATGTCGAGCCTCCCCGCTCCTGCTTCCGATCCCTCAGTCCGGCCGGTCCGTCTCGGCCATGCGAGCCCTCGTCTCGACGAGCAGCGCTGCGAGCCTCGCGTCGTCGTCGTCCTCTTCAGCCAACCACACGCTGAGCGACCGGAAGACCACCAGCCCCAGCGGGAACAGCGGCACCGCCCACAGTATTGCTGCCGCCAGGCCCTGGTCGACGATTACGGGGAGTGGATGGGAGGGCGCGGCCGCGTGGGCGGGGTACCAGGCGTGGGGGGCGAAGCCCATGAGCACTGCCACGGCCCAGTCCAGTGCCAGGATCATCCCCGCCATCCAGACCGGCTCGAGCGGGTGGCGGCCGGGCCGGCGCGGTCCCACCAGCCACACCCAGAGCCAGGTCCCGATCACCACGAGTCCCACGATCTGGGCCTGGTGCACGAGGGAGACCCGGATCGAGAGGTCCATCACCGCCGGCAGGTAACAGACCAGGAAGACCACCAGGAAGGACGCCGTGACCGTCGAGGGTCGGTCCAGGAGCCAGCGGAGCTCGCGGACGAGGTGCCGCGCGCCCGGCTCGCGCACCGGGAGCGCAACGGGCGCCTCGCCTGCGGACCGCGGGCTCGTCCCCGGCCCCACAGGGGCTGCCGCCCATGCCCCGCGGGCCGCAGGTCCTCGTAGTGCCGCCGCGAGGACTGGTCCCGGACTCCCGACAGCCAGGAGCGGCGCGACGACGTAGGCGAGCACGACGCCCTGGCTCATACGCAGCGCGAGCACGATGTCGGACCAGTACGACGCCGGGCTTACGAGCAGGAGCACACCGAACGCGATGCCGGCCCGGAACGACCACCGCTGTCGGCCGCTCGGGCGGCCCGCGCTCGTGTCGGCCGGGCTCGTGTGGGCCGGGCTCGGAGCGGGCAGCAGCCGAACACCGCGCTCGTAGGCAAGGGACACCCCGAGCGCGATCGCGACTACCAGGACCGGCAGCGTCCAGTGCCCGAACAGCGTGACGGACACCGTCAGAGCACGTAGAAGAGGAACCAGAAGAGGACGCTGATGATCGCCATGTACCACCAGAAGTAGGTGCAGCCCTCGAGCGAGGCCCGGAACTCCCGCGCGGCGGGGAGGGTGGACAGGCCCGGGCCCCCCTCGGCCGCCAGCGCCGGGCGGAGCCGGATGGCCCGGGCGAGCAGCGTTTCGACCCAGTAGGTCCCGCCGAGGATGAAGGCGATGTTCAGGCCGGCGAAGCCGATGAAGACCGAGGTGTAGCCCGAGACCCCCGGGAAGAAGCTCAGCCGGGTCAGCTGCCAGACCTGCAGGCCGGCGGCCAACAGCCCGAGGCCGACGGTCACCGACGTGGCGAAGATCCAGTCGGCCGTCTCCCCCCGGCGCAGCCGCGGCGCGGCGTACGCGTTGATGAGCGCCCCGCCGACGACCCCGAGCGCGACCAACGTCCCGAGGAGCACCGGCGGGGTCGTCCCGTGCGGCCGCCACAGCTGGGCGGGGTCGACCGCTCGAAGGTAGAAGTAGGCGAACGCCACCGCCGACCAGGCGAACGTGACGATCCCGATCAGCAGGCGGGTCGCGGTCCAGATCGCACCCTCGGCGTTCTGGAGCTCGAACTCCGCTTCCGCGTGGACGTCGAGGGCTGCCGGCGCGTCACTCATCGGGTCCACCTCCCACGATCCGGGACTGCCCGTCTCCGGCACCCGTGCGGGAGGTTCCGGCCCCCGCGGCGGCCGAGGGACCAGCGGCTCCAACCGACGCGAGGCCGAGCTCTCCTCCCAGGTCGGCAACCGGCAACGCGTCGGGCTCGCCGTAGTGGTACGGATCGGCCAGGACGATCGGGATCCGTTTGAAGTTGTCGTAGGGGATGGGGGTGGGTACCTGCCACTCCAGCCCCTTCGAGTCCCACGGGTTCTGCGGGGCAGGCTTCGGGTCGATCCAGATCGACCACACGAAGTTCGCCACGAATATCAGGAACGACGCCCCCAACACGAACGACGAGATCGACGAGAAGTCGTTCAGGTGCGCCAGTCTCGGCGCGTACTCGAACACTCGGCGGGGCATGCCGAGGAGCCCCACGATGAAGAGCGGGAAGAAGGTGAAGTTGAAGAAGACGAACATGAACCAGAAGTGGATCTTCCCCAGCCGGTCGTTCAGCATGTGGCCCGTCATCTTGGGCATCCAGTAGTAGACCCCGCCGAAGAAGGCGAACACCAGCCCGCCCATGATCGTGTAGTGGAAGTGCGCCATCACGAAGAAGCTGCCGTGCACGGTCACGTTCACCGGGACGTCGGAGAGGTAGACCCCCGTGACCCCACCGATCAGGAAGTTGAAGTAGAGCGCAAGGCAGAACAGCATCGGGACCGTGTAGCGGATCCTCGCCTTCCAAAGGGTGCCCATCCCCACGAGGTAGATGAAGCCGGTCGGGATGGATATCAGCTCCGTCGTGAGCATGAAGAGCGGGCGCATGTCCGGGTTGATGCCGCTCTGGAAGAGGTGGTGCTGCCACACGAAGAAGCTGAGGAGCGCCACACCGAACATGCCCGCAGCGCCGACCTTGTAGGCGAAGAGTGGCTTCCGGGTGAAAACCGGGAGCATCTCGGCCACGATCCCGAAGCCGGGCAGGGCCATGATGTAGACCTCTGGGTGGCCGAAGAACCAGAAGAGGTTCTCCCACAGGAACGAGCTCCCACCGTGTGCGTCCACGAAGAACGCCGTCTGCACCGTGCGGTCGAGCGCACCGAAGTACACCGCGCCGAAGAACACCGGCGTCGCGAGTGTCAGCAGGAAGCTCGTCGCCAGCATGGACCAGACGAAGATGGGCAGCCGGGTCCACCGCATGCCGGGCGCGCGGTAGTTCACGATCGTCACGATCTGGTTGAACCCGTTCAGGATCATCCCCGTGCCGATCACCGCGAAGCCAACCAGGTAGCAGTCCATGCCCTGCTTCGCCTCGGTCTGGAGCGGCGCGTAGCCGGTCCAGCCGGTGTTGAAGCCTCCCAGCGGGAGCGCGGCGAGGATCACGAGGAAGCCGGACATGAAGATCCAGAACGACGCGGCCTCGACGCGGGGGAAGGCCATCTTCCGGGATCCGATCATGAGCGGGACGAGGAAGTTCCCGAAGGGCCCGA
The DNA here is from genome assembly GCA_021791675.1 of Actinomycetes bacterium. Lineage (GTDB taxonomy): Bacteria > Actinomycetota > Acidimicrobiia > Acidimicrobiales > JAKAOS01 > JAJYWE01. The sequence goes on along the minus strand of JAJYWE010000017.1, from coordinate 28,043 downwards.
CCACGAGCGACGTCGCCATCATCATCATGATCGTGCCGTGCTCGCTGACGAGCTGGAGATAGGTGTCCGGCCCCCAGTAGTGGGTGGTGGGCGAGAGGAGCTCGGTCCGGATCGCCATCGCGAACAGCCCGCCGGTGAAGAAGAACATGAGGACGCCGACGATGTACTGCATCCCGACCACCTTGTGGTCGAGGGTCATCTTGAAGAACCGGGTCCAGCCCTCCGTTGGGCTCTCGGGCACTGGCTCGCGCCCGACGAGCTTCGCCAAGGGATAGTTCATCGTCCCGATCCCGACCATCCAGCCGACGACCCCGAAGCAGAGGCCGAGGACGATCGCCACGTTGTTGTAGCCCGAGCTCTGCACCACGGGGTAGCCGCTCGCGATCAGGTTCCCCAACCAGTGCCCGACGAGGTACCCGATCGCCGAGCCGAGGAGCGCGGTGAGGACGCTCTGTTGCATCCAGGAGGGTCTCGGGCGAGACGGGCTCGGGCCGGCGGGACCGCCCGGCTGCTCGGCTTCGACCGGCGTGCCCACGCTGATGGTCATGCTGCGCCGTCCCTTCTCGTGGCGGTGGCGAGGCGGAGCCTGTCGCCGGGGGCGCCCTCGCGGGCGGCGGCGATCACGGGGATGGTGCTCGGGAGTGCGAGGGGTCGAGGGCGCTCAGCCGACACGTTGTGACTTCTCGACTCGGAGCGCCGGGAGGTTCCCCTCCGGTCCGGAGCGGCCCTGGTCGTACAGGGTCTTGTCGTAGTAGGGGTCGGTCTGGGGGTAGTAGCCCCCGCCCGCGCCGTTTGCCGACGGGGTGTAGGTCCACGCGAAGGGGGGCAGGAGCCTGGTGGCCGGCGCGAGGCGGCGCTCCATCGCCTTGGCCCAGGTCTCGAAGGCGGACGGGCTGACCACCTCGCCGTAGCCGTACATGGCCCCGTGCCAGATCCCGCAGAGCTCCGAGCAGCGCACGGTGATGCGGCCGAGCTGGTTGGTCTGGGTGAAAGCGACGTCGTCGACCCCGGGGTTGGCGTCCGCCTTCACCCCCAGCTGGTACGCCCAGAAGCTGTGGATGACGTCGAGCGAGGTCACGTGGAACGCGATCTCGGTGTTGTTCGGGAGCATGAGCTGGGTCGTCTCGAAGCCGCCGAAGGTCGGGTACCGGTAGGTCCAGATCCACTGCTGACCGATGACCTGGACGGGCAGCTCGGTGTGACTGGCGGGGGTCCAGATGGGGCTCGGGCCTTCCGCCCCCCCCGCCCCGGCCGGGACGATGAGCTCGTAGGTCCCGAAGACGAAGGCGCCCATCACGATGGCGCTCGTGATGGTGATCCAGGCCGTCTGGACCCGTAGGTTGCCCCGCAGCGGCGGCCCGTCCACCAGGGGGCGGCCCTTCGGATGGCGGAAGACGATGAGCGCGTAGGCGAAGTAGGCGAGGACTGCGACCATCACGGGCGCGGCGATCATCGTCAGCACCATCATGTCGAACTGCGCGCCGCGGGCGCTCGACGTCATGTTCCCTGGGGGAAGGTGGGGCCAGATGAGGAAGTAGATCACCGGCTCGATGATCGCCGTGAGGATCAACCACACCCCGGTCAACCACTTCCAGTGCGAGAGTCCCTCCCTCCGCCGCTCGATACGGTCGGCGGTCTCCTCGCTCGTCACGCGTCCACCACCTTGAGGAACCCTCCCATGTAGCCGATCGACTGCATCGGGCCACCATTCCCGTCCAAGAACCCGGCGCCGCAGGGGATCAGGCACTGCCAGTGGTACTGCCCTGGGCCAGGGGTCCGGAAGCTGAACGTGATGACGTTGTGAACGCTCGAGAAGGAGCAGGGCGCGTGGGCGCAGATGTTCTTCGCGCTCGACGGCACGCCCCAGAGCGGCACGTTGATGCCGAGCGCGGGGACCGAGAAGGTGTGGGCGACGCCGTTCCCGGAGTTGGAGTCGAGCAGGCGAACGGGCTTGCCGTTCAGCACGTAGTCATCTCCGATCACGCCCGACACCGACCCGAAGACCTGGTTCCGGAGCGGGCCCCCCGTGTCGTACTCGTACACCGTCACATCCACCAGGGTGTGCGCGGGGAGCTGCCAGAGGGTGGAGTGGACCCAGCGCCCGTCCGGCGCCAGTGCCAGGTAGCTCACCCAGCTCGGGTGGGCGCCGAAGCCGATCTGCCCAACCGTCTGGATCGTCAGGTGCACGGGCTGGCCGCTCTGATGACCTGCCGCGTAGTCGACGTTCGGGGGGTTCGACCGCAGGTAGGCCATCGCCCCGATCACTGCCAGCGCCACGGCCACGACGAAGATCCCGAGCGCCAGGGCCAGTCGAGCTGCCTTCGGCATCCACCCCCCTCTCCGACGTCGCGACCCGGGGAACCGCTCCGCCTCCTCCTGCCACCCAGGTCCACGCCAGACACTCCGACCGCTCGAAGTGTGGCGCACCTTAGCGCCCCCCCGCCGGCGGGGCAAGCGACTGCGAGCCGAGCCAGGGAGGAGACGGGCGCCGCTGCCCGGAGCAGGGGCCTCAGACCGAGAGACCGTCCTCGCCCGGAGGGCCGGACCGGTTGAGCAGCAGGAGCCCGACGAGGAGCGCGAGCACGACCCCGACGCTCACCCCGAGTTGGACGATGGACTGATGGAAGCTCTGAGCGCTCTCGCTCCCGGTGAGCTCGAGGCGCGCGGATGCCGAGAGGATGTCCCGAATCGCAGCGAGGATGCCGATGACCAGGAAGGGGCGCACGGGGAAGTAGTTGTCCCTGAAGTGCGCGAGCACGGTGTGCAGGATGTCCACCAAGATGATCACGACCAGGATCCCGTCCAGCGCGCTGATGAGGGACGCTGGATAGCCACCCGGGGTCTCGAAGAAGGTGGCCACGGTCCGCACGAGGACGTCCCCTGCGACCAGGAGCAAGCTCACGCCGATCGCACCCTGTAGGGCCGCCAGGGCCAGCCGGATCCCGTGGCCCCCCAGCCACCCGTCCCGCCCGGTCAGCGGCACCTGCGCGAGGCCGCCGACCGCTGCCCGCTCGACCTCACCCGCCCCGGCGAGGGGCGAGCCGGTCACTGCGCCGACGGTGGTCGTCGGATCTCCAGCTGATCGCGCCTCGGCTCCGACGGAGCGTTCTGACGAGCTCACCGGCACATCCTACCGGGGCGGCCACGGGGCGCTCGGGGGCGCCGATCTGGAGGCGCCCGTCCTCCCGACCATGGGGCCGGCGTGGCTGATCGACCCGGTGGACGGCAACGCCGTCTCCGGCGCCGGCTACTCCGCAGCCGCGGTGGCCGGAACGCCGGGGAGCAGCGTGCCGGCCGGGGCCAGCGTCCTCGGTGCGACCTGGAGCGGGCCCCGGTTCAGCCCCGGACGCACGCGCCGCTCGGGTCGTACGGCGCGCGGAGAGAGATCGAGGCCGGTCGGATCGTGCCACCAGTGCTGATCTCGTGGCGACCGTGCCCGGGGTCCTCGCTCGTGACCACGTCGCCGTCCGGCCGCCGGAGGTAGGCCAACCGCACGCACGCGTCCAGGGTGTCGCTCCAGGCCACCGAGGCGACCTGGCTCACCGTCTCGCCGGCGCGCAGCACGGGAGCGCCTCTCTACATCATGACGTCCGGGTCGCCGAGGACGAACGCCGAGGGCGAAGGAGACCATCCTCCGCTGGACACCCGCCGATCGTGCCTCGAGAGCACGCTCTCGGCCGAGGAATGCCACGTTGCTCGCGAGCTTGCAGCGAAGAGCAGGCCGGCGTCAACGGGGTTGTCGTCAGGTGTGATGTCAGACCCGAATGCCCGTTACCCCTTGTCGAGGCGGGGCGAGTTGATGGCATGGCAACCCCTTGCGACAGGCCGAGCTCTCGACCGGCGTTCAGCAGCAGGTCGCACACCCCGACGGCGAACTCGCTCGGAACGCAGAGCTCCCACCCGAGCTCGCCGACATAGGTCACCCGCGTGGCATGCACGGTCGCGTAGCCCAGCTCGATCTCCCGGCTGGTGCCGAGGGGAACGGTGGCGTTGGGCAGCTCAGCCCGCGACACCTTCGCCAGGAGCCGGGGCGAGTTCGGTCCCATCACCCCGAAGACCGCCGATCCGGACGTGACATCGGCAACGGCCACGTGCTGACCGAGCTCGGCACGTCGAGTGATCCAGTCCCGATCCCGCTTGGCCGAGGCCGAGCTGGTGACGAGGAGGTACTCCTGACGGCTGAGACGCGTGACGGTCACGTCGGCCTCGTAGCCACCCCGCTGGTCCAGCATTCCCGTGTAGACGACACGCCCCGGCTCGACCCCCACGTCCGCCGCGCGGGGCCGCTGCGGCACCTCCTCGGCGTCGCGACCGCTGATCAAGAGCTTGCCGAAGGACGTCTGGCCGAACACCGTGACGTTCCGTCGCGTCGAACGCTGCTCCGTTGTCGACCCCGGTCAGATCACTGGCCCGTTCGCCCTCGACGATCCACGCCCTCTCGGTCAGCCATCGTTCGATCTTGACGTGTGCGGGAACTCCGTCCATGTCGGGAAGGCGAGGTGCGCCGCACCTCCACTCCGGCATGGGCCGCGCCGCACTCCCCGCCACGACGAGCAGCGTACTGAGTCGCAAAGCCACGGGCACCCTGCAGCGACCCCGGGCGCATCGCGAGGGGCTCCCCGTGGGGCAGCGAATGGCCGACTCGACCGATGAGCGCGGCGAGGAAGGGCCAGTCAGTTCGGTGGAGGAGTCACAACTGTCACGCGTCCGGTGCAAATCCGACGGCGGGTGGGTCGAGCCGCCAAGCGGTCACCGCACACCCGCTCTGGTCCGTTTCCAGCGTGTGCTCACCTGGCTGGGGCGACACGTGCCGACACGCAGGCTTGCCGGTGTCGGTGGCACGAGCGCCCCGGCCCTCCAGGACGACAGTGGCTCCCTCGGGGGGTGTTCCGCTACCATTCGGGAGGGGATTGCGGCCTGGCGAGGCCTGCGACCCGCTGCGGCGCGAGACCGACGGCCGGAGGGGCCGTACGGGAAGGGAGAGGCGTGAGGAGGCTTGACGAGTCTGGCCAGCGCGCCGCGCCTCTCAGCGGGGGTCTGCGGGGCCGTGGCCGCGACGGGGTGGCCGCTCGACATGGGGTCGACCCGTCCCGGGAGGGCTGGGGAGCCCGGACTACCGGAGGCGAGGAGCGACGCCCGTGAGCTTCGTCGACAGCCGGCGCGTGGCGGTCGACCAGCTCCTCCGCTCGGCGGACGAGGCAGCCGCACGAGGAGACTGGTCCGCGGCCACTGCGCTCTCGGAAGCTGCCGCGGCGATCGAACCGGACAACCCCGCGGTGATCGAGGCGCTCTCCCGCGCACGCTCGAGCCTGGCGGCGGCCTCGGCGAGCTCGGGCACCCGGCGACGGCTCACGCTCCTCTTCTGCGACCTGGCGGGCTCGACCACGATCGCGAGCGCGATCGACCCGGAGGAGTGGCGCGAGATCCTCCACGCCTACCACGACACCAGCTCGCGCGTCATCCGGGAGCTGGACGGGTTCCCCGCCGAATTCCACGGTGACGGCATCCTGGCGTACTTCGGCTACCCCCGAGCCCACGAGGACGACGGGCTCCGGGCGGTGTTGGCCGGACTCGAGATCATCGAGGCGGTGCAGGCGTTGCCGGTTCCGCCGGACGCGCCCGTGCCCATGCTCGACGCCCGCGTCGGCATCCACACCGGGCTCACGGTGATCGACGACGTGGGCGACGGCACGCTCGTCAAGCCAGGCCGCATCTTCGGCGAGGCACCGAACCTGGCGGCACGGGTCCAGGCGGCCGCGGGGGACGGGAACGTCGTCGTGAGTGCCGACACCTATGCCCTGGTGCGCGACCGGGTGGTCGCCGAGTCGCTCGGCCCCCACGAGCTGAAGGGCATCCCCCGACCCGTCGAGCTCTTCCGGGTCGATGCAGTCCGGGCGGACACCGACCCCGGGGGGGCGACGGACCTGGCGCTCGTCGGTCGCCGGGAGGAGCTCGGCCGCCTCGAAGCGGCATGGGCCGCGTCCCGGAGAGCCCGCACCTACGCCGCGATCGTCGGCGAGCCGGGGATCGGGAAGTCGCTCCTCGCCCGCCAGGTCGTCGAGCGCGCCACCGCCGACGGTGCGCGGATCCTCCCGATGCGCTGCTCCGCCCTCCACACGAACACCCCGCTCTATCCGGTCGTCCGACTCCTGCTCTCGCTGCTCGTCCCCACCGTGGGCAGCCCGACAGGTCCGATCGACCAGCGGCTCGGTCCCGGGGGTGCGGCCTTGCAGCGGATCGCCGAGGCGCTCGCGGCGGTGGAGCTCGTGGACGAGGGAGACCTCTTCCTCCTCGCACAGGTCTGCTCGGTCCCGCTCCCACCGGGTGCTCACGCACCGGACCTGGCGGCGGAGCAAGCACGCGAGCGAGTCCTCACCTTGCTCTCGACCTGGATCGACCGCCTCGCCAAGACCCAGCCGCTGGTCCTCCTGGTGGAGGACGTCCAGTGGGCAGACCCCACCAGCCTCGATCTCCTCCGGCGGGTTGGCAGCGGTCAGGGTGCCGGTTCGCCGTACCTCCTCCTGGTCACCTCCCGCGGGAACCCGGAGAGCCTCCCCGGGCGGCCGGACATCGTGCTCGAGCTCTCGCCCCTTACCGAGGAAGAAGCCGACCGCCTCGTCGACGAGGCCGCCAGTGGGCGGCTCGACCGGCAGCGCCGAGCCCTCGTGGTCAGGCGCAGCGAGGGCGTGCCGCTCTACGCACGCGAGCTCGCCCGGCTCTTCGCCGAGCGAGGCAGCTCGGACGCCGGCGACGAGGACTCGTCCCTCGCCACCCTACCGACGCTCTCCGACCTCCTCGTGGCCCGCCTCGACGCGTTCCCCGAGGAGCGAGCGCTGATCCAGGCACTCGCCGTTCTCGGCCGGGCCGGCACTCTCTCCCTCTTCGCAAGCCTCACCGGCATCGGCGAGCAGGAGGTGCGACGCCAGCTCGACCACCTCGAGGCAGCGGGCATCGTCCGGCGCGGTCGGAGGGGGAGCGACGTCGAGTTCTCACACGGGTTGCTCGCAAGGGCCGCGTACGAGGTGCAGCTCCTGGCGGACCGCCGCAAGCTGCACCGCCGGATCGCGACCGAGCTGCGGTCGCGCTACGCCACCTCGCTCGACGAGTACGTGGAGGAGCTGGCGCACCACCACGCGCTGGGGGGCGAGCTCGACGCCGCCGCACGGCTGTGGATCCAGGCCGGAACCCGTCACGCGTCGCTCTCCGCGCACCCAGAGGCGCTGCGCTCCTTCCGGCTCGTCCTCGAACACCTCGACGAGCTCGGGAACACCCGGGACGAGCTGGAGTTGGCGGCGCTCGCCGGGGTCGCGGCCAGCCTGCTCGCGACGTCCGGTTATGCGGCACCCGAGGTGGGCGAGGCCTACGGACGGCTCCGCGAGCTCGCCGCCAACCGTGACGTCGGGATCGAGCTCTCGAGCCTCTTCGGGCTCTGGTCCTACTACCACGTCGTCGGCGACGCAGTGACATCGCTCCCGCTCGCGGAGGAGCTGCTCACCCGTGCGCGGGCCTCGGGGGACCCCGCGGCCGAGCAGGCGGCGGCGGGGGTGCTCGGCTACCAGCTCTGGCGACTCGGCAGGCCCGAAGAGGCGCGACCGTTGCTCGAGCTGGGTCGCTCGTGGGAAGGCCCGGTCCGCATCCTCCCCCACCATCCCGGCATCGGCGCCACCGTCAACCTGGCAGCTGTCGCATGGCAGCTCGGGGACTTCGCCGGCGCGCGCCACGCACTCGCGACCGCGATCGAGGCGGCGGAAGCCCTCACTGGACCGGGAGCCCACTTCACCCGCGCCTACGCCCACGCCTGGGCCGCCGAGCACTGCCAGCTGACCGGCGATCCGTCGGCCGCGGCCGCCCACGCCGTCCGCGCCGTCGAGATCTCGACCCAGTTCGGGTTCTCGAGCTGGCTCGGAGCGGGCCTCGCCCACCAGAAGATCGCCGAGGGCCAGATGGGGAGCGAGGATGCGATCGGCGCGATCGAGTTCTGCGTCGTCGCATGGCGCTCGGCGGGAGCCTCAGCGGGACTCGTCATGTTCTCGCTCGGCCTCGCACTCGCCTGCGAGCGCGCGGGGCGCGTCGACGCGGGCCTCGCCGCGGTCGACCAGGCCGAGTCGCTCGCAGGTGACCTCGGGGAGCACTACCTGAACGCCGAGATCGAGCGGGTTCGGGGGCATCTGCTCGAGATGCGCCGACCCGGCGATCCCGAGGCGCGTCGGGCCTTCGAGCGGGCCGTCACCGTCGCGCGCGATCGCGGCGCCCGCGGGGTCGAGCTCCGTGCACGAACGGGGCTCGCCGGCACCGCCCGAGACGAGCACGAGCGCGCCGCCGACCTGGCGGCCCTCGCGGAGCTCGCGCGAACGCTCGACCCGAGCGGAACGGACCCGGAGCCCGCGCTCGTCGAGGCTCGCCAGCTCCTGCAGGAGCGAGCGGGTCGCGACACCGGGAGCGGGTCCAGTGCGGATCCCCCGAGCGGAGCGGGAGCGAAAGCCGGCGCGGCAGCCGGAACCGGGCTGGCGAGACGGTGAGCGCCGGCGGCCGGCGGCAGAGCACCGGAACGGGGCGGTCGAGCTCGGGGCCGCACAGCCCGACGACGCGCGCTCGAAGGAACGGCGTCTCGACGAGGCCAGGCACGGCCGAGTCCCGCCCGGCGGAGCCCGTCCTCCACCTCCCGCCCTCCGCGACCCCGGACACCGGCCGGCTCCCCCGTTACGTCGAGCACGGTGGCGAGCTCGTGAACCGCCATCCGGCCGACGCGCTCGACGCCCGGCTCTACGGCTTCGCGATCCCCGCGTCGAGGAAGCTGCTCGACGCCTACTGCGAGCGGCTCTTCAACCGGCCGAGCGGCAATGCGCTGCACTGGCGGGCGGCCTCCTCCGACGTCCTAGTGAACTTCGTCGACATCCCGACCATGGGCTCCACCGAGCTCCTCGACCAGCACCTCGGGACCTGCGAGGAGCGCGAGGCAGCGATCTGGTTCCCCGTCTTCGAGGAGCGAACGGGCCAGGCTGCGTGGGCGATCCCCTACATGTTCGTGGACTCCGCGATCGCCATGGCCGGTGGCCGTGAGGTCTACGGCTTCCCGAAACAGCTCGGCAGGATCCAAGTCCCCCGGCGCGGCGCGGCCCCGGCGCGGCTCTCGATTGAGACACCGACCCTGCGCACTTTCTCCCCGACCTCGCGAGTGGCGAACCACCGGCTCCTGACCGTCACGCACCCAGGGCCCGTTGCCGAGCTCCGATCCGACTGGAGCGACGCTGGCACCGCATTCAGCCGAGTCGACCTCGCCCGTCGCAGGGCAGCTCGACACGTGCCGCCCGACAGGCGCACGACCGCGTCGGGTGCGGTCGGAACGCCGGGCGGGGCCGGTGCCATGGGCGAGGCCGGTGCCATGGGCGGGGCCGGTCTCGGGGAGGGGGATACCGAGGAGTCCGAGTGGCTCGCAGATCTGCGCTTCTTCGCCCAGCTCGCCGCCGAGACCCTCCCCGTGCTCCTCTTGAAGCAGTTCAGGGACGCGAACGTCCAGTCGGGGGCGTGTTACCAGGCCGTCGTCCTGGTCGAGACGACGGTCAGCCAGTTCCGGGGTGGTGGGCTCCTCCAACCCGGCTACACCCTCGAGGTGGAGCGCCTCGCCGGGGAGCCGCTCGGGCGGGAGCTCGGCATCGGGGCGAGCTCGGTCGCCCACGCAGCCTTCTGGCTCGACTTCGACTTCGTCGTGCCGCTCGCGGAGGTCCTGTGGGAGGCCGACGTTGGTGGCCGCTGAGCCCGCGCGGCGCCCCCGGGTTGCGATCCTCGGGGGAGGTGTCGCAGGCATGACGGTCGCCTACGAGCTGAGCAGGGGCGACTGGCAGGAGGACTTCGAGAGCATCACCGTCTACCAGTACGGCTGGCGCCTCGGGGGCAAGGGAGCGAGCGGCCGGGGCCTCCACGGTCGCATCGAGGAGCACGGCCTGCACATCTGGCTCGGCTTCTACGACAACGCGTTCCGGATGCTCCGCGAGTGCTACGAGGAGCTCGGGCGCGGGCCGGACTCCCCGATCCGGGACGTCGAGAGCGCGTTCGAGCGGGCCAGCGTCTTCGTCATCCAGGAGCCGGTCGGGGACGCGTGGCTGCCGTGGGTCGCCGAGTTCCCCGAGACCGACGAGATGCCCGGGGTGGACCCGGCGATCGACCCGGCGCTCGACGAGGCCGGGGCGCTCTGGAGCATCATGCTGCGAGCACTTCGGCTCGTGGCGAGCTTCAACCGCTCGGGCACGCTCGCACCGGGACGCCTCGCCGAGCTGCCCGAGGTGCGCTTCGAGCCCGTGCCGGCTGCAGGTGGCGACGGTCCACCGAGCCCGCCGCCGGCCATCCACTTGAGCCCCGTCCCACCGACCGTGCTCGACGCGCTCGGCGGCTGCCTCGAGTCGGTCTACGAACGCCTCCGCGACATCCTCACGAAGGCGCACGACTTCGAGCTGGCCGCTGCGCTCGCCGTCGCCGAGACCCTCGACCCGGACCCCGCCGGCCACGACCCGGACGCGCACCGACTCCTCACGTCCCTCCTCGAGGAGGCCGGCACCCGGCTCCGGGCTCGGCTCGGACCGACGGCGGACCTGAGCGACGGCGCGCGTCGCGACTGGTACCTCTGCGACATCCTGATCGCCACCTTCCGGGGCCTGCTCGCCGACGGGGTCTTCACCCATCCCGACGGCCTGCGACGCCTCGACGACGAGGACTTCGCCGACTGGCTGCTCCGCCACGGCGCCCACCCCGAGGCCGCGCGGTGCGGGTTCGTGACAACCCTCATGTACGACCTCCCCTTCGCCTACCGGGACGGTGATCCGGCACAACCCTCCATCGCCGCCGGTGTCGCGCTCCTCGGCGCCCTGCGCATCCTCTTCACCTCGACCGGCGCAGTTGCCTGGAAGATGCGTGCAGGGATGGGCGACGTCGTCTTCGCGCCACTGTTCGAGGTGCTCGAGCGCCGAGGGGTCCGTTTCGAGTTCTTCCACCGGGTCGAGTCGCTCCATCTCGACGAGACCCGGACGCGTGTCGAGTCGGTGCGCCTCACCCGCCAGGCCCTCCTCTGCGACCCGTCCCAGCCGTATCGTCCCCTCGTCGAGGTGGCCGGCCTCCCTTGTTGGCCGAACGCGCCGCTCGCCGACCAGCTGACCGAGCCGCTCACCGCCACGGACGCGGAGTCGTTCTGGTCGAGGAAGCCGCCGGCGGGACCGCCGGTCGTCCTCCGGGACGGTGCCGACTTCGACCAGCTCGTGCTGGCGATCCCCGTCGGCGCCCACCCCTACGTCTGCGAGGAGCTGCTCGAGGCCGACGCGCGCTGGCGAGCGATGGCCGAGCGGCTCGAGACCGTCTACACCCAGGCCTTCCAGGTCTGGCTCTCCGCAGGGCCGGACGAGCTCGGGGCCGCGTGGCCCGCGGTGACGAGCGGCGGCTACTACGAGCCGTTCGACACCTACGCCGACATGCGACAGCTCATCGGACGGGAGTGCTGGGCACCGGGCCAGGTCGGCTCGATCGCCTACTTCTGCAACGCGATGCCGACCCCGAGGGGCCTGCCCTCCCGAGAGGATCGCGCGCTGCCGGTTCGCGCCGCGACGCGGGTGAAGGCGAACGCGATCGCCTTCCTTGAGCAGGCGACGGGGGAGCTCTGGCCCGGCGGGGTGGAGCGCTACCCAGACGGGTTCCGCTGGGAGCTGCTCGTGGACGACGAGGAACGCAGCGGACCGGCGCGCTTCGACGCCCAGTTCTGGCGCGCGAACGTCGATCCGTCCGAGCGCTACGTGCTCTCGCTCCCGGGCACCACCCGCTACCGCCTGGCGCCAGACGAGAGCGGCTTCGCCAACCTGACGCTCGCAGGCGACTGGACGCGCTGCGGCTTGGACAGCGGCTGCGTGGAGGCTGCCGTCACCTCCGGACTGCTCGCCGCGCACCACCTCCGCCCGGCTTCCGCACGGCGGCTCCTCGGCGAGCTCGGCCTCCCGGCACGACGCTCGGCCTCCCGCGGCGAACGGGTCGAAGCCGAATAGGGACAAAGGAGCGACACATGGAGGACAGGGACACGTCCGAGCCGAGCATCGTGGATGCCGCCCGGACCCTCGGCCAGCGTGTCTACGCCGAGGCCTACGGCGCCCTGGACCGAGGCGTCGGGCACCTCGGCGGCGCAGGCGGGCGGGTCGGCGGGGTTGGTGACCGGATCGGCGGGGCAGGAGCGCTCGGGGACCTGCTGGAGAGCGTCGGCCTCACGAGCGGGATCGGACGGATGGCGAAGGGGGGTAGCAGCGGCGACCTCGCCGTGCTCGTCCACGACGTCGCCCAGGTCGTCCTCCACACCGCGACGACCGCCGGCGAGGCGATCCTCGACGGTGCGAGAGCACTCGAGCGACTCCTCGACGGGACCGGGGACGGGACCGGCGAGGGGGCCGGAGGCGCGGACAGCGGGCCTGGCGAGGCTGGGCCGGGCGCCCCGGTGGCACTGGCGCTCCCGGCGACGAGCCCCGGCGGGACAACCAGCGGGTCCTTCCGCATCCGCAACGACAGCCTCGACACGGTCGACGCCCTCCGCTTCCGCTGCGGTGGGCTCTTCGGCCCCGGGGACCTCCGGATCACCCCGGCCCGGATCCGCTTCGACCCGCCGGTCGTCGACGTCGACCCGGAAGGGAACGCAGTTGCGACCTGCGTCGTTGCCGTGCCGAAGAGCGCGAAGCTCGGCCACTACACCGGGCTCGTCGAGCCAGCGGGCCTCTCGGGAGTCCAGCTCCTCGTCACGCTCGATGTCCTCTGAGCCGGGCACGGCTGGGCCGGGCGTGGCTGGGCCGGGCGCAGCTACGCCGTCAAGCCGGCTCTCCGTGCCAGCGGCAACCCAACGGGCGATCCGGGACCTCCACGGGCGTGCGACCCGCAGAGCGCTGCTCCTGCTCCCGAGCGGCGAGCCACGCGACCACCTCTACGGCCTCCTTCCCGCCTACCTCCTCCGGCGCGGGCGAGGGGTGCGACCGGCGCTCTGCATGGCGGCCTGCGCCGCGCTCGGCGGGCGCTACGAGGACACGCTGGACTTCGCCGCGGCCTTCGAGCTCCTGCACAGCGCGTTCCTCATCCACGACGACATCGAGGACGAGACCGCGACGCGACGAGGAGGTCCCGCGCTTCACGTCTCCGCCGGGCTCGGCCTCGCCCTCAACGCCGGCGACGCGCTCGCCACCCTCGCCGCGGGTGCAGCGGCGCGCGCGGCGTCTCGGTTCCGCCCGCCGGTTGCGCGCGCCCTCCTCGAGGGCTGGGAGCGCATGGTCCGAGAGACGGTGGAGGGCCAGGCACTCGACCTCGGCTGGGAGCGCGACCGCCGGGAGGACCTCGGGCTCGATGACTACCTCGAGCTCTGCGGGAAGAAGACCGCCTGGTACACGACGGTCCAGCCGCTCGCAACCGGGGCCGTGATCGCCTCGGGGGACCCCGAGCGAGCCCGGGACACCTTCGCCTTCGGCTGGCTCCTCGGGATCGTCTTCCAGCTCGCGAACGACCTGTGCGGGCTGGACGCCCCCGGTCGGCCGGGGGACCTCACCGAGGGCAAGCGGACGCTGCTCACGATCCGGCTGCTCGGCGCTGCGGGCGAGGCCGACGCCGTCGAGGTGCGCCGCATCCTCGGTCTCTCGCGCCAGGAGCGCAGTGCGGCCGAGATCGACTGGCTGGTCGGCCAGCTCCACGCCACCGGCGCGCTCGCTCGGACCCGGCGAGACCTCCACGCCCTCGCCGACGAGACCGCCCGGCTCGGCACCGAGACCTTCGGCGATCTCCCACCGAGCGAGGCACGCGACGTGCTCCTCGCGATGCCGGCCTACGTCCTCGAGGGGGTCCCCACTGATACGACACCCGATGCATAGCACGCGGCGGGTCTCGTCCGGACCCAGCAGCACGAGCCGAACGGCGGGTCCAGTCCGGCTCCAGCAGCGCAGCCGAGCGCGGACGGCGCAGCGCGGGCCGACCGGCGAGCCTCGGCGGCGGTCGGTCGATCCCTCGGAGTTCCCCGTCCGCCACCGGGATGCGGCCCGCTCCACGGCTTCGTAGGGTCAGGGCGTGCGAGGTCGAACGACAGGCGAGGAGCCGGCCAGGATGGCCGCGAGGAACGAGCGCGCCAGCGTGCAGGAGGTGCCGGACGCGCTGGCCGACGCACGCTGGCACGCGGTCGAGGTGCGCGACGAGCGGGCCGCCGGGCTGTTCGTCTACGCAGTCCGCACGACAGGCATCTACTGCCGGCCGGGCTGCGGCGCCCGGCGGCCCCTCCGGTGCAACGTCGAGTTCTTCGCCACGCCGGCCGATGCCGAGGAAGCGGCCTACCGGGCCTGTCGACGCTGCCGGCCCGATGCCGAACGGGTCGACGATCCGGCAACGGCGGCAGTCGTCGAGCTCTGCCGGTCGCTCGAGGATCCTACTCGGGACCACGACCTCGCCACCGTGGCGGCGCGCCTCGGCTGGAGCGAACGCCACCTCAGGCGGCGTTTCCTCGACCTGGTGGGTGTCTCGGTGGGGAGCTACCGACGTGCCCAGCAGGCAGAACGTGCCCGGGCAGCGCTCCGGGCAGGCAAGCCCGTGCTCGACGCGGCGCTCGAGGCCGGCTTCGGGTCGAACCGGGGCTTCTACGAGCACGGCGCCGCACGGCTCGGGATGACCCCGGGTCGATACCGGGCGGGTGGGCGAGGCGAGCACCTCACCTACACCTCCCTCGAGACGCCGATCGGCGTGGTAGTCGCGGCCGCCACCACGCGTGGTGTCTGCGCCGTGCGGATCGGTCCGGACGAGACCGCCCTCGTGGACGAGCTCGTGGCCGAGCTCCCGCATGCGACGTTCGCCCGCGACGACGAGGGGCTCCGCGACGTCGCCGTCGTCCTCGCCGGGGCGGTTCACGGCGAGAGCGATGCGACAGCGTTGCCGGTGGACCTCCGCGGGAGCGCGTTCCAGGTCCGTGTCTGGGAGGCGCTCCGCTCCATCCCCGCCGGCGAGACTCGTTCCTACGCCGCCATCGCAACCGAGGTCGGTGCCCCCCGTGCCGCCCGAGCGGTCGGGTCGGCCTGCGGGGCGAACCCGGCGGCCCTCGTCGTGCCCTGCCATCGCGTCGTACGCGGCGACGGCTCGCTCGGCGGCTACCGATGGGGCCTCGCAGCGAAACAGGCGCTCCTCGCCAACGAGCTCCCCTTCCACCAGCCCCCTTGCGAGCCCGCACCCCAGCCGGTGCACGAACGGTCGGCGGGCACGACCTCGTCGTCCACTGCGGCCTCGCCGTCGCAACAATCCTCGTGCGTGTCCCCCACCCTCGGCTGGGGCTCGACATCCCGGCGGCGGCCGAGGTCGACGAGGCCTGGCAGGACCTGACCGCTGCGGGGTACCGAGGCCACCTGCAGCCGTAGGACGCCTCTTGGGGTATGCGCTACGCGGTCGTCTTGGATCCCGACGGTCGCCCGGTGGACCTGTTCGCGACGCTGGGTTCCGTATAGGGCTCGCATCGCAGTGCCGACGGGGTCGTCCCCGCCAGCGCACGCACCTCGCGGGTGAGGTGCGCCTGGTCGGCATACCGACACACTGCCGCCACGTGAGCCAGGGGCTCCCCTGCGCGGATTGCCTCCAGTGCTCGTCCGAAGCGCAGCACCCGGGCCAGGTGCCTCGGCCCGTAGCCGAAGGTCGCGAGGCACCGTCGGTGCAGCTGGCGGGTGCTCACGTCCAGCCGGGTGGCCATCCCGGCGACCGGCACTCCCGCGTGCACCAGGGTCAGCACCCGTATCCCGAAGGGGTCGACCGGGTGGCGAGCGGGTGGCGAGCGGCGCGCTCGAGCGCCCACGACTCCAACATCGCGGAGGGCGCCGCTTCCACCCGCTCGGAGAGGACCCGGACCTCACGAGCAGGCCAGAGCTCGTCGAGGTTCGGGGTCCGGTCCCGCAGGTCGCCGGCCGGGACCCCGAGCAGCGCCGGGCCCACCCCGCCGGAGAAGCGGAGACCGACGTACGTGGTGCCCGCTCGACCCTGGTGCCAACGAACTGCCGTGTCCGGCCCGGCGACGAAGAGGCGCCTGCCATCCCACACGAGATCCACGCAGCCGTCGGGCACGATCGGGGTGCCTCCCGGTGCTCCGTCGCTCGCGCGCTGCCAGAGCACGGTGCCTCGCACGGGGGTGGCACGCTCCTGGTACCTCACGGAACGATCCTGCCACGACCGGAGCGGGGCACGACCGGAGCGGGGCACGACCGGAGCGGGGCACGACCGGAGCGGGGCACGAGCGGAGCTGGGCACGATCAGCGCCGGCCAGGGCCCCGATCGCCCGGCGCCTGGTCTCCGGACGCACACCTCGCGTCGGCGACGCACGAAGAACATCGGTTCAGTCCGGGCGGTCGATGTCGAGTTGCTTGCGGGCGACCAGGTGGAAGACCCGGCTGAGCTGGCGATAGGGGTCGCGGCGACTGGCTTCCAGCTCGACGGCCACGACCTCCTCCACCTCGCTCGCATCCGCGTCCGAGAGGTCGATCCAGTCGGTGAAGAGCCACACCCCGTACCACGCCAGCGGCTCGACGTGTTCGGCGCGGAGCCGTTCGCCCAGCTCCTCGACGGTGTCGGCCCGGGTGTCGACCTCGAGCACGCCGCGCTCACCGGCCGCGTCGAACGCGCCGAGCGCGTCGGTCCACCGGCGCGCCAAGGCGGGCCGGACGGCCAGCGTCTTCGCGTTGAGGGCCATCACCGACACCACGCCTCCTCCCGCCACGCACCGACACAGCGCGGTCACGAGCGGGGTCGGTCGATCGACGTACGGCAGGACGCCGTGGCACAGCACCGCCGAGAAGCGCTCGCCTCCGGTGGCCGCGACGGCGTCCTCGCCGCGGGCGCACACCAGCCGGACGCGAGCCCGAACCTCCGGGGGCTCACGGGCCAGGCGCTCCTCGGCCCGTGCCAGCATGGCCGGGGAGGGGTCGAGCAGGGCCACCTCGTAGCCGGCCCGGGCCAGCGGGAAGGACTGGTGGCCGGCGCCACCCCCGACGTCCAACACACTCGCGGGGGGCCCGGGTAGGTGGTCCATCAGCTGGTGGTGGAGCACGGCGGTGCGGACCTGGCCCTTCACCGACGCGTACGCCTCGTCCACGAACGGGCTGGAGAGCTGCGACCACGCATCGTCGGGCACGAGGACATCTTGCCGCCTGCCCGTGGCGTCCCGTGAGCGGCGAGCACTGCGTGCCGGGCTCGCGGCTGCGAGGCGTGAGGTCGCGTCCGAGAGGTGTCGGCTTCCTGCGGACAGGTGCCGCACACGCGCACGCGGACAGGCATGTCCAGGCCGACCGTGCCCACGTGACCGCCCCGGCTTCCCGCTGCCACTGGGGCGGGCACCATATCCGGCGCTCCGGCTGAACTGCGGAGGGGGAGGGATTCGAACCCCCGGGGAGTCGCCTCCCAGAGCTTTTCAAGAGCCCCGCATTCGGCCGCTCTGCCACCCCTCCTCGTCCTGCGCAGCGAGGCTATCGCGCCCCACGCGGGCGTAGCCGCGACCTGCGGAGCTCACGCGTCCCGACTCGGCGCCTCCCCCGGCGCCGCGGTCTCGCCCGGCGGGGCGCTGCGCTGGTACGCGAGCGGGAGCAGCTCCGGGATCAGGACGCTCAGGGGCCCGGCCTCGGTCGGGACGATCACTCGGATGCCGGGGTGGTAGTCGGCAAGGACCTGGCGGTCCCTTCCACAGGGGGCAAGCGGCCCGCGCCCGTGGTTCCCGACCGCGACGATCGTCGTCAGGGTCCTGGCACCGCCAGCACGAGCAGTCGCGAGCGCGACGAGCTCAGCACAGGGTCCGCCGGTGAAGTGGTAGAGGTTCACACCGACGAAGATCCGGCCGTCTTCCGCGCGCACCGCAGCACCAACGGTGTGCACCCCGTCCTCCTCGGGACCGGCGTCGGTCGCTGCGTCGATGACCGCTCGCGCCGCCTCGACCAGCGCCCAGTCCTCGGCATCGAGCGGCCGGGAAGATCGTGGTGGCTGCACAGCCGCACTCTCCCAGGGCAGGCCCGGGGCAGCAAGTCGGCGGCGGGTGAGTCGAGACGAGCAGGCCGGCCTCGCCGTGCGCCAGGATGGGCCCTGGCACAGCGGCGCTGCACCGCCAGCCCAGATGGTGCGGAGCGCCAGCTGGGGCGGGACCGTCGTGAAAGGGGTCATCGTGGCCAACCAGCATGAGGTTCGGGTCCGCCGTGTCTACGAGCCACCCGCTGCGGCCGACGGTGCCCGCGTGCTCGTCGACCGGCTCTGGCCGCGAGGTCTCTCCAAGGCCGACGCAGCGCTCGACGAGTGGTGCCGGGAGGTGGCCCCCTCCACCGAGCTGCGAACCTGGTACGGGCACGACCCGGCCCGCTTCGAGGAGTTCCGCCGTCGATACGAGGCCGAGCTCGAAGCGCCTGGGCGCGCGGCCGCTCTGGCGCGGCTCCGAGCGCAGGCTGCGACGGGAACGCTCACGTTGCTCACCGCAACCCGCCAGGTGGAACTGAGTGCCGCAGCCGTGCTCGCCGAAGCCCTGGCCGAGCCGGCGGCGCGCTGACCAGCACAGACGCCAGGTCGACGGCGGGGACACCAGGCCGACGGCGGGGACACCAGGTCGGACCGAGTGCCGCAGGCGTGCTCGTGGAAGCCCTGGTCGAGTCGGCGGCCCCTCGGTCGTCGGGCCGGCGTCCCTACGCCAGCGAGCCCGTGGCCCGAGGGGATCCGCCAGCGCCGGCGGTGCCGTCGGACCGCTCGGCGCCGTCGGCGAGATAGCCCCGGAGTCCCTCCACCCAGGCGTCTGCGGCACGCCACGCGGCTGCCGCCTCGCGCCGACGTTCCGGCCCGACCGCTCCCGCCGCCGGGTAGGACCCGAGGAACTTGACCGCCGCCAGCTCGGCGTGGAGGTTTCGCAGGCAGTCTGCCACGACCTCGTCCTCCAGGTGACCGTCGAGGTCGACCACGAAGCAGTACTCGCCGAGGCCCTGCTTCGTCGGGCGGGACTCGAGCCGGGTCAGGTTGATCGAGCGCGCGGCGAACTGCTCGAGGATCGCGAGGAGGCTCCCAGGGCGGTCCGAGCGTTGGAAGCAGACGAGGCTGGTGCGGTCGTGGCCGGTTGCGCGTGGAACGAGGTCGGGGGCGACGAGGACGAAGCGCGTCTGGTTGCCGGCGTGGTCCTCGATCGGTGCAGCGAGGGTCTCGAGCCCGTAGAGCGCGCCGGCGAGCCTCGGCGCCACCGCAGCGCTCTCGGGGCGGCGCTCCGTCCCGACCCGCTGTGCCGCGCCAGCGGTGGAGTTGGCCGGGACCACGGCCGCATCGGGAAGGTGCGTCGCCAGCCAGCGGCGGCACTGCGCCAGCGCGACCGGGAACGTCGTCACCTCCCGGACCTCCGCCAGCCTCGTGCCGGGAAGCCCGAGCAGGTGGAGGTGCACGTCCAGCACCACCTCGCGCTGGATGAGCAGGTCGTGCTCGAAGACGAGGCTGTCGACGGTCGCGTGGACACTCCCCTCGATGGCGTTCTCGATCGGCACGAAGGCGGCGTCTGCCGCCCCGGACGCCGCCATCGCCAGTGCATCCTCGATCGTCGCAGCCGGCTCGAGGGTGGCGGCGGCGAGGTCGGCCTCCCCGAGCAGCGCCTCCTCGGTGAAGGTCCCGGCCGGGCCGAGGAATGCGATCCGGCCGGGAGTCCACGGGCGGATCGCCGCGGACCCCCGTCCCTCGCCCGGAGCCGGAGCTCCTCGCTCGCCGGGCGCCGCGCCGGAGTCCATGTCCGGGCAGGATAGTGAGGCCATGGACGCGACTACCCTCCTCCAG
The DNA here is from genome assembly GCA_021791675.1 of Actinomycetes bacterium. Lineage (GTDB taxonomy): Bacteria > Actinomycetota > Acidimicrobiia > Acidimicrobiales > JAKAOS01 > JAJYWE01. The sequence continues at coordinate 8,252 of JAJYWE010000017.1, read as the reverse complement.
CTGCTCGACGACGTCCGGAGCAACCGGCTCGCGCCGGACGATGCCCTGGCTCAGCTCCGGCGCCTCCCGTTTGCCGACTTGGGCGCGGCGCGCGTCGACCACCATCGCGCGCTCCGCCAGGGGATGGGCGAGGCCGTCTACGGTCCCGGCAAGAGCCCCGAGCAGGTAGCCGCCATCGTCGAGGAGCTCCTCGACGTGCCCGGCGGTCCCGTGGTGCTGAGCCGTGCGAGTGCCGACCAGGTGAAAGCCGCCCTCGCCGTCGCACCCGGCGGGGTCGTCAGCCCGGCCGCCGCAGTGGACCTCTCCACCGTCGTCTGGCGTCCGGCGACGCCACGACCGGGGCGGGTCGTGGTCGTCACCGCGGGGACGGCGGACCTCCCGGTCGCCGGCGAGGCGGTTGCGGTCCTCGGCGCGCTCGGCCTTCCGGCGCAGCTCCTCGCGGACTGCGGTGTCGCAGGCCTGCACCGCCTCCTCGCCTCGCTCGACACGCTCGAGGCGGCAGACGCCGTCGTCGTCGTGGCCGGCATGGAGGGTGCGCTCGCGAGCGTGGTCGGGGGCCTGACAGCAGTGCCGGTCGTCGCCGTCCCGACCTCGGTCGGCTACGGGTCGTCCCTGGGCGGGGTGACAGCGCTCCTCGCCATGCTCTCGTCCTGCGCCGCCGGCATCACCGTCGTCGGCATCGACAACGGCTACGGCGCCGCGTGCGCGATCTCCCGCCTCCTCCCGTGACCTCCCGGCCCGGTTCGCCTGCCTCGGACGGCACCGCCCCGGCGCCCACGGGGCGGCTCAGTGCGCCGGCCTCGGCGCGGGTCAGTGCGCCAGCATCGGCGCGGGTCAGTGCGCCAGCATCGAGGTACACGTGAGCCGAGTTGCCTGGTTCCACTGCTTCGCGGGCATCGCCGGCGACATGGCACTCGGCGCCCTCCTGGATGCGGGTGCCGACCTGGACGAGGTCCGGCGTCTCGTGGAGCGCGTGCCGATCGGCGGTTGGTCCCTCGACGCCGAACCAGTCCTGCGCGCCGGCCTCGCTGCGACCCATGCCGTCGTGCGCGCCCGAGACGACGGCGTCGTCCGGACGCACGCGCACATCGTCGGACTCCTCGAGGAGGCCCGCCTCCCGGAGCGCGTGCGGGACCGAGCGCTTGCCGTGTTCGCCGCGCTGGCAACGGTCGAGGCACGCCTGCACCGGCGCCCCATTGCGCAGGTCCACTTCCACGAGGTGGGTGGCCACGACGCGATCGTTGACATCGTCGGCGTCTGCGCTGCCCTCGAGGTGCTCGGGGTGGACACCGTCGTCGCATCACCCGTGGCCGTCGGGCTCGGGATGGTCCGGAGCGCCCACGGCGCACTCCCGAACCCGGCGCCTGCGGTGGTCGAGCTCCTCCGCGGTGTCCCAACGGTCGGGAGAGACGTCGCCGTGGAGCTGACCACGCCCACCGGCGCTGCGATCCTCGCCGCGCTCTCGGCCGGCTACGGACCGCAACCTGCTCTGACTGCCGAGACGACCGGGCGCGGCGCGGGGACCCGCGAGCTCGACGGGCTCCCGAACCTGACCCAGGTCGTCGTCGGGGTTGCGACGGTCGGGACCGGCGACCTCCCCGCTGGTGAGCCGCTCGCACAGGTGGAGGCGAACCTCGACGACGCAACCGGCGAGGAGCTCGCCGCCGCCATCGCAGCGCTCCTCGAGGCCGGTGCGGCCGACGCCTGGCTCACTCCGGTGCTCATGAAGAAGGGCCGGCCGGGCACGCTGGTCAGCTTCCTCGCCCCATCGCAACTGGTCGGAACGCTGCTCGAGGTGCTCCGGCGCGAGACCGGCACGCTCGGCGCGCGAGGGGTCGTCGTCGAGCGCTGGGCCGCGAGCCGCGAGCTCGCGAGCGTCGAGGTCGACGGAGGCACCGTCCGCGTGAAGAGGGCCGCCGACAGGATCAAGGTCGAGCACGACGACGCGCTCGCAATCGCGCGCCGGACTGGGCGGCCACTCCGGGAAGTCCTTCGCGAGGCCGAGCGGGCGGGTGGGACTCTGCTCGACCCGTCTCCGGGAGGCGACTCGGACGCCTCGAGCGCTCCCGCTGTGGTCGCAGCTCCCTGGGGCAGCCGGGGCCTGGTGAGATCTCGCCCGCCCGCCGCACCCCCGCGGGGTGGCCAGGACCAGGTCGAGCCTCGCCCGCCCGGGACGCCCCCATGGGACTCCCCCGCCTGAGGCCTCTGACCGGGGCCTACACTCTGCGGTGTGGAGCGCCAAGGCGGTGCCCAGTGTCTCGTCGTGCGAACCTGCAGGCGGACCCGGAGCCGAGCCCATGCCCGCTGAACGGCGTCTCCGTACGCGGCGTACGCGCCTCCTCTCCCGACCAGCGCTGCGCAAGTCGCTCGTCTCGCTCACCCAGATCCGATCCCTGGCCGTGCTCGACCCGCGGGGCGCGGCGGTTGGCAAAGTCCGCGACGTCGTCGTTCGCTGGGACGGTTCGGAGCCCTACCCGTTGGTCACAGGTCTGGTCCTCGATGTCGGCGGCCGGGAAGCGTTCGCGTCCACCGGCGAGCTCCGCACGCTGAACGGCAAGACGGTCGCCCTGGCGGTCCCGCCGACGTCGCTCCGTGACTTCACCCGTCGCGAAGGCGAGCTCCGATTGGTGGACGAGGTCCTCCACTGCCAGATCGTGGACGTGGACGGCGTGCGGGTCCTCCGGGCCGAGGAGCTCTGGCTCGGCGCGGTGCTCGGACGGATGCGCCTGGTGGCCGTCGAGGGGGTGCCGGGTGGTCGGCATCGGCTCTGGGGCACGAAGCAGCGTAACCAGCAACTCGTCGACTGGGCGGGCGTGCAGCCAGTCGGTGACCCGGGCTCGCAGCTGCGGCTTCGCCTCCCCCATGAGGGCATGCACCGGCTCCGGCCCGGCGAGCTGGCAGACCTTCTCGAAGGCCTCGATCGCGCGGGCCGAGACGAGCTCACCGCCTCGCTCGACCCCGGCGCCGTCGCAGACGCGCTCGAGGAGATGGAGCCCGAGCGCATCGAGGATCTGTTGCGCGATGTGCCCAAGGAGCGGGCAGCCGAGTTGGTCGCCGCGATGGAACCCGACGAGGCTGCCGACGCACTTCGAGACCTCGATCGTCCCGCCGCCGACGCGATCCTCACTGCGCTTCCCCCACCCCTTGCCCGCCAGCTGAGCGAGATCCTCGCGTACCCCGAGTCAATGGCCGGCGGCTTCATGACGACGAACCTCGCGCGGGCGAGTGCGAACGAGACGGTCGCCGAGTTGCGGGAGCGTCTCGCACGCGCGGGGCTCCGCTCACCGGACATCGACGGGGTCGTCGTCGTGGACGACCAGGGGCAGCTCCTCGCAGACCTGAACCTCCTCGACCTCTTCCTCGCGCCCTTCGAAACCGTCCTGGCAGACCTGGTCGGCGAGGTGCCTCCGGTCGCCGTCCGTCCGGAGGCGCTCCTGGACGAGGTCGTCGACCGCCTGACCGAGGCGCGGCGACCCTCGGTGGTCGTGGTCGACGAAGAGGGTCGTCCGCTCGGGCGGGTGCTCGCCGACGATGTGATCGACGCCTTGCGCGAGGGCGGCCTGCCAACGCGACTTCCCTGGCTCTTTCACTGAACGGAACGGGCTTTTGAATGGAGCGGGGCCACTGAACGGGGCGGGGCCGCCGCGTTCGTAGCGACCGTCGGGAGCCAGTCGGCTCGCTTCCTGCGCCTACCCGGGGACTCCCCTGCCGGGCTGCTAGGCTACGCCCCGGTGGGTCGTAGCGCCCGCCTCGATCAGTCGGCTGGGCGCAGCGGACAACGAGTCGTCGTGACCAATCCGACCGAAGCCACAATCCGACCGAAGCCAGTGGAGCAGACGGGAACGAGGAGGTGATCGCTATGCCGTATGCCAGACGCGCTAGTGAACCCCCAAGTACCGGTCGTTCAGCCGGCCCTGCGCTGACGCCTCCCCGCTCCTGATCCTCGTCGCTCCCGCCGCTCCTGATGCAGTTCGGGGTGCAGGGGCTCGTGCTCATGGCGCGCGCTGGTCGCGCTCTGGACGGACCGCACCGAACAGCCCGGTCTGAACAGCATGACGCATCGAGCCCGCCGGCTGACGCGGTGCCCGCTGCGAGGCCGGGTGACCGAGCCGCGACGGCCGATCGGCTGGGGAGCCGCGAGCAGTCGATCGCCCCCCGACGCGTGGACCACTGTCCAGTGTGTGCTCGCGGCCCTACTGGAGCAGCTCCCAACGGGTTCGGCGGGGCGCGAGCCCGGTCTGCTCGCAGCGGGGAAGGAGCAACGGCGAAGCAGGACGAGGACGAAGGGAAGGAGGTGCACCCGTGAACTCTCCCGAGCTCACCCTCCCGCGACCGGACGACGACGTCCACATCCGCGGCGCGCTCGGCACCCTGCGGGGCGGCCAGCTCACCGGCTCCGGCCGGCGCCGGCCGCTGCGTCGGCTGCTCGCGTTCCTCGCGATCATGGGACCCGGCATCATCGTGATGGTCGGCGACAACGACGCGGGCGGGGTGACGACCTACGCCCAGGCAGGACAAGCCTACGGGGTGAGCCTCCTCTGGCTGTTCCCGATCCTGCTCGTCGTGCTCTACGTCGCCCAGGAGATGGTGGCCCGCCTCGGGGCCGTGACCGGCGTCGGGCACGGGACGTTGCTCCGCGCCCGCTTCGGACGGTTCTGGGCGACCTTCTCGGTGTTCGACCTGTTCGTCCTGAACTTCCTCACGCTGCTCACCGAGTTCATCGGCATCGACCTCGGCTTCCGGTTCTTCGGCGTCTCACCGCTCGTCTCCGTGCCGGTCGCGTGCCTCGTGATGGGCTCCGTGGTGCTCGCTCGCCAGTTCTACCGCTGGGAGCAGGTGATGCTCGCCCTCATCCTCGTGAGCCTGCTGGTCTTCCCGATGGCGCTGCTGACGCCGATCCAGTGGGGGCCCACGCTCCGGGCGACGGTCGTGCCCGGCGTGCAGGGCGGCCTCACCACGACCGCGATGATCTTCGTCATCGGGATCGTGGGGACCACGATTGCTCCGTGGCAGCTCTTCTTCCAGCAGGGCAGCGTGGTGGACAAGCGGATCAGCGCCCGCTTCGCCAACTACGCGCGGGTGGACACGCTCGCGGGCTCCGTCCTCACCAACCTGGCGGGGGCCGCGTTCGTGGTGGCCGGGGCATTTGCCTTCCTCCACACGCCGATGGCGGGGGGTGAGGCCAACGCGCTCGGCCTGGCGCATGGCTTCGCCCACTACGTCCGCCCCCTCATGGGACGCCTCTTCGCCATCCTGCTGCTCGAGGGGTCGCTGATCGGGGCGGCGACCGTGACCCTCGCGAGCTCCTACGCGGTCGGGGAGCTCTTCGGGGTCAACAGCTCGTTGAACGCCCGGTTCGCCGAAGCGAAGGGCTTCTACTCCTCCTACCTCGTGAGCGTCGTCCTCGCCGGCGGGATCGTGCTCGTCCCGCACCTGCCCCTCGGGCTCGTGAACCTCGGCGTGCAGGTGCTGGCCGGGATCCTCCTGCCCTCTGCCCTCGGCTTCTTGGTCCTGCTCTGCAACGACGGCGAGCTGCTCGGCCCGTGGGTCAACGCGCCGTGGCTCAACGTGCTGGCAACGCTGATCGTGGGCCTCCTGCTCCAGCTCTCACTGGTCCTCACGGTCGCGACCATCTGGCCGTCGGTGGACGTCACCTCCCTCGCGCTGCTCAGCGGGATTCCCGTGCTCGGCGCGACGGTGGGGGTGGCCGTCGCCCAAAGGCGTACGGCCGGGCGGTGGCGGGCGGACCCGGCCGTCCTCGCACGTCGCGGCGACTGGACACCGGCGCCGGGGGTGCTCGACCACCCCCTCCCCAAGTCGAGGGGGAGGAGCCTCTCGCTCGGGGCCATGCGTGCGTACCTTGTCGTCGCCATGGTCCTCATGGTGGTGAGCTTCGCCCGGCTCGCCCACTGACCCCGGAGGTCGCCTTGCCGAGCTTCGCGCTCCCCGTACCCCCGGCCGAGCTCGGGATCTTCCTCGGTCGTGCGCTCGTCGCCGTGCTCCTCGGCGCGGTCATCGGTGCCGAGCGCCAGTGGCGATCGCGCATGGCGGGCCTGCGAACGAACGCTCTCGTGGCGCTCGGCGCCTCCCTGTTCGACATGCTCGCCATCCTCCTCGCCCAGAGCCCCACCGCACTCGCCGAGCACGGCGCGGTCGACTTCACCCGAGTGACGGCCTACGTCGTCTCGGGGGTCGGTTTCCTCGGCGCCGGGGTGATCATCCGCGACGGCGTGAACGTGCGCGGGATCAACACCGCCGCGACCATCTGGTGCTCCGCTGCCGTCGGCGCGCTCACCGGCAACGGCTACGTCCTCGAGGCTGCGCTGGCGAGCGCCGTCGTCGTGCTCGCGCACCTCGCCCTCCGACCGGTTGGCCACCGGATCGACCGGCAGCCCGTCGACGCTTCGAGCGAGGTGGAGACCTCGTACCGGCTCGAGGCAACCTGCCGCGCGGACGACGAGGCGCACGTGCGCGCCCTCATCACGCAGGCAGCAACGGCCAGCCGCTTCCGCCTGCGCGCCGTCCGGAGCGAAGACCTCGAGCCGGCGGTCGCAGGCAGGGTCCTCGTCTCGGCGGTCCTGCAGGGCGAAGGTCGCGACGACGTGGCCCTCGAGGGGGCGGTGAGCCGCCTCAGCCTCGAGCCTTCGGTGTCGTCGGTGAGCTGGACCGCAGAGGAACCCGCCGGGGCGCTCGAGCCTTGACCGGTCGACCCCCCGCGGCCCGCGGCTCGGGCGCGGGGGGTTGGGAAGCGGCCCCGGCGGGGCCCGGTCTCGCCTCGAGGGCGGGGCGAGCGGGGGCGGAACCCCCTCCCCGACACGCGCTGGCTACGGTGCTCTCATGCTGGCAGTGCTCGGCTTCGACCTCCTCGACGGGCTGATCGCGCTCGTCGTCGCGATCGCGATCTACCGGGGCATCCGGGTCGGCTTCGCCGAGCAGGCCTTCTCCTACGCCGGCTTCTGGGGCGGCCTGCTCGGGGGCGCAGCGCTCTCGCCGCTCGCCACCAGCGAGGTCCACGGCTTCGTGGCCAAGGCGATCGTGGCGCTGGCCTGCGCCTTCGGTCTCGCCATCGTCGGCGGGGCGATCGGGCGCTTCGCGGGGACCATCGTCTGGCGCGCGCTCCGGCGGGTCCACCTCGGCCCCCTCGACGCGCTGCTCGGGGGCGTGTTCGGCGCGGTTGCGACGCTGCTCGCCGTGTGGCTCGTGGCCAACGTGCTCGCCGACGTCCCCCTCACGCCCCTCGCATCGCAGATCCAACGGTCCAAGATCGTGGCGGCGCTCGACAAGCAGCTCCCACCGCTCCCGAACTTCGTCTCGGAGGTCCAGCGTTTCGCCGCCGCCTCGGGCTTCCCGCCGGCCTTCGCGAGCCTCGCCCCCCTGCCCGGGACCCCGGTCGCCGAGGCCACGCGCGCCCAGGTGGCGGAGGCGGTGCGGATCGCCGGCCCGTCACTCGTCAAGGTCGAGGGGGCCGGCTGCGGCGAGCTCATCGAGGGTTCGGGCTTCGCCGTGGCACCCGACCTCGTCGTCACCAACGCCCACGTCGTCGCGGGGGTACCGCACCCGAGCGTCATCGAGCGGGACGGCACGCGCCTCGCGGCCCGAGCGATCTTCTTCGACCCGCGCTTCGACCTGGCGGTGCTCCGGGTGGCCGGCCTCGACGAGCCGGCCCTGCACTTCGACCCGGCACCGGTCGGCCGGGGCACCGTCGCCGTCGTGCTCGGCTACCCCGGTGGGGGTCCCTTCACGGCCGTGCCCGCCGGGGTCGCCGCGCGCTTCTCCGCCGTCGGCCGGGACATCTACGGCCAGGGGACGACGGTCCGCCCGGTCTACGAGATCGACGCGGATGTCATTCCCGGGAACTCCGGCGGTCCGCTCGTCACTCCGTCGGGCGCCGTGCTCGGGGTCGTGTTCTCCAAGAGCGTGACGGAGCCGGACGTCGGCTTCGCCCTCGCCGCGTCCGGCGTCGTCACCCGCGTCGAGCAGGCAGAGGCCCACCCGGGGAACCCCGGGACCGGGGCCTGCATCGGCTAGCGCCGGGTCGGACGAGCGAGCTGGCTCGCCCCGCGGGGCCAAGCGGCGCGCGGCGCGGGTTTCGAGAACCCGGGCCGAGAGCGCCGGGCTGCCCGGGATGCCCCCCACGGGAAATGCTGGCAGGATGGCCCGGTGACCGAGCTGCGGATCGAGGACCACGCGATCATCGGCGACACCCACACGGCGGCACTGGTGGGCTGCGACGGGACGGTGGACTGGCTGTG
>JAJYWE010000016.1:36644-49336 GCA_021791675.1 Actinomycetes bacterium | reverse complement strand
ATGGCGGGGGAGGTAAGACCGTGGTGGGGGTAGCCCCAGGCGGCGAGCGTCCGGGTGTGGAGCCGGGGTCGGACCAGGTCCGAGACGTCCGACCGATCGGAGGGACGGCGACAGCCGCGGCGGCAGGCCGTTCGCGGCCCCACGTCGTGGTGGGGGTGGACCCCTCGGCGTCGGCCCGCAAGGCGTTGCACTGGGCCGCGGACTACGTCCGGCTCGCGGGCGGGACGCTCGTCGCCGTGACGGCGGCGCCCGGCGACGAGCCTGGGCCAGATGAACGCCCCGAGCTCATGAACGCACGGGAGCGGAAGGCTCGCGCCGCGCGCGAGGACGCGCAACAGCGTCTGGCCGAGGTGCTCGCGGAGGAGCTCGGACCCGCTTGGGTGGACGTCGTCTCCCTCGCACGCTCCGGTGGGGTCGCCGACGTGCTGGTCCGTGCCTCGGAAGGTGCGGATCTGCTGGTCATCGGGACGACGCCGAAGGGCCGCCTCGGTCGTGCGCTGCTCGGCTGGGTCCGGCCCGGCGCGCTCGAGGACGCGAGCTGCCCGGTCGTGTTGGTGCGCGCCCCGGACCCGCAGCGCTGAGCGCCGGGCGCCGGCTCGTCGGGCCAGCTCCGGGGGCTCCTGGGCCGGGCCACCGCGCCCGCCGATTCGTCCTCGCTCGCCCCAGCCGCCACCGCAAGCGGCCGCCTGGATCCTCGAGTCAGCGCCCGAGCGTCTGGTAGCGCGCCTCGGTCTCGCGCTTCTCCGGGCGCCACCAGGCCTCGTTCGCCTCGTACCACGCCACCGTGGCAGCGAGGCCGGTGCGGAAGTCCTCGTAGCGCGGTGTCCAGCCCAGCTCGTCTCGGATCTTGGTGGCGTCGATCGCATACCGGAGGTCGTGACCGGGCCGGTCCGCCACGTGCTCGAAGAAGTCCGGCTCCTTGCCCATCACCTCGAGGATCGCCGCGAGCACCTCCCGGTTGGAGCGCTCGCCGTTGGCGCCGATCAGGTAGGTCTCGCCGACACGGCCCTGCTCGAGGACCGCGAGGACAGCTCGGTTGTGGTCCTCCACGTGGATCCAGTCCCGGACGTTGCGGCCGTCCCCGTAGAGCTTGGGCCGTTTCCCGTCGAGGATGTTCGTGATCTGGCGGGGGATGAACTTCTCGACGTGCTGGTAGGGGCCGTAGTTGTTGGAGCAGTTCGAGAGGGTTGTGGCCACCCCGAACTGCCGGGCGGCGGCCCGGACGAGCAGGTCCGCCCCGGCTTTGGATGCGGAGTAGAACGACGTCGGTGCGAGGGGGGTGTCGGGTCGGAAGCGCTCGCCGCCCTCGAGGGGCAGCTCCCCGTAGACCTCGTCGGTCGAGACGTGGTGGAAGCGGGTGCCGTGTCGCCGAGCTGCGTCGAGGAGAACCGCCGTGCCGAGCGTGTTCGTCTCGACGAACGACACCGGGTGCAAGAAGGAGTTGTCGTTGTGGGACTCGGCGGCGAAGTGGACCACCGCGTCCGTCGCGCCGACGAGGTCGTCCACCAGCCCCCCGTCGCACACCGACCCTTCGACGAAGCGAAACGACCCTGCGACTCCTTCCAGGTTCTCCCGCCGCCCGGCATAGGTGAGCGCGTCGAGGACGGTCACCTCGTGCTCGGGGTGCTCTCGAAGGACGAGGTGGACGAAGTTCGCGCCGATGAACCCCGCACCGCCCGTCACCAGTAGCCGCATCGTCGCCTCCTCGCCGGCGTTCCCCGAGCCCGTCAGCCCGCAGCCGCCTTTGCCCGAGCCCGTGTTCGGCCGCGGAGGGCCTGATCGAGCACGGCCTTGCGGATGCGGACGGACCCAGGCGTCGCCTCCACGACCTCGTCGTCGGCGATGAGCTCGAGGGCCGCCTCCAGCGTGAGCCGTCGAGGCGGCGTGAGCCGGACGAGCTCCTCCGCCGTCGAGGACCGCATGTTGGTCAGCTTCTTCTCTCGGGTGGGGTTCACGTCGATGTCCTCCCCCCGGCTGCTCTCTCCCACGACCATGCCCTCGTAGACCTGCTCCGCCGGGCCGACGAAGAGCGTGCCGCGCGGCTCCAGGGCGAGCAACGCGTAGGTCGTGGTGACCCCGCGGCGATCTGCGACGAGACTCCCGCTGCGTCGCGCCCGCAGCTCGCCCGCCCACGGCTCGAAGGCCTCGAAGGCATGGTGGAGGACGACGGTGCCCCGGGTCTGCGTCAGCAGCTCGGTGCGGACGCCGACGAGCCCCCGAGCGGGGACCAGCCACTCCATCCGGACCCAGCCGGTTCCGTGGTTCACGACCTGACGGCACCGGCCCCGCCGCTCGGAGAGCACCTGTGTCACGGCGCCCAGGTGCTCCTCGGGGACGTCCACCTCGACTCGCTCGACGGGCTCGTGGCGCACCCCGTCGACCAGCTTGGTCACGGGCTGGGGCTTGCCGATCGTGAGCTCGAAGCCCTCCCGGCGCATGAGCTCGATCAGGACCGCGAGGGCGAGCTCGCCCCGGCCCTGGACCTCCCAGGCGTCGCTGCGCTCCGTGGGGAGCACCTTCACCGAGACGTTGCCGATGCACTCCGCGTCGAGCCTGGCCTTCACCATGCGTGCCGTGAGGCGGGTCCCCTCGGTCCCGGCGAGGGGCGAGGAGTTCACGCCGATCGTCACGGAGAGGGACGGTTCGTCGATCGCCAGGGTGGGGAGCGGGCGCGGGTCGTCCGGCGCTGCGAGCGTCTCGCCGACGGTGATCTCATCGATACCGGCGACGGCGACCAGCTCTCCCGGCCCGGCCTCGGCTACCGGGACGCGATCGAGTGCCTCCGTGACCAGCACTTCGGTCAGCTTCGTTGCGACGACCCGGCCGTCCCGCCGGCACCAGGCCACGGGCTGTCCGCGACGAAGCGTGCCCGAAACGACCCGGCACAGGGCGAGCCTTCCGAGGTAGGGGGAGGCGTCCAGGTTCGTCACGAGGGCCTGGAGGGGTTGGTCCGGCTCCCAATGCGGGGGCGGGACGCGCTCGAGGACGGTGTCGAGCAGCACCGAGAGGTCGCCGGCGGTGGCCTCGGCCACGGCGGGTGACGTGGAGGCCCAGCCGGCCCGACCACACGCGTAGAGGACCGGGAAGTCGAACTGGGCGTCGTCGGCGTCGGAGTCGAGGAAGAGCTCGTAGACGGCCTCGAGGACCTCGGCCGGGCGGGCGTCGGCGCGGTCCATCTTGTTCAGCACCACGATGATCGGAAGCTTCGCAGCGAGCGCCTTGCGCACCACGAAGCGCGTCTGGGGGAGCGGTCCCTCGGCGGCGTCCACGAGCAGGATCGCCCCGTCGACCATCGCGAGCGCACGCTCCACCTCCCCGCCGAAGTCGGCGTGGCCGGGCGTGTCGACGATGTTGACCTTCACGCCACGATGGTGCACGGCGGTCTGCTTGGCGAGGATCGTGATGCCCTTCTCGCGCTCGAGGTCCATCGAGTCCATGACTCGCTCGGCGAGCACTTGGTTGGCGCGAAACGCGCCGCTCTGGCGGAGCAGAGCGTCGATGAGCGTGGTCTTGCCGTGGTCGACGTGCGCCACGATCGCCACGTTGCGGAGGTCGTCTCGCTGGGGCATCGTCGGGGGGCGGCGAGAGGGCCTGGCCGCAGGCGAGAGCCTAGGCGGTCTCGGCCGCAAGCTCCCCCGCGAGCGGAGCGGTGCCGAGTGCGCTGCGGTCCAGCCCCGTGTGGACCGGGGCTTTCGACGATCGGGGGCCGTCTCACCGGCCCGCTCGGAGGTCTCTCCGGCCCGCCCCGGCGGTCTCTCCCTCCCGCTCGGGGGTCTCTCCCTCCCGCTCGGGGGTCTCTCCCTCCCGCTCGGCGGTCTCTCCGGCCCGCCCCCGGTGGGGTGCCTCCCGCCCGCCCGGGGGCCGTTCCGCGTCTGGGCGGAGGGGGCTATGGTCCGGGACGTGGTGAACCCCCCCACCAGCGCTCACCCGCCCAGCGCGTTCCGACGGGCGGCCATGCCGGGAGTGACGAGCTCGCTCACCCGCCCCGACCCGGCCGGGGCGCTGGCGCAGCCGGGTCGGTCCGGGGGGCGCTGATGGAGCGCCTCGACCGTTTCGAACGCCTCACCAACCTCGTGTTGCTCCTCCTCGACACGCCACGGCCGCTGTCGCTCGAGGAGATCGCCGCCGAGGTACCTGGCTACCCACCGTCCGGCGACGCGCGCCGGCGCGCGTTCGAACGGGACAAGGCCGTGCTCCGCGAGGAGGGGATCCCGGTCGAGACGGTCCCGATCGCCGGCGTCGAGCAGTTCGGGTACCGCATTCGCCCGGATGCCTACTACCTCCCGCCGCTCGACCTCACACCCGCAGAGCAGCTCGCGCTCAACCTCGCGGCGACGGCGGTGCGCCTCGACGAACGGGGGGCCGCCGAGGCGCTCACCAAGCTCGGGATCCTCGGGGACGACTCCGGCGTGCCGGTTGCCGTGCTTCCCTCCTCACCCCTGCTCCCGGCGCTCGACGAGGCAGCGCGCCGGCGCGCGCGGGTGGGGTTCCGCTACCGGGGGGAGCCTCGCGAGGTCGAGCCGTACCTGCTCGCCGCGCGGGGCGGGCGGTGGTACCTCGTCGGGGCTGACGCCGCTCGCGGTGAGCTGCGCAGGTTTCGCATCGACCGGATCGAGGGCCCACTCGACGTGGGTGAACCAGGGGCGTTCGCCCCGCCAGCCGATCTCGAGCCCGACCAGGCGTTGCCGGCGCCGGCATGGGAGCTCGGGGAGGGGGAGCCCGTCATGGCTGAGCTCGTGGTGGACCCCCTCCTCGCCCCCCAGGCGGTTGCCGACGCAGGGGAGGATCGGGTGGTCGAGCGCCTGCCCGACGGGTCGGTGCGGCTGCGCCTCGCCGTCACCCAGCCCGAGGCGTTCCGCTCCTGGGTCCTCGGCTTCCTCGAGCACGCGCGGGTCGTCGCTCCCCCTGGGCTCGTTGCGGACGTCGTGTCCTGGCTCGACCTCGTCGTCAGCAGCGGGCAGGGGCTCGTCACGGGCTCGAAGGGCGGCCCGGCCACGGCTCGGGCGCGTGCTGCGGACCCGGACGGCTCGGACGGGGAGGAGTCACCGTGCCGGTGAGCGATGCCGGCAGCCGGCTCCGCCAGCTCCTCCTGCTCGTCCCGTGGCTCGCCGGGCGGGGCGAGGTTCCGCTCGAGGACGTGGCGGCCCGGTTCCACATTCCCGAGCACGAGCTGGTCCCGCTGCTCGAGCGGGCGGCGTGCTGCGGGCTGCCCCCCTACACCCCCGACGTGCTGGTCGACCTGGTCCTCTCCGAAGGGACCGTCCGGGTCGAGCCAGGACGCCAGCTCGACCGGCCGCGCCGGCTCAGCGCCGCCGAGGGCTTTGCGCTGTCGGGTGCCGCACGAGCGCTGCTGGCGCTACCCGGGGCGGACCCCGACGGTCCACTGGCGAGCGCAGCCGCGAAGCTGGACGCCGTGCTCGGCGCCCGCACCCCGCTCGTCGTGGAGGTCGACGAGCCGCCGCTGCTGGCGGCGGCTCGTGCTGCCGCCGTGCGGCGAGAGCGTCTGGCGATCGTCTACTACGCGGCCACGCGTGACGAGCTGACCGAACGCGTCGTGGACCCGATAGCGGTCTACACCTTCGAGGGGCACTGGTACCTGGATGCCTGGTGCCACCGGGCGCGCGGGCTGCGGCACTTCCGGGTCGATCGGATCCGTTCGCTCGACCCGGCTCCGCCGGCCACCGCAGCCGAGGGGTCGCCCAGCGCAGCGGAGGGGTCGCCGACTGTGGCGGGGGCCGTTGCTTCGGCCATGGCGCAGGTCGGAGACCCACTGCCGGCCGACGACGCCTCGGTGGTGACCCTGTCCCTCTCGCCACGGGCCCGCTGGGTCTGCGACACCTATCGCACCAGCTCCGTGCAGGAGGATGGGGATCGACTCGTCGTGCGCCTCGCGGTCGGGGGACCGGCCTGGCTCGAGCGACTCCTGCTCCGCCTCGGACCGGAGGCGATCCTGCTCGACCCCCCCGAGCTGGCCGACCTCGCCGGCCGCGCTGCTGCCCGGGTTCGCCGCCTCTACGGCGACGCACGATGAGCGTCGCGGGCGGGCCGACTCCCGAGCTCCCGCCCGCAGCCGGCCCCGAGCTGGCCCCTCGGTCTCGGGCCTATCTCCGGCTGCTCCTGTTGCTGCTCGTCTCGGCGGCGTTCTTCGACGGCTACGACGCCGAGGTTCTCGCCCTCCTGCTGCCGCAGATCCAGACGACGTTCCACGCCAGCACGGCCGAGCTCGGCGTCGCCCACATCCCGATCGTCCTCGGCCAGCTCGTGGCGTTCGTGCTCGTGGTGCAGGCCGACCGGGTGGGTCGCCGCCCCGTCCTGTTGTGGTCGGTCATCGGCTACACGGTCTTCACCGGTCTGACCGCGCTGGCGCCGACGCTGCCGATCTTCGTCGCCTTCCAGTTCTTCGCCCAGATCTTCATCGGGGCCGAGTACGGGATCGCGGTGACGGTGGTCGTGGAGGAGTTCCCGGCGGATCGGCGCGGGCGCGCGATGGGCACGCTCCTCACCGTCGGGCCTTTCGGGGCGATCGTCGTCGGCGCGCTGCTTGCGGTCGGGCTCCAGGACGGCCCACTCGCCTGGCGCAGCTTCTACCTCGTCGGGCTCGTCCCGCTGGTCGTCGTCGCCGTGGCGCGCCGGCGCCTCCAGGAGACGCAAGCGTTCACGACACGCCGTCGAAGGCAAGCCTCCGACGGCGAGACGGTGGCCGGTGCGGAGACCGCGGCTGGCGGGTGGGAGCTGCTCGGCGCCGGGACCCCGGTCGCTGGAGCGACGTTGGCCGACGGAGACTCCGTCGCCGGAAGCGAGGCGCCTGCGGGCGATGAGACGGCGCGGGGCGCCGCAACGCCGGCACTGCTCGAGCCCTGGAGCGCGCGCTGGCGCGGGCGGCTCGTGGCGGTCGGGGTCATCTCGTTCCTCCAGCTCGTCGCCTCCTCCGCGGCCGTCGCCTGGTGGGCCTACTACGCGGAGCGGGAACGGGGGTTCTCGACGAGCCTCGTCGCCCTCTTCGTCATCGGGGCCTTCGGCCTCGGGACCCTCGGCTACTACTCCTGCGGCCGGTTGATGGAGCGCTTCGGGCGGAAGCGGACCGCGATCGCGTACACGGTCGGGAGTGCGGGTTTCGGACTCGCGCTGTTCCAGGTGAGTGGGGTGGTCCCGAGCTTCTTCCTCCTGATCGGCGCAGTCTTCTTCGGGCTCGGGATCGCGCCGGCGCTCTCTGCGTTCGCAACGGAGCTGTTCCCCACCCAGATACGGGCACAGGCCAACTCCTGGGTCCGGGCGTTCTTCGGGGTCGCGGCGCAGGCGGCCGGGCCCGCGCTGGTCGGGGTGCTCGGAGATCGGACGACCGGCGCGATCGGCAGCATCGGCGGGGCGGTCAGTGTCTTGTTGCTCGCGACGATCCCCAACCTCTGGCTGATCTGGCGCTACCTGCCGGAGAGCCAGGGCGTGCCACTCGAGGTGCTCTCCCCGACGTCTCCCTCCCCCCCGGAGCCTCGCCTGGCTCGCCGCTTCGTCGTTGGCGTCATCGCCGTCGCAGTCGTCGGGGGGCTCTTCGTCGCCGGGGTTGCGGTGCTGGGGACGGGTCGGAACCGTCCGGGTGGCGCCGCCGAGGCCTGGGTCGAGGCCGTCGGTGCGTCGACCGGGTCCACCGGCCAGCACGCTGCAGCGCGCACGGTCAGGGCATTCGGGACGACCCAGCTCGCCGAGGCCCTGTTGCCACCCCCGGTTGCGGACGCCAACCGTCGCGGGGGTACCGATGCGTTCACGAGAGCAGTCGTCGGCCCGACGACGCTCCAGGACGGCGTCGCGACGGCACCGTTCCTCGTGGCGCAACGTCACGGCCGGGAGATCACCGGGACGCTACGCCTCGTCGAGGTGCAGGGAGCGTGGCGCGTGGATGCGGTCACCGACGTGGCCGCAGCTGGGCCGGACGCGCTGGCGGCGCTCGCTGCGCCGGGCGCCCCCTGGCCGACGATTCTCGCCCGGGTCGGCGTCGCGGCGGTTGGCGTCCTCCTCCTCGCCCTCGTGTGCGACCTGCTCGTGCGGTGGGCCTCGCAGGGGGCGCGTCGCCTCCGTCTCAGTCGGCCCTGAGCGCGCCCCCCTGCCAAACTCACAGCTCCTCCACAGGTACGCACCAGGGTGCTCCCAACATCGCCTGGCAGCATGCTCCCAGTTGCGGCATCGACCCCTCCGGTCCAGGGGGCGGGCCGCGACGAGTTGAGCCCGGTGCCACCAGGGCGTCCGGGCGGGCACGGGCTCGTCGCGGTGTTGGCCCCGCTTCGCCGAGCGAGGACGACTCGCCCGGTCGGGCGAGAAGGAGGAGGGTGTGGCACGTCGATCGGCATGGAGGTCCCCACGGCGGCTCGGCCTGCTCGCGCTGGCGGTGGTCGTGGTCGTCGGCGGTGGCCTCGGCACGTACCTCGCCGTGCGCCCGGCGGCCGCGGCCGCGGCGCCCACGGACCGGCTCGTCACGGTCACGACCTCTACCCTCCGCTCGAGCGTGTCGAGCACGGGAACGGTCGAGCCGGTCGACGACGCGACGCTCGACTTCGCGGTGAGCGGCGAGGTGGCTTCCGTCGCAGTGACCGCTGGCCAGCAGGTGAAGAAGGGCCAGACGCTCGCGACCCTCGATGCGACCGCACTCCAGGACGCGCTCGCCGAGGCGAAGGCGAACCTCGCCGCCGCCGAGGCGACGTTGAGCGCCGCCGAGTCGGCGACTGGGACGGCGAGCTCCACGGCAGGTGCTGCCGCGCTCGCCGCCGACAAGGCTGCGGTGGTCTCGGCGCAGGACCAGGTGACGAGCGCCACGCAGTCCCTGGCCGACGCAACGCTCAGCGCCCCGTTCGCGGGCACGGTGGCCTCCGTGGACCTCGTCGCAGGGCAAGAGGTCGGTGGAAGTGGCGTGTCGAGCTCGAGCACCACCGGGGCGGGTGGGGGTTCGACGGGCACGGGCACGGGCACCGGCACTGGCACCGGCGCCGCGGCGACTGGAGGAGGCGCCAGCACGAGCGGCGCCGGGGCGACATCGGCGACCTCGTCGAGCGCCGGCATCACGCTGGTCGGGACGACTTCCTGGGAGGTCCAGGCGAGCCTGGACGAGACGGAGATCGGCTCCGTGGTGGTCGGCGACCAAGCCACCATGACCCTGAGCGGTGGGACGACGCCCTTCTACGGGACAGTGGCGAGCGTCGGGGTCATCCCGACCGTCACCTCGGGGGTCGCGAGCTATCCCGTCACCATCGACGTCACGGGTGACCCATCGGGGCTCGAGGTCGGGGCGAGCGCGACCGTGGACGTGGTGACCAGGGTGCTTGCCAACGTCCTCGTGGTACCGGTCGCTGCGCTCCACACGACCGGCACGACGACCACGGTGATCGTGGAAGAGCACGGCCACCAGGTCTCCGTCCCGATCCACGTCGGTATGGAGAGCGCCGGAGAGGTACAGGTGACGTCCGGGCTCACCGCTGGTGAGGAGGTCGTCGAGCCGATCCCGAAGGCGTTCCGGTCGCTCACGACCAAGCTCGGCACCGGGGCGGCCGGCCTCGCTCGGGGCGCAGGCGGCTTCGGCGGCGGTGGCTTCGGTGGTGGTGGCTTCGGTGGTGGTGGCTTCGGTGGTGGTGGTGGCTTCGGTGGGGGGGCCGGGTGAGCTGGCTCGAGACCGCGCGCATCGGGGTCGAGGCGATCCTGTCCCACCGGCTCCGGTCTGCGCTCACCACGCTCGGCATCCTGATCGGCATCGCTGCCGTCATCCTCACCGTCGGGCTCGGGGAGGGTGCCCAGGCCTCGGTGACCTCGGCGATCTCCTCTCTCGGCACCAACCTCCTCGTGGTCTCGCCCGGGAGCTCCACCACCGATGGTGTCCGCGGCGGTCTCGGGTCTGCCTCGACGCTGACCGATGCCGACGCGTCGGCGCTCGCCTCGCCGGTCGTCGCGCCTGACGTCAAGGCGGTCGCGCCGACCGTCCAGCAGGAGATGACCCTCGTTGCCGGTTCGACCAACTGGACGACGACGGTGGTGGGGAGCACGCCGAACTGGCTCGGGGTGCGTGATCAGAAGCTGGCCGAGGGGTCGTTCTTCTCCGCGAGCGCGGAGCGGACGGCTGCGGCCGTCACGGTGCTCGGCCCGACGACGGCGGAGGAGCTGTTCGGCTTCCGGGACCCGGTCGGGCAGCAGGTCACGATCGACGGGATCCCCTTCACCGTGGACGGCGTGCTCACGCCTTCGGGGAGCTCTGCCTCCACGACGACGACCGAGGACGACGAGGCGGTGGTGCCGCTCTCGACGGCCCAGAACCTCCTCTTCGGGAGCGGCCAGACCGTGCAGTCGATCCTCGTCGAGGCGCGTTCGGCCGGTACCCTCTCGGCGGCGTACCAGGAGGCGGACAACGAGCTGCTGGCGCTGCACGGGATCACCTCGCCCGCGGCCGCGGACTTCACCATCACGAGCGAGCAGTCGCTCATCTCGACGGCGACCACGGTCGATCGGACACTCACGGTGCTCCTCGCGGGGATCGCGGGGATCTCGCTCCTCGTGGGCGGCATCGGCGTGATGAACATCATGCTCGTGTCGGTCGCCGAGCGGGTTCGAGAGATCGGACTCCGTAAGGCGCTCGGTGCCACGCCCCAGGTCGTCCGCCGACAGTTCCTCGTCGAGGCATCCGTCCTCGGCCTCGTGGGCGGCATCCTCGGGATCGCGGTCGGTCTCCTCGGCGCGACCGTGCTCCCCCCGCTCATCTCCGATCCGATCACGATCTCGCCCGTGGCCGTGGTCGGCGCGATCGCCGTCTCGATCGTGATCGGGGTCGGTTTCGGCGTCTACCCCGCCGGGCGGGCGGCCCGGCTCGCACCCATCGACGCGCTGCGCGTCGAGTGAAGCCCCTCGGAGGAGCCCCGATGTCGAACCACACCAACGAGAACCTGACCGATCCGGAGGACGGCTCGGTCCCGCTCTCCCCCCGGGGAGGGACTGCCAGCCCGGGTCGCGCGCGTCTCCGCCTGCGCCGCCCGGTGCTGGCGGTCGCGGTGCTCTCCCTGGTGGCCGCAGCATGTGGTGGCGCGTCGGCGAGCAAGAGCGCGTCGTCGACTGGGTCGTCCTCGTCCGGGACGAAGAGCAGTGCTCCCACCGGCAGCGGTGGCGGATCGACGTCCGGCGGCTCGCCGGGCTCGTTCGGGGGCGGTGCCGGCGGGTTCGCCGGGGGGAAGGTCCCGGGAGCCTTCGGCACGGTGGCCGCCGTCTCGGGTTCGACGCTCGAGGTCCAGAACCCCGAGACGGGTCAGGTGTCGGTGCTCGTGACCGCATCGACCGTCATCAGCCGTACCGTCACCGTCCCGGCGTCGTCCGTGCGGGTCGGCTCGTGCGTGACGGTGACGGGCACGCCGTCGTCGACGGGCACCGTGTCGGCGCGGACGGTCTCGATCCGCCCGGCCACAGCCGGCTCCTGTGCCGTGGCCAGGCGAGGATTCCCCGGCGGCTTCCGACCCGGCTCGCGATCCGGCTCCGCAGGGACGACCCCGCCGAGCGTGCCGGGAGGGAGGAAGTTCTCCGGCTCGAAGCTGGGCTTTGCGTCCGGAAAGGTGACCGCGACCAACTCGGCTGGCTTCACCGTGCAGAGCAGCATCGGGGGGGAGCCGAAGACGGTGACGGTGCACACGACGAGCGCCACCACCTACTCCGAGGCGGAGCGAGGCACACTCGCGGACGTCCATGTCGGCGCCTGCGCCTCGGCGTTCGGCACGACGGGCGACACCGGCGCCGTGACGGCGAAGACGCTCTCGCTCAGCACACCCGGTCCGAAGGGCTGCGTCGGCGGCTTCGGAGGCGGCGGCTTCGGCGGCTTCGGAGGCTTCGGGGGTGCCGCCGGCGGATCGGCCGGTGCCGGGACCGCAGGCTCGAGCGGGCAGGGGACGACCAGTGCGTGAGCTCATCTCCCCCGGGACAGCTGGGGGTGGTGCGCTGCCGGGCGACGGAACCCCCACGACGGCGGGAGGGCGGACCCTCGCACGGCGGCGTCGTCGCCGCCGCCGCTGGGCGGCAGGCGGCGCAGCGGTCCTCGTGCTCGCGGCGGGGGGCGGTGTCGCGGCGGCGAGCGCCCTCCCCGGCGGGCCGGCGTACCGCACCGGGGTCGTGGCCCAAGGAGCGACGACGCAGAGCGTGGCCGGATCGGGCACCCTGCTCCCGGCGAGCGAGGCGGTGCTCAACTTCCCGGTGGCGGGGACGGTCTCCGAGGTTGCCGTGCACCTCGGCGAGGAGGTCAAGGCCGGTCAGGTGCTTGCGCGGCTCTCCGATGCCGGCCTCGCGGAGGCCGAAGCCGTGGACCAAGCCGTCCTCACCGAGGACGAGACGCGCCTCAGTGCCGACGAGGCCGCAGAGGTGAGCGCCGCGACCACGCTTGCCGCGACGTCCGGTGGGGCCGCGACGTCAGGAGGGGGAGTGCCGGCGACTGGCAGTACCGGGACGAGCGGCGCTGCCGCCGCCGGCTCGTCCTCGGGAGGGAGGGGAGGGAGCGGCGGGCAGAGCCCCGCCCTCGGGGGCGTGCTGGCGAGTCTCTCGGCGCTCGAGACCCAGCTTCGCTCGGCGGAGGGTGCGGCAGGGTCCGCTCGCACGGCGTGCGCTGCGACCGGATCCTCCGGTAGCCGTGCGGGTGAACCACCCAGCTCTGGGACCAAGCCGGGCACGAGTGGCACGAGTGGAGCGACCGG
>JAJYWE010000016.1:32341-36544 GCA_021791675.1 Actinomycetes bacterium | reverse complement strand
GGGACGACCGGTGGGAGCGGTGCGACCGGGCCCAGCACGACCAGCAGCGCGTGCATCGCGGCGCTCGGGAGATCCCTGCAGGTCGAGGCCACGGTGCTCGGCTCGGAGAAGCGGCTCGTGAGCGAGCTGGCGGCCGTGGCGAAGACGGTGGCAGCCGAGAGCTCGTCCACCCATGCAGCGATCTCGTCGCAGGGTGCGTCGGGAGGGACCAGCGCTGGGGCAGCCGGCGCGTCCAACGGATCCGGCGCGTCCAACGGATCCGGCGGGGTCAACGGATCATCGGGAGCCAGTGGAACGGCGTCGGTGGTCACACCGGCCGTGGTCGACGAGCAGCAGGCGAAGGTCGACGCCGCAGAGCTCGCACTCGCCGATGCCGAGCGGCAGCTCTCCGGCTCCGAGCTGTCGTCGCCGATATCCGGAACCGTCGCCGCTCTCGGGATTGCGACGGGTCGGGCTGTCTCCGCCGGCACGAGCAGCCTCCGGGCGGGCGCTGCCGGGAGCACCACGGACCTCGGCGCCGGCGCCGCGGTGGTGGTGATGGGTGCGAAGGGCATGGTGGCCGTGACCGACGTCGCTGCGCCGTCGATCTCGAGCGTCCGTGTCGGCCAGGACGCGACGGTGACCCCCGCCGGTGGCGGGACGGCGATCCGGGGGCAGGTCTCGGCTGTCGGGCTCCTCCCGACGAGCGGGGGCAGCGCGGACGCCTACCCGGTGACCGTCGAGCTGGATGGCGCAAGCGGGCTGCGTCCCGGGAGCGGCGTGTCGGTGTCGATCGTGGTTCGCCAGGCCGACCACGGGCTCGTCGTGCCCACCTCCGCGCTGCACCTGCTCGGAGCCAGCACGTTCGTCGACGTGCTCGTCGGGACGAAGCTGGTGCCGACGAGCGTGACGCTCGGCGCCATGGGGGCCGTCTACACGGAGGTGACCTCCGGACTGCGGGCGGGCGAGCGCGTGGTGCTCGCCCGGCTCGACGAGCCGCTTCCGAGCACCACCACGGGCTCCGGCGTCGGCGCCCTCGCTGGTGGGTTCGGTGGTTTCGGCGGCCGGCGAGCCTTCAGCGGTGGTGCAGGAAGGGGCGCAAAGGCGTGAGCGTGAGCATCGGAGTCGAGGGCGCGTCCGGGTGGGTGCCAGGCGCAGCGCAGCCCGTGATCGAGCTCCGTGACGTCTGGAAGACCTACCGCAGCGGCTCGTTGGAGGTCTCGGCGCTCCGGGGCATCGACCTTTCCGTCGCTCGGGGCGAGCTCGTCGCCATCGTCGGAGCCTCCGGCTCGGGGAAGTCGACGCTGTTGCACCTCCTCGCGTGTCTCGACGTGCCGACGAGCGGGCAGTACCGCATCGACGGCGAGGACGTGGCCGTCCTCGACGAGGAGGAGCTCGCGGTCGTCCGGAACCGGCGGATCGGCCTCGTCTTCCAGGCCTTCAACCTGCTGCCCACCCTGGACGCGCTCCGCAACGTCGAGCTCCCGCTCGTCTACGCAGGGGTGGAGCGCGCCGAACGGCGCGCGCGGGCGAGCGAGGCGCTCACGAGCGTGGGGCTGGCGGACCGGGCCCACCACCGTCCCGGCGAGCTCTCGGGGGGCCAGCAGCAGCGCGTTGCCATCGCGAGGGCCCTCGTGACCGAGCCGGCCATCCTCCTCGCCGACGAGCCCACGGGCAACCTCGACTCGGTGGCGACGGGCGAGGTCCTCGAGCTGTTCCGCGCGTTGCACGAGGCGGGTCGCACGATCGTGCTCGTCACCCACGAGGCCGAGGTCGCCGCGCTGGCATCTCGGACCGTGCGCCTTCGCGACGGTCAGGTCGTCGACGCAGCCTGACGTCGCTCGACGGCCGCGCTCGCTACGAGGGGGCCACCCGCGATCGGTCCCCCCTCAGGAAGTGGCCGACGAGGCGGCCCCGGGCCTTCGCTCCACTCCCAACTGTCGCTCCGTATCCGCGAAACCAGCCTTCCGGTAGAGGGCGATGGCGTGGTACTCCGGGTCTGCCACGATGACGAGTGTCGCGACGCCGAGGCTCGCAAGCCCCCAGGCCCCGACATGGTGGAGGAGCGAGCTGGCGAGGCCTCGGCGGCGGAAGGCGGGGTCCGTCTCGACGGACTGGAAGCGGGCCAGCCCGGGCTCCGTGCGGAACAGTCCCATCTGCGACACGAGCATCTCGTCGACGAACGCCCCGAACCACTCCCCGTGCCCCTGCGCGACCAGGCGGCGGTGCTCCTGGGCACGGGCGGCCGCGAAGCGGTGATAGTCCTCCGGGTCGAGCCCTTCGTCGCGGCAGCGCAGGCGCAGGTCGATGCTCGCTGCCCAGTCGTCATCCGAGCGGAGGGGCCGGTACGTGGCCGTCTCGTTGCGACGACCCGTCTCTGCGAGGGCAGAAGCGGTGAGGACCACGTCGGCGGTGACGGCACAGCCGTGGTCCTCGAACCACGAGAGGTCCTCTTCGGGGGCCTCGAGGGCGGTCGGGCCGTCGAAACCGATGGCGACGTGACCGAAGCCGGGAAAGGCGGCCTCGAAGCGCGCCAGCCAGCCCTCGCACGCCGCCGCCGGCGGTACGTGGTCGAGGAGGAGGAAGTTCCCCCACCAGAACTCGGGATTCGCCGGCGTGCGTACCACGAGGTGATCCCCTCGGTCCTCGACGACGCTGCCCCCCGCGCGGAGCAGCGCGAGGTTGGTCCGATAGCCGAGGGAGGCGGGCTGCACGGGCGCACGATAGCGTGCAGCGCAGTCGCCGCCCGGGCAGTTCCCGCTAACTGCGCGGGTCGCGACGTGTGAGTGGGCGGTGGGTTCCGGCAGGGCCGTGGGTTTCGCGTCGGCCCCGGGGACGCGGAGAGGAACGGGACGAGGAGGCAGCGGTGGGAGACGCCCAGCAGCAGAAGGCACGGGAGCGGAGGCAGACCAAGATCCTGCTCGACGAGTCGGAGCTCCCGACCCACTGGTACAACCTGGTCGCGGACCTCCCCGAGCCGCCACCACCGCCGCTCCACCCGGGGACGCTCCAGCCGATCGGTCCCGACGACCTGGCCCCGCTGTTCCCGATGGACCTGATCCTCCAGGAGGTCTCGGCCGAACGCTTCGTCGAGATCCCGGAGGAGGTCCGTGACGTCTACCGCCTCTGGCGTCCGACGCCGCTCTACCGGGCGCACCGCCTCGAGGCGGCGCTCGGGACGCCGGCGCGGATCTACTACAAGTACGAGGGTGTGAGCCCGGTGGGCTCCCACAAGCCGAACACCGCCGTCCCCCAGGTGTTCTACAACGCCCGCCAGGGAGTGCGACGGCTCACGACCGAGACGGGGGCCGGGCAGTGGGGGAGCGCCCTCGCGTTCGCCTGCCAGGTCTTCGGGGTGGTCTGCGAGGTCTGGCAGGTACGAGCGAGCTACGACCAGAAGCCCTACCGCCGGGCGATGATGGAGACCTACGGGGCGACGGTGCACCCGAGCCCCTCCGATGTGACGGCCTACGGCCGCCAGGTCCTCGCCGAGGCGCCGGACAGCCCCGGCAGCCTCGGGATCGCGATCTCCGAGGCGGTCGAGGTCGCAGCCTCCGACCCGGAGACCCGCTACGCGCTCGGGAGCGTGCTCAACCATGTCCTGCTGCACCAGACGGTGATCGGCGAGGAGGCGCTCGCGCAGCTTGCCAAGGTCGGCGAGACACCGGACCTGGTCATCGGGTGCACCGGAGGTGGCTCGAACTTCGCGGGGCTGTCCTTCCCGATCCTGCGGGAGAAGCTCGCCGGTCGCATGGCGCCGGAGATCCTCGCGGTCGAGCCCGCTGCCTGTCCCTCGCTCACCAAGGGCGTCTACGCGTACGACTTCGGCGACACGGGTGGCTTCACCCCCCTCGTCAAGATGCACACGCTCGGTCACGACTTCGTCCCCGAGCCGATCCACGCAGGTGGGCTCCGCTACCACGGCATGGCGCCGCTGCTGTCGCACGTCTACGAGCTCGGCCTCCTCTCCGCGGTCGCGAAGCCGCAGTCGGAGTGCTTCGCCGCCGGCGTCCTCTTCGCCCGGACCGAGGGGATCGTGCCCGCCCCCGAACCCACCCACGCCCTGGCCGCCTGCATCGAGGAAGCACGCCGCTGCGCCGAGACCGGCGAGGAGAAGGTGATCCTGACCGCGCTCTGCGGCCACGGCCACTTCGACATGGCGGCCTACGACCGCTACGCGCATGGCGAGCTGACCGACTACGCCTACCCGGAGGAGGCGGTGGC
>JAJYWE010000016.1:0-32241 GCA_021791675.1 Actinomycetes bacterium | reverse complement strand
CCGAGACCGGCGAGGAGAAGGTGATCCTGACCGCGCTCTGCGGCCACGGCCACTTCGACATGGCGGCCTACGACCGCTACGCGCATGGCGAGCTGACCGACTACGCCTACCCGGAGGAGGCGGTGGCGGCCGCGCTGGCGCACCTCCCTGCCACCGCCGGCTGAACGAGCCGACCGCTCAGGCAGACACCGGCCCGGCTGCGGGCCGCGCAGGCGGACACCGGCCCGGCTGCGGGCCGCTCAACGAGCGGCGCGCGCGGGGTCCTACCCCTGCCATCGGGGGGCGCCCCTCGGTACCGTCGCGCCGTGGACGGCGGGCTGCGATGCACCTGACCCCGCTGCGCAGCGGGGCCGAGCGCTACTACCTGAGGAGCCTCGGGCTCGAGCCGAACGACGGCTCCGTCCCGAGGTCGGACACGGGAGTCGGCTCGCCCGAAGGACCGGGAGACGGCCACTGGGTGGGCAAGGGAGCCGCCTGGCTCGGGCTCTCCGGCCCCGTGCAGCCCCTAGCGCTCGCCAGCGTGCTCGGCGGCGTCGAGCCTGTCCGCGGCCTCCCGCTCGGGTCCCGGGCGGAGGCCCGGCGCATCGCCGGGTGGGACGTGACCGCAGGCGCGCCCAAGTGCCTCGCCGTGACCTGGGCCTTCGCCGACGAGGCGCTGGGGCCGGCGCTCGAGCGCGCGCACCGGGCAGCCTGCGCCGAGGCGCTCGCGTACCTCGAGGACCACGCCATCCGTGTCCGGCGCCGCGACGGAGGCGCGGAGCAACTCCTCGTGACCAGCGGCGCGGTGGGCGCCGTGTTCTTCCACCGTCTGAACCGCGCGCACGAGCCCTACCTACACAGCCACATCGTGTTGGCGAACGCGGCGCAGAGCCCGGACGGGCGATGGTCGGGGCTGGACAGTCGCTCGCTCTACGCCGAGGCAGGCGCCGCCGGGCGGGTGTACGTCGCGGACCTCGTGCACCGGCTGCGCACGCTCGGTCTGGATGCCGAGAGCCTTCCCGGTGGCCGGGTGCGCCTGGCGGGCGTGGCTCCGAGCACGGAGGCCGGCCTCTCCTCCCGCCGTGCGGCGGTCGAGGACCAGCTCGCGCGCTGGCAGGCCGGTGGGGCGCGAGCGGCGGGCGCGGCTGCCCGGACGACGCGACCTGCGAAACGCGCGCCCCTCCCGCTGGACGAGCTCCGCACGCGGTGGGACCGCCTCGGCGAGCGCCCCGACCCCGGGGCGCGGTGGCTGCCGACCGGTTCCGGAGCCGCCCCCGGCGCACCTGGCGAGCTCGATCCCTTCGTGCTGGCGCTCCGGGCGGGTGGGGAGCGCGGCAGGATGCGTCGGGCAGACGTGGTCGCCGCGCTCTGCGACGCGTCGCCCGGCGGGCTCCGCCGAACGGAGATCGAGCGGGCCAGCGCGGCCTTCCTCTCTTCTCCGGCGGTCGTGGCGGTGGAGGGGAGGCCGGGGCTCGAGCGCTGGGAGGCCACCGAGGTGGTCCGCGCGGAGGGGCGGCTCGCGAGCTCGTTTCGCTGTGCGGAGCGAGGAGGCGCGGGATGGACCGTCCTCGCTCCCGGGATTCCCGTCTCCGGCGCCGAGGATCGCGTCGGGGCACTGGTACGTGAGCTCGCCGCCGCTGGTCGTCAGGTCCGGGGGGTTGCCGCGTCGCCCGCGCTGGCACTCGCTGGTGAGGCGGCCACGGGACTCCCGTTCGCCGTGGGTGTCCGGGGATGGGTCGCCGGCGACGCCCTCGTGCTCCTCGGTGCCGACCGGCTCCCCCTCGAGACGCTTGCCTCGATCGGGCGCCAGAGCAGCGGCGGTCTCGTCGTGGCGGTCGTCGTCGACGGGAGGGCCGGGCGGGGGCGGGTGCTCGCAGAGACCCTTCCCGATCCTCCCTACCCGCCGATGGCGGGGGAACACCCAGGCGAGGCGCCCTCGCCGGGGGGTTCGCGAGCCGGCCACGGCGGCGGCAGCCCGGGGCGTCCGACGGGGGTTCGCGTGCCCCTCGCCGAGCGGGACGTGGTGCTCGCAGCGGACCTCGCAGGGGTGGTGGAAGGGTGTGCCGCGACCGTTGCTCCGCGCGCCGCGGCGGGCCTCCCACCCCTGGTCGTGGCACCCGATGTCCCGACGGCGGCGCTGCTCGAGTCGGCGCTGCGCGACGAGCTCGCAAGGCTCGGCGTGCTCGGCCCCGCCCTCGGAGCCGTTGTCGGTGGTCCGGGTCGTGCCTGGCGGATCGGGGACATGGTCCGCGGCGTCCGTGCGCACGAGGGCCAGCCGCTCCGCCACCGGGCCCGCGTCCTCGGGGCGGAGGGGCCGAGAGTGGTCCTCGAGCTCCCCGGTGGGGTTGCGGTCGCACTGAGGGCGGAGCAGTTGCGCGACCTCGGCGCGCGCCCCTGCTGGGTGGTGACGCCGGGTGAGGCCCGCTGGCTGGGCGAGGAGCCGGCACTCGTCCACGGGAGCGCGGCCATGCTGGCGGGACCCGGTGGTGACGCTGGCGCGCGCGGGGCCCCACCTCCCGGGGATGCCGGACGCTCGGCCATCCCGACCGCGGGGGTGTCACGGGTCGCCCACCACGTCGTCGCGCCACCTGGCCTTCTCGCGGAGCTGGCTCGAACGGGCCTCGCAGGCGGAGTGCTGGCCGAGCCCCCCCAGGTGGCCGGGGCGGAGCGCGAGCCCTTCGAGTCGGCCCTACCCGGCGCGGCCGGGGTTGGAGCGGACGGTGGGCGTCCCGGTGCCAGGGCTGCCGCCCGGGCACTCGAGGCCGCGCTCGGCGTGGCTGCCGACGTGGCCCGCGATCCCCGGGTCGAAGAGCTGATCGGCCGGCCGCCGCCGGGCGTCGTCGCGCGCCTGGCGTGGCGGGAGGTCGCCGGCGCCGTGCTCGCCGACTCCTTCGGCCGGGACGGATCGCCGCATGCCCTTGCCCGGGCTGCGGCCCGGGCGGACCTCCGTGCGCGCCTCCAGCGTGCCGAGGCACTGGAGCGGGGTTCCGGACGAGCAGCCGGCCGGGCGCCTCGCCTCGGCTCCGAGGTCGCTCGTGCGCGAGGGCTCGCCCCGGAGTCCGAGCGCCAAGGCGTGCCGGACCGGGCCCGGGACTTCGGGAGCCTCGGCCTCGGGCGCTGACGCGCGCCGAGCTGGCGCCCGAGCGCCGGGGCGGGCGAGCCACCGGTACGGCCGCTCGGTCGCGTCCTGCGGCGCGGCGCTGCCGGGTGGGAGGAACGACCCGGTCGGCACGCACCCCGCCGCTCGCCCGGAGGCACGCATCTTCGTAGACTCCTTACGGCGCGGAGATCCTCGCCAGCAGAGCTCGAGGGGAGCGAGAGCGGAAGGGGTGGGCGATGCGGGTGGCGCTGACGGTTGGGGACTTCCTGGAGCGGGCCGAGCTGGTCTACGGGGAACGGGAGGCGGTCGTCGACGAGCCGGGGGCTGTGGGCGGGCTCGGCCGTCTGTCCTGGTCCGAGGTGGGTCGGCGCGCCGAGGGGATGGCGGCCGCGCTCGATGCGATGGGGGTGGGGCGAGGTGAGCGGGTCGCGATCGTGAGCCCCAACTCCGCCAAGT
Organism: Actinomycetes bacterium; assembly: GCA_021791675.1. Lineage (GTDB taxonomy): Bacteria > Actinomycetota > Acidimicrobiia > Acidimicrobiales > JAKAOS01 > JAJYWE01. The sequence continues at coordinate 28,706 of JAJYWE010000016.1, read as the reverse complement.
TCTTCATCTCCTACTTCGGGGTGAGTGCGTGGGGCCGGGCGCTCGTCCCGGTGAACTTCCGGCTCACGGCCGACGAGATCACGTACATCGTCGAGCACTCGGGTGCGACGGTGCTCCTCGTGGACCCGGAGCTCGACGAGGGGCTCGCCGGGGTGAAGGCGGCGGAGCGAATCGTCCTCGACGGGACGGCCGACGCCGAGCTCTTCGCGCCGGCGCCGCCGGGTTCGGCGGCGAGCTGGGAAGCCGACGAGGACGCGGTCTGCTCGGTCAACTACACCTCGGGGACGACATCCCGACCGAAGGGGGTGCGGCTCACCCACCGGAACTGCTGGACCAACGCGGTGACGTTCGGCTGGCACACCACCGTCACCGACCGGGACGTCCTCATCCACACCCTGCCCATGTTCCACTGCAACGGTTGGGGGATGCCCTACGCGGTCACGGGCATGGGCGGCCGCCATGTCGTCCTCCGCAAGGTCGACGGCGAGGAGATCCTTGCGCGCATCGAGCGGGAGGGGATCACGCTCGCCTGTGGCGCGCCAGCGGTCGTGTCGGCGGTGCTCAACGCCGCGGAGGCCCGGCGCAAGGCGGGCGAGGAGGTACCCGGACGCGACACCATGCGGATCGTGGTGGCCGGGGCGCCACCACCCTCGCGGGTCATCGAGCGGGTGGAGACCGAGCTCGGCTGGGAGTTCATCCAGATCTACGGGCTCACCGAGACCTCCCCGGTCCTCACGGTCAACCGAGCGCCGGCCGAGTGGGACAGCCTCGACCCGGCAACCCGCGGCCGGCTGCTCTCGCGGGCGGGGGTGCCCGCCGTCGGGATCCGCGTCCGGGTCGACGAGGAGGGTGAGGTTCTCGCTCGCGGGAACCACGTGTTCGACGGGTACTGGAACCAGCCAGAGGAGTCTGCGAAGGTCCTCGTCGACGGCTGGTTCCACACGGGCGACGGGGGTTTCCAGGAGGGAGCGTACACCGTCATCGCGGACCGGAAGAAGGACGTCATCATCTCCGGGGGAGAGAACGTCTCGTCGATCGAGGTCGAGGACTGCCTCTACCAGCACCCCGGCGTGGCCGAGGTGGCCGTCATCGGCGTGCCGGACGATCGGTGGGGTGAGACGGTGGTCGCGCTGGTCGTGCCGGTGCGTGGCGACGGGTCCGAGCCCACCCCGGAGGAGCTCATCGAGTTCTGCCGAGCGCGCATCGCCCACTTCAAGTGCCCGACCCGAGTAGAGCTCCGGGACGCCCTCCCCCGTACCGCGACGGGCAAGCTCCAGAAGTTCAAGCTCCGCGCGCCCTACTGGGAGGGTCGGGAGCGGCTCGTCAACTGACCGGCTTGCCGGTGCAGGACGGCGCCGGTCCTCGCGCGCGACCGAGCCCGGGAGCCCCGCGAAATCCACTGGATGCGACGGGGAGGGACGGCTACGGTTCCCTGGTACCCCCGCATGGGCCAACCGCCCGAACCGTCGCGTCGTCTTCGCGAGCGACTCGGTCACGACAGATGGCCCGATTCGACAGAACGAGCCAGGAGTCCTCCCGTGTCCGCCCACTTCCACGTCGACTACGCGCGTCGCCTCGGCGCCGAGCGCTGCGCTGCGGCTGCTGCGTCGCGTGCAGCCGCGGAGGCCAAGCGGGCCACCCGGGGGGAGGCGGTTCCGGCTCGAACTGGTGTGCGCGCGCTGCGGCGGCGCTCGGGCTGGCTCCTCGTGGAGCTCGGGCTCCGGCTGGCAGTTGCCTGAGCCCCCGGCCGCGCCATGGTGGAACGGCCGCTGAACGAGGAGCCAGCGGCTACACCTGGGGTCATGAACGGCCCGAAGGGGCGCTTTGGGACTCGACCCCGGCCGGGCGGTGGGCGTCGGTGGACCTGACGCTCTCCAAACGCGGTGACTACGTCGTGAGGTCGGCGATCTCGCTGGCTCGGGCCTACGACACCGCGAGCTGGCGGAAGATCCGGGAGGTCGTGGAGGAGACCGACGTCCCGCAGACCTTCGCCTCCCAGATCCTCGCCGACCTCGTCCGTGCGGGCCTCGCGAGCTCGCGGGCGGGCCGGACCGGCGGCTACCGGCTGAGCCGGCCGCCCTCCGAGGTCAGCGTGCTCGAGGTGATCGAGGCGGGCGAGGGCCCGCTGCGATCGGAGCGCTGCGCGCTCGGGGAGGGTCCCTGCCGCTGGGAGAACGTCTGCCCGCTCCACGAGACCTGGACGGCGGCCACCGCGGCGTTGCGGGAGCTCTTGTCCCGGACGACGCTGGCCGAGCTGGCCTCGCGAGACGCCGCGCTCGAGGCGGGCACCTACGCCGTGCCGGCCGACTCCCACCGAGCCGAGCTCGGCTCGTTCCTCCTCGTCGATCGGATCCAGGTGGAGTGCGGGGCCGAGGTGGCGAGCGCTGCGCTCGGCCTCGGCCGCCCCCCGATCGCGGCGCTCGTGGCCGAGGCGATCGCCCCCTCGCTCCGCGGCGCCTGGCGTCCAGCGAGGGACCCGGGAGAGCAGGCACGCGACGACGGGGGAAGGCCAGCCGACGCGCCGTTCGCTGCCGTACTGGACGCGAGCGTGGTTCCGATCCCACTCGGTACCCCCGACACTCCCGTGCTCGGAGGCGGCGCGGTCGCGAGCTCGACCGCCCGCCGCCCCGTCGCCACCGCAGGCGCGGCGGCAGCGGACGGGGCAGCAGGGGAGGCGGCAGCGGACGAGGCGGCGCCGGGAGCAGCTCCCGAACGCGCTCGGTTCCTCCTCGGCTGGCGGCTTGGGGTGCCTGGGCGGGGAAGTCGTCTCGAGGGCGGCCTCACGGTGCACGAGCTGGACGGTGAGCGAAGCGAGCTCCGTCTCGATGCCCAGTGGCACCAGCGGGTCGGGCTTCCTCCCTCGAGGTCACTCGAGACGGTCGAGGCCGAGGCGCGTCGCGTCGTGCGCCGCTTTCTCCGTCAGGTTGCCGCAGCACTCGAAGGCGCCTCGTCTGGAGCCGATGCCGAGTCCTAGGCGGCGTCTGCGTTCGGGCGAGAGAAAGCGTCGAGGAGGACCCCGAGGCCCTGGCCATCCAGCTGGTGTCCCTTTGGCCGGCCAGAGCGGGCCGCGCCAGCCACGACCCGGCCGCCGTGGCGCTCGACCTCGGCGCGCATGCGCTGGAGCGTGCGCCCGGGCGAGACGGCGTAGGTGCAGAGCAGGCCGACCGGCATCCCTGCCAAGGGCGGGAGCGTCGCCAGCCACGAGCGGGTCGCCTTCGCTGGCCCCGCCCCCGCGAGCACGAACCCCTCCACCCAGGTTGCGACGACCAGGGCGTCCGCCCAGGCGAGCTCCCCGGCTCGGATGTCGCGGAGCGGGAGCACCCGCGCCTCATGGCCAGCCCGCACGAGGCCGTTCGCGAGCGCAGCTGCGTGGGCCGCGGTGGTGCCACCCCGGCTCTCGACCCCGATGAGCACCCGCCGCGGGGCGACCCACGGCTCGGCAGGACGTCGCGGGGCGTGGTGCACGATCGCCTGGGCTGCCACTTTCCCCTGCGCCATCGCCTCGACGACGGTCGACGGCCCGACGAGCGCGTCCCCCACCACCCAGGTGCGCTCGAGACGGGGCAGGCCCGCGAGGACGCGAGCCTGCTCTCGCCCGACGGCTAGGCGCCCGACCGGCTGCCGGCGCGCGAACGGCGGCGCGGGCGCCGCCAGGATCCCACTCCCGATCCAGCGTCGGTCCGGCACCGCCGGCACCTCCTTCTTGACGGGCACACTCCCCGCGAGCGCGGCGAGGTCGGGATCGATGCGGTACCCCATCGCCGTCACCACGAGGTCCACCGAGAGGCGCTCCATGCTGTTCGGGACGACCCGGGGCCGCTCGGCCGCGCGCTCCTGGACGGTGGCGGCGAGCTCGGCGCTGCGCACGCGGCCCTCCTCGCCGTTCAGCCCGGTCAGCGTCCGGGAGAAGCGGACCTCGACTCCTTCGGCACGCGCCTCGGCCAGCTCGTCCGGTCGGACGGGAGCGAAGCGCGGATCCATCCAGTCCACACAGATCGCGGCCGCACCGAGCCGCCGGGCGGAGCGGGCGACATCCATCGCGGTGTTCCCTCCCCCGAGCACGAGCACCGTTGGCCGGTCCGTCTCTGGCGCCACGCCTGGGAGTGGACCACCGGTCGTGAGCGCGTGACGCGCCTCGACAAGGAAGCGGGTCGCGTCCCAGACGCCGTCGAGGTCACTCCCCGGGAGACGGATGCCGAGCGGGAGCGACGCGCCCGTAGCGAGGACGACGGCGTCGTGGTCGCTACGGAGTTGCTCCAGTCCGGCCGGCTCGAGGGTGTAGCCGAAGCGGACCTCGACGCCCGCTGCGAGGAGCGCGTCGGGAAGGCGGCGCGCCACCACGTCGGGGAGGGTGAAGTCCGGAATGCCCCAGCGGAGGAGGCCCCCGAGCTCGTCGCGCTGCTCGTAGAGGGTCACGGTCGCCCCGGCCCCGACGAGCTCCGCCGCCGCGGACAGCCCTGCGGGACCGGACCCAACGACTGCGACCGAGAGCCCGTCGGCCGCCCCCGCGTCGGGGCGGGTCGGGGCGGCCGGCGGAGGGACGGGCGCGTTGTCGGCGACGAAGCGCTCGAGCGCGCCGATCGCGACCGGCTCGGCACCTGCGAGGGACCACGTACAGGCCCCCTCGCACTGTAGAGCCTGGTCACAGACCCGGGAGCAGACGTCGGGGAGGAACGTGGTCCGTCGCAGGACCTCGTGCGCCTGGTCCAGGTCACCGGTTCCGAGCGCACGGATGAAGCCAGGGATGTCGTTGTGGACCGGGCAGCCGCGGACACACGTGGGGTCGGGGCAGTCGAGGCAGCGGGCCGCCTCGGCGAGCGCGTCCACCCAGGTTGCGATCCCCCTCCTGGTCTCGTGGCGGTCGTGTTCCAACGAGGCGGGATGCTCGACCTCGAGTGCCAGACGTGGGGACACCTGAGGAGCGCCTGCGACCGTGATGGCCGAGAACGGGCAGGTCCGCACGCACTGCCCGCAGGCCACGCAGCGGTCCTGATCGACGAGGACGGTCCAGGTCGTGACGTCGAGGTCGAGCGCCCCGGTGGGGCAGCGGACCACGCACTCCTGGCAGCCCGCGCAGCGGTCGCCGAGGACGTGGACGAGCGGCTGCGTGGGCTGTGCCGCTCGGTTGGTCCCGAGGGCAAGGATCTGGGGTTCAGTGGTTCCGAGGAAGGTCATGGTCGCTCCTTAGGATGCGGCGTGCATGATCACGTAGAGGAAGCCCGCGGCGACGCCGAGGGCGATGGCGACGCCGACGCTCGCGTAGCGGGTCGCCGCCGGGTGGGAGGAGACCGGAGCCAGGTCCCGCTGGGCGATCTTCCAGGTTGCCCAGGCGCTCCCGAGCGTGCCGAGGGCGATGACTGCGACCTGTACGGCGACGATCCCGGGGTTCGACAGGAGCCGGAGGTGGTAGAGGCTCGAGTGGGTGGAGCCCTCGCCGAACCATGCGCCGATGGCGGGCACGATCCGAGAGGCGTGCTTGAAGAACTTCGGGAGCTGCCGGGCGAAGTAGTCGGCGCCGACCACCGGGATCATCCCGTAGGCGAGCGGGACGAAGAAGGACCGGAAGCGGCTCGGCCGGTCCACGAAGGCACCGCTCGGACTCCCGACTGCAGAGCCGGTCGGGAGGAGCGTGCCGAGGACGCCGCGGACCTGACCCGTCGAGGGGCTCGGGTCGCGCCCGAGGAGGCGCGACATGCCCCAGGCGATCCCGGCGAACGCGAGCGCGACCACGGCGATGATCCCGAGGTAGTCGATCGGGTTCGGATACCCGAGGTGCGTTGCACGGTTGAGCCAGGCGTCGAGCACTGCGTAGCCGTTGGTGGCGTTGACCTGCTGGAAGACGACGAGACCCCAGAGCAGGGCGACGGCCCACGCCACGTCGGCCCGGCGCCGCTTCGGCGCGATCACCGAGGTGAGGGGGGGCTGGAGGAAGAAGCCGACGTTCTCCGACGGGCAGGCCTTGTAGCACTCGCTGCAGAGCCCGCAGGTGAGGTTCGAGTCCGCGCTCCCCGGCCAGGTGTACCAGGGGCAGCCGTAGCCCTCCTCCCCACCGCGCATGCAGTCCTTGGTCGCACAGCTCAGGCAGACCTCGCGGTCCCGGGTGCGAAAGCCCGCCGCGGAGCCCATCGCGCCGACCGTGCCGATGAGCGCGGAGAGCGGGCAGGCGTAGCGGCAGAAGGTGCGCCGCTCGAAGACGAGGAAGAACAGCAGTGCCGAGGCCACGATGCCGAGCACCATGTAGCTGGTGTCCCAGGGGTTGCCGGGGCCTGCGATGTTGAAGAACTCCTCGATCCAGGTGAGCAGGAGGAACGAGCCGACCGAGATGAGCAGCCCGTAGCGGGCGATCGGCTCGGGGAGCTTGCGGCCGAGGCCGAGGGTGCGTTGGGTCCGCTGCCAGAAGGTCCGGCGCTGGACCCACTCCGCGAAGCCGCCGAAGGGGCACATCGCGCACCACGCCCGGCCGACGACGACCATCATCACGAAGACCAGGCAGAACCAGATGTACCAGGTGATCGCCGTCCCGAAGTTGAGACCGGGCACGACCGTGCCGAGCAGGCCGAGGAAGATCACGAGCCAGAAGACGATCTGGTTCGGGAGGATGAGGAAGAACTGGAGACGCCGGCTCCGCAGGAGGCGGGCGACGCGGGGGTGGCGGGAGACGTCCCACCCCTTCGGCGGGTCGGTGCCCGCGAAACGGGCCTCGGCTCCCTCGCGCTTCGGGGGTCGCAGGTGCAGCGCCACGGGGATCGGGTCGGGAAGGCCCGGAGCTCTCGGCGTCGCCGCCTGCTGGTCCGGTGGGGCGAGGATCGTCATCGTTCCTCCTTGGCTCGGTCGGGTCTGGCTCGGTGTCGGCCTGCCCAGAACAATATTCCAAGCGCAACCCTACGTCAAGTCATTGACTAATCAAAAGCGATCCCATACAGTTGCCGCATGGACATGAGCCTTTCCAAGCGGGGGGACTACGTGATGCGCTCGGCGCTGGCCCTGGCCAGGGCCTGGCCCACGGGCGAGTGGCGCAAGGTCCGCGAGATCGTTGCCGAGATGGGTGTGCCGCTCACCTTCGCTCCCCAGATCGTGACGGTCCTCGTGCGAGCGGGGCTCGCCGAGTCGCGTTCGGGCCGGGACGGCGGCTACCGCCTCGCCCGCGCGCCCGAGGCGATCACCCTCCTCGACGTCGTGGAGGCGGCAGAGGGTCCGCTGCGCGCTGCGCGCTGCGCGCTCGGCGATGGGCCGTGCCGCTGGGACTCGGTCTGCCCGCTCCACGAGACGTGGCGCTCGGCGGCGGACGCGCTACGCGACGCACTCGCCACCACCAGCCTTGCGACGCTTGCGGCGCGCGACCAGGCGCTCGCGGGCTCGAGTAGCGGTCGCCCTCTCGACTCCCACCGACCGATTCCGACGAGCATCGCGCTGTCCGACCGGATCCAGCTGGAGAGCGATCCCGACGCGCTCGCCGCGTGGGTGGCGCAGCCCGAACGCGTCGGTCGCGCCGTTGCGCGGGCCTACCGGGAAGCCGACGCCGTCCGGCTCCGCACCCGCCCGCGCACGCCGCCGTGGGCGCCGGTCGAGGTCTCGGCCGCGGTCCACCCGGTCGGGGTCGAGGGCGCGTCGGCCGCAACGTTGCGCGTTCCCGGCGGGGCGCGATCCCGACCCCTACTGGTCGCTGCGCCCCCGCGAAGGTTCGAGCTTGCCTGGGAGGCGACGGGTGCCGACGGGTCGTCGTCGCATGCCGATCTGACCCTGACCGTCCTGGCTGGGCCCGACGGGGGGAGCGAGCTCAGCCTCGCGGGCCTCCTCCGCCCGCCCTCCAGGGGAAAGGGCGCGTCGCCCGACGCCGAGCTCGCCGACCTCGAGCTGGTGTCGCGCCTCGGGCGGGTGGGGGCGCGCGCGTTCCTCCGCAGCCTCGCCCTGGACGGGACTGCGAGGGGTGGCCCACCCCGACGCGCACGCCTCGTGGAGCGTGCGAGCTCGGGCCGGCGGCGGAGGTCGGCGGGAGCGACACCCGTGTCGGAGGGTGACCGGTCCCGCCCGAGCGGGCTCGCGGCGGGCCCCGGCCCGGTGCCTGTGACCTAGGGTGACGGGGTGACGGGAGAGGAATCGCCGAGCGAGCGGGCGGAGGGGGGGCTCGCAGCCCCGAGCGAGCGGGCGGAGGGGGGGCTCGCAGCCCCGAGCGAGCGGACGCGCCTTCGGCGCTTCCCGGAGCAGGGGAGCCACGACCGCGCTGCGCTGGAGGCGGTCCTCGACGCCGGGTTCCTCTGCCACCTCGGTGTCGTCGTGGACGGCTGGCCGATGGTCGTACCGACGACCTACGGGCGCGCAGGTGATCGGCTCTACGTCCACGGATCGGTGGCCAGCCAGAGCTTGCGACGCGCCCGGGGTAACCCGGTCTGTGTCACCGTCACGCATCTCGACGGGATCGTGCTCGCCCGTTCGGTGTTCAACGAGGCGGCCAACTACCGGGCGGCGATGATCTACGGCGAGGCGCAGGCGCTCCGCGATCCCGACGAGAAGCTGGTTGCGCTGCGCGCGATCTCCGAACAGGTCCTCCCCGGACAGTGGGACTACGCCCGGGCACCGACTGCGGCAGAGCTCGCGCAGACCACGGTCGTCGTCCTCGGCCTCGCGGAGGCCTCGGTCAAGGTTCGTGCCGGCCCGCCGGACGACGGCGACGGCCCCGACGGGCTGCTCTCGCTCTGGGCGGGCGAGCTCCCGGCGCGGATGGTGTTCGGCCCGGCGCGTCCTGCCCCCGGGCTGGACTCGTCGATCGCGCTGCCGCCGCACGTACGGGACTGGCTGGATCACCCGACGCCGCCGCCCGGCCACGATCGGTTGGGGTGACGTCCCCTGCCGGCCAGGTGTCGTCGACTCGGGACGCTCGCTCCGTTGTCGTCGGAACGGACTCACCCTGACCCCCCGTTGCGCCGGGGCGTCTCCGCTCGGGCTCGCCGAGACCCCTTGTCGCGGCCGGCCGCTCGGTCGGCAGGGCGTCTGGCTGCCAGGTGGACCCGCAGGTCCGGCACCAGGTAGGGGCAGCGCCGTCCGCGGCCTCGAGCGGCGTCACCACGCAGGCAGGGCACCACCGCAGTCCGACCGACGGCCGCAGGGTCGCCGGCGGAGGGAGCGAGGGGGGCTCGGGATGGACGAGCTCCCACTCCACGCTGAAGCGCGTTGCGGTCTCGAACGGTGCCGTGGGCATGGTCAGCTCCTTCTCGACGAGCTCGGCTGGCAGTGTCCGAGCCCGTGATCGGATCCTCGCCTCCGAGGGACCGGAGCGGTAGGGCCGTTCGGCCCAACCGTTGCCGGACACCCAGGCGAGGGGGTCGCGCTCCTCGGGCGCCGCTGCGCGCAGCGCGTGCCCTGGCGACTCGCTGGGCTCGTTCCGCCAGCTGCTCGGTCCGCCCCTCAGGCGCCGCTCGCGCGTGCGTCCCTGTTCGCGGTGTCCCTGTTCGCGGTGTCGTTGTCCCCGGTGTCGAGGGCCTCCCGGCCGTCTCGTGCCGGGAGCTCGTCCAGGTCCTCCGGTGCCAGCAGCTCGTCGAGGTCGATGTCGAGGGGTGTCGTGGTCGCAGGACGGAGCAGCCGCCGCACGGCATCGATGCCCCAGGGGTCGAGGTCGTCCGGGAGGTCGCTGAAGGCTGCCAGGGTGCCCGGCATGCGGCCGAGCAGCGATGCCCAGGCCTGCCGGCGCTCGACCCCGGGACGGGCGAGGAGGCAGTCCGGATCGTTGACCCAGAACCGGCCGTGGGCGAAGGCGCGGGCGCGGGTGGCGAGGCGCGCCGAGAGGCCCCCGGGGAGGCTCAGGTCTCCCTCGGGCGGTGCGAACCAGGGCGCGATGTCCGGGCCGATCCGCATCGCATGCACCCAGCCGATGCTCGGGAGGAGGGGTGCGCCGCAGCCGAGGAGGGTAGGCCCGGGTCCGATCGCCTCGGAGACGACGCGCATCCCCTCCTGGTAGGCGTCCAGTCCGGAACAGTCGGCGTGGCGCCGGCCCTCGATCGCGCCGCCGTAGAGGAAGTCCAGTTTGAACAGGTCGAACCCCATGTCGACGAGGGCGCGCAGGCTCGTGGTGAGGTACGCGGCGGCCTGGGGATGGGTCACGTCGAGCACCCCGAGCCGTTGCTCCCAGTTCTCTCCCGCGTCCGCCGCTCCCACCAGCCAGTCGGGGTGGGTGCGCGCGAGCCTGCTCTCGCTCCCTACCAGGAACGGTGCCACCCAGATACCTGCCGCGCGGCCGCCGTCTCGGATCCGACCCGCCAGGGATCCGAGGTCGCCGAAGCCCTCCCGGACCTCGTCCCAGTCCCCGATCCCTGCCTGCCAACCGTCGTCGACCTGGACGACCCGGACCTCGAGTCCCGCACGATCGATCCCCGAGATCGCCGCCGCCACGTCGGGTGCCGTGACGCCGCGCCAGAGGCAGTACCAGCTGCACCACACCGGGTCGAGTGGGCGTAGCTCGACCGGGGGTCCGAGGTGTGCGGGGCTGCGCGAGCCCGTTCGCCTGGCTGCGAGCTCCGTCGCCCAGCTCCCGAGGGCAGCGCCGAGCCGCTCGTGCTCACGGCTCGTCCGTCGCTCCACCGGTCCGTTCGCGGAGACCACGACCCGCCCCTCGTGGGCCCGCGCGCGGATGGAGGCCACTGCGTGCCAGGGGTCGGGGCTCGAGAAGATCTCGACCGGCCCGCCGTCACCGGGGTCGACGGCGAGGAGTCCCTCGCCCTGGAAGACCGCCCTCGGTGCTGGAGATCCTGGCCGGAAGCCCATGATCTGCGTCCGAGCCAGCTTGGGCCGGGGTGAGTCCTCCCCCGGTCGGTAGGCGCCGGCGGGGCTCCACGACTGCCAGCCGTGCTCGTAGATCAGCGCCCGAGACGGATCGATCTCGAGCGCTGCCACCGGGCTGAAGGACTCGTCGGAGAGCTCGTCGTGCATCGCCGCAGCGTAACTCGCCGAGGGCCGTCCCCCGTGGTGCTGTGGCCGGAGTGCGTGCGAGGGCGCGTTGACAATCGAGTGAGCCTGTGCGATCGTGTCGGTTCTCAGGCGGTCGTGTCCCGCACGGCCGCCGAGAACACAACAACATCGCACGAGCTCCGAGCGGCGGAAGCTCTCCGGAAGCGGTGCCGGCGATCGAGCAACGGGGGAAGCACATGACAAGACGTTGGCGTGGTCGAGGCGTCGCGCGCCTCGGGCTGGCTGCTGCCGCAGCCTCACTGGCTCTCGCTGCGTGCAGCTCGAGCTCCGGCACCGGCTCGTCCGGTTCCACCACGAGCACGGCGAGCGCACGCGGGAAGACCAGCTCTGCCGGAACCGTGAACCTCACCTTCTGGTCCTGGGTGCCCGGCATCCAGGCCTCGGTGAACCTCTTCAACAAGACCCACCCGGGAATCCACGTCACGCTGGACGAGACCACCTCGGGTAACGCAGGGACCTACGCCAAGATGTTCACCGCACTCCAGGCGGGTAACGCACCCGATCTCGGTCAGGTCGAGTACTCGGTGCTCCCGAACTTCGAGCACGTCGGAGGCCTGGTGAACCTCGCACCCTATGGCGCCGCCTCGGTGAAGCAGGACTTCATCCCGTCCGCCTGGAGCGCCGTCACGCTCGGCAGCGCGATCTACGCGATCCCCCAGGACACCGGCCCGACGGCGCTCTTCTACCGGGCCGACATCTTCAAGAAGTACCACCTGCCGGTGCCGACGACCTGGGCCCAGTACGCCAGTGATGCCGCAACGCTCCACGCCGACAATCCGAACATCTACATCACCGCCTTCCCGCCCCAGGACACGCAGTGGTTCTCGGCGCTGGCGTGGCAGAACCAGGCACGATGGTTCTCCATCTCGGGGCAGAGCTGGGTGGTCCACATCGACGACGCGGCGAGCATGCAGGTGGCGAACTACTGGCAGCAGCTCATCAACAAGAAGCTGGTCAAGGTGGAGCCCGACTTCGCCGACGGCTGGTACCACGACCTCCAGAACGGTGTCGTCGCCACCTGGCCGACCGCCGTCTGGGGCGACAACACCATCGCCTCGAACGCCCCCGGAACGAAGGGTGACTGGCGAGTGGCCCCGATGCCGCAGTGGAGCACCTCGGGCGCGCCGGTCGAGAGCAGCTGGGGTGGTTCGACGACCGTGGTGTTCAAGGACACCAAGCACCCCCAGCAGGCGGCCGAGTTCGCGATGTGGCTCAACACCAACCTCAGCAGCTGGAAGACGCTGATCTCGGCAGGTGGGCTCTATCCCGCGGAGGTCCAGGCGCAGAAGCTTCCCGAGGTCAACTCGGGACTTGCCTTCTTCGGCGGGCAGAACATCTTCACGGTCTTCCGCCAGTCCGCGGCGAACACCGACCCGAACTGGACCTGGGGACCGGTGATGAGCCAGACCTTCACCCAGATGGCCGACGGGTTCGCGAAGTCGGTGACCGGCGGTCCGTCGCTCGGGGCGGTCCTCCAGTCCGTGCAGTCCCAGACGCTGTCGCTCATGAAGTCCCAGGGCTTCAGCGTCCGGGCCGGGTAGGAGCGCCCACCGCACCCTCCCTGACCCGTTGACGGTCGGGGAGGGTGCGGGCCCGCGCCCGGGCCGGAACCAGGTGCGCGCTCCGGGCGGCTGCGACGAGCGCGCAAGGCGCGCTGCCAGCGTGGCGTGGCGTGGCCAGCGGGCGTTGCCGGGTGTCGAGGAGGCGAGCGCGAGGGGGTTTCCCGGTGCGTAGCGGCGGGCCTCCCCTGCGTGACAGGCGGGTGTTCCCCGTGCGTGACCGGCGGAGGTCCCGGTGCGTGACCGGCAGTCGTTGCGCCGCTGGCGGGGACGGTTCAGGAGTCGAAGGGCCACGAGGGCCCGAGGAGGAGGGGGAGATGTCGACGGCAGCGGTGGTCACGACGGAGGAGGTAGCGCCCCAGCGTGCGAGAGTGCGCCGGGGGCGCTCGAGCCGGAAGATCGCAGCCCCGCTGCTCTTCCTCACTCCCTTCCTCCTGCTGTTCGCGGTCTTCATCCTGATCCCGATCGGTTATTCGATCTACATCAGCCTCTTCTCGGTCTCGACGTCCGGGCTCGGGCTGTCGGGGGCGACCTCGCAGCACTTCGTCGGGCTCCACAACTACGGGACCGCGCTCACGGACCCCGCCTTCACGAGCGGGGTGCTCCGGATGCTGCTGTTCGGCGTGGTGCAGATCCCGGTCATGTTGGGCCTCGCGCTCACGTGCGCGCTCCTCCTGGACTGGGGTCGGGTCAAGCTCCGCCGCTTCTTCCGGCTCGCGTTCTTCCTCCCCTACGGCATCCCGGGCGTGCTCGCAGCCATCCTGTGGGGCTTCCTCTACGTGCCGGGGATCAGTCCCATCGTGAGCATCCTCGGCCACACGCCGGTCGGCCACGTGGACTTCCTCGGCCAGAACCTGGCCCTCTGGTCCATCGCGAACATCGTCACCTGGGAGTACACCGGCTACAACATGCTCATCATCTTCGCCGCGCTCCAGGCGCTGCCACGGGATCTCTTCGAGGCGGCCCGCCTGGACGGGGCCACCGACTGGAAGGTGGCCACGAGGGTCAAGATCCCGCTGGTCTTCCCGGCACTCGTGCTCACCGGGGTCTTCTCCATCATCGGCACGCTGCAGCTGTTCAGCGAGCCAGAGGTGATGCGGACGCTCTCCGGCACCATCACCAGTACCTACACCCCGAACCTGATGGCCTACACGCAGGCCTTCACCTTCAACAACCCGAACTACGCTGCGGCGATCGCCGTGCTGCTCGCGGTCGGCACGTTCATCCTCTCCTTCGGCTTCCTCAAGTTCACCCAGCGCCGAGCTGCGGCGGCCGTGGCATGAGCGCGACCACTCTCGGTTCCCCGCGTGGCTCGGAGCGACGCCGAGCGCGTAACCGATCCCCCGAGCCCGGCGGGGCCTCCCGGGTCCAGGCGAGCCAGGTGCTCGCGATGGCCTTCCTGTTCGTCATGGGGCTGTACTTCCTCCTCCCCGTGTGGTGGCTCGTGGTCTCGTCGACCAAGACCACGGGGGGGCTGTTCAGCTCCTTCGGCTTCTGGTTCGGGCACAGCTTCGCCCTCTTCACCAACGTGCGGGGCGTCTTCACCTTCGAGGGTTCGATCTTCATCCAGTGGATCCTGAACACGATCCTCTACGCGGGCGTGGGCGCGGTGGTCGGGACGTTGTTGTCCGCGTCGGCGGGCTTCGCGTTGGCGAAGTACCGCTTCGCCGGGCGGGAGCTGGTGTTCTCGGTCATCCTCGGTGGGGTGCTGATCCCCGGCACCGCGCTCGCGCTGCCGCTCTACCTGCTCATGTCGAAGTTCGGGCTGACGAACACGATCTGGTCCGTCCTCCTCCCGAGCATGGTGAGCCCCTTCGGGGTCTACCTCGCTCGTGTCTACGCGGGCTCCTCCGTTCCCGAGGAGCTGTTGGAAGCGGCTCGCGTGGACGGTGCCGGCGAGGTGCGCATCTTCCGGACCATCGTGCTCCGGATCCTCTCACCCGCGCTCGTGACGATCTTCCTGTTCCAGTTCGTCGCGATCTGGACCAACTTCTTCCTCCCCCTGGTCATGCTGTCGAGCACGCGCCTCTACCCGATCACGCTCGGCCTCTACACCTGGAACACCCAGTACGGCCAGACGCCGAACCTGTACGCCTACGTCGTCACCGGCGCCATGATCTCGGTCATCCCCCTCATCGTCGCGTTCCTCTCGCTCCAGCGGTTCTGGCGCTCCGGCCTCACCGCAGGCAGCGTGAAGCTTTGAGCGGGTCCGCAGGCGCCGCAGCCGGCGGGTCGGTGGGCGCCGCAGCCGGCGGGTCCGCAGGTGACCGGTCCTCGTCGGCTGGGTCGAATCGAGGCGCGCACCGCGGGGCCCTCGACCGCTCGCTCCCGACCGCGCGGCGCGGCATCCTCTACGGCGGGGACTGGAACCCCGAGCAGTGGGGGCCCGAGGTCTGGGACGAGGACATCGCGCTCATGCGGAGGGCGCAGGTCAACCTCGTGACGGTGGGGGTGTTCTCGTGGGCGCTGCTGGAGCCGGCCCCGGGCGTGCACTCCTGGGCCTGGCTCGACGACGTGCTGGACCGGCTGGCCCGCGCCGGGATCGCCGCCGACCTGGCCACGGCCACCGCCTCGCCGCCGGCGTGGCTCAGCCGCGCGCACCCCGAGATGCTCCCGGTGACCCGGGAGGGCGCGACCCTCTGGCCCGGGGCGCGCCAGCACTACTGTCCCAGCTCGCCGGTCTACCGGGAGGCCGCGCTCACGCTCGTCGAGGCGCTGGCGCGCCGCTACGGCGACCATCCGGCGCTCGAGATGTGGCACGTGGGCAACGAGTACGGCTGCCACGTCGCCGCCTGCTACTGCGACGTCTCGGCGGCGCGCTTTCGCGCCTGGCTCGCGGATCGCTACGGGGACGTCGCGGCGCTCAACCAGGCGTGGGGGACAGCCTTCTGGTCACAGGCGTACCACTCCTTCGACGAGATCCTGCCGCCACGGCTCGCCCCCACCCTTTCCAATCCGACCCAGGTGCTCGACTTCGCGCGCTTCTCCTCCGACGAGCTGCTCGGCTGTTACCTCGCCGAGCGCCAGGTGCTCGAGTCGCTCACGCCTACCGTGCCGGTCACGACGAACTTCATGGGTCTGTTCCGTCCCGTGGACTACTGGCGCTTCGCCCCGCACGTCGACATCGTCGCGGACGACTCCTATCCCGACCCGGCGGACCCGCTCGCCTACGTGCGAGCCGCGATGGTCGGCGACCTCATGCGCTCCCTCGGGGACGGGGCACCGTGGATGCTGATGGAGCAGGCGCCTTCGGCGGTGAACTGGCGGCCCCGCAACGCGCGGAAGCCACCCGGGATGATGCGCTCCCTCAGCCTCCAGGCCGTCGGACGGGGCGCGGATGGAATCTGCTTCTTCCAGTGGCGAGCCGCGCGGGCGGGGGCGGAGAAGTTCCACAGCGCGATGGTGCCCCATGCCGGGGCGGCGAGCCGGACCTTCGAGGAGGTGACGGCCCTCGGCGAGGAGCTCGGGCGGCTCCGCGAGGTCGTGGGGACGAGCGTCGACGCCTCGGTGGCGATCCTCCTCGACTGGTCCAGCTGGTGGGCGCTCGAGCAGCCGTCCCATCCCGACTCGACGCTCGAGCTCCGGGCGATCCTCGAGTCCTGGTACGAACCGCTCTACCGGAGCCACGTCCCGGTGGACTTCGTCTCGCCGGCCGGTCCGCTCGGTCGGTACCGGGTCCTGCTCGCGCCGAACCTCTACCTCGTCGCCGCCGAGCACGCGAAGCGCCTCGCCGACTTCGTCGCGACCGGGGGAACCCTCGTCGTCGGCCCGTTCTCCGGCATCGTGGACCAGGACGACCACGTCCCGGCCGGCCCGTATCCGGCCGCGTTCCGCGAGGTGCTCGGGCTCGAGGTCGAGGAGCTCGCGCCGCTCGCGGACGGGGAGGTCGTCGCCCTCACCGGTCCGCTGGCCGGGTCCGCTGGGAGCGCGTCCGGCTGGCAGGAGGTCATCCACCTGCGTGGCGCCGAGGTCCTCGCCCGGTACGCGACCGGGCCGCTCGTCGGCATGCCCGCCGTCACGACCCGCTCGTGGGGCACGGGGCAGGCCCTCTACGTCGGATGCGGGCTCGACGCCCCGACGCTCGAGGCGGTTCTCGCCCGCGCCTGGCAGGGTGCCGGGGTGCGACCCCTCGCAGAGGCGCCGGGGTCGGTTGGCGTGAGCAGGCGGGGCCGGTTTTGCTTCTACGTGAACACCGACGCAGCGCCGGTCGAGGTCGAGCTGGCGGGCTCGCCGACGCTGGTGACGGGCGGCGAGCTCGAGGAGGCCGCCGGGGGGCGGGTGGTCCTCCGCCTCCCGGGCCACGGGGCCGCGGTCGTCGACGCCGGGGGAGGAGAGCAGTCGTGAGCACGGTCCTCGCGGAGCAGCGCCGCCGGCGGATCGCCGAGCAGGTGCGCCAGCGTGAGGTGGTCCGCGTCACCGAGCTGGCGTCGCAGTTCCAGGTCTCGGACATGACCATCCGTCGTGACCTCGACGTGCTCGCGCGCCAGGGCGTCGTCGAGAAGGTCCACGGCGGTGCGCTCGCGCCGTGGCGGAGTGCGGAGGAGCCCGGCTTCGACGTGAAGCAGGGCCTCCAGCAGGCCGAGAAGGAGGCCATCGCGGCCGTGGCGGCTTCGATGGTCCCGCCCGGCTCGTCGGTAGCCCTCTCCGGGGGGACCACGACGTGGACGCTCGCCGGGCTGCTCCGGCACCGCAGCGACGTCACCGTGGTGACGAACTCCCTCGAGGTCGCCGAGCGGCTCCACGGCGCGGGGCCCGCCGGGCGCGTCGTCGTGACGGGCGGCTCGCCGACCCCTTCCCGCTCCCTGGTCGGCCCCCTCGCGGATGCGACCATCCGCTCCCTCTACGTGGACCTGCTCTTCCTCGGCGTCCACGGGCTGGACCAGGAGGCCGGCCTCACCACCCCGAACCTCGCCGAGGCCGAGACCGACCGGGCCCTGCTGGACCA
This sequence comes from Actinomycetes bacterium, assembly GCA_021791675.1. Classification (GTDB taxonomy): domain Bacteria; phylum Actinomycetota; class Acidimicrobiia; order Acidimicrobiales; family JAKAOS01; genus JAJYWE01. Next base: position 11,243 of record JAJYWE010000016.1, on the reverse strand, counting down.
CGCCGGCCAGGTGATCGTGCTCGCGGACCACACCAAGTGGGGGACGGTCGGGCTCGGCCGGATCGCCGGGCTGGATCGGGTCGGCACCCTGGTCACCGACTGGGGCATTCCCGACCGTGCGCGCCAGGTCCTCGCCCGGGAGATCCGCCGCGTCCTCGTCGCGCAGCCCCTGGGCGGGGAGGGCTGAGCGGAGAGGGCTGGGCAGGGCGGCCCGAGCGCCCCGGCGACGGGCTACAACGGCTGGATCAGCTTGAACGCCTCTCCGTATGCGACGCCGGCCTGCTTGCCGGAGGCCGCGAGACGCCCGAGGAGCCGGCTGCGGAAGGCGGCCAGCTGCGCACCGGTGTCGCCTTCCTCGATCGCCATGGTGGAGCGGTGCTGGCTGGCGTGCGCGAGGATCCCGGCGAGCTTCGCCTCCTCGTAGCCGGTCACGTCCTCCACGTGGTCGGCCTCGTCGGCCTCCCAGAGCAGCAGGGCATCCGGGCGATGGGCGGGCAGCGCGAGCTCGGGGAAGAAGTGGGGGTCCCGGGCGGCGGCGAGCTCCCGGGACCGGAGTCCGTTCGCGGGACCCTACGGCGCGATCGCGCGCTGCGGACCGTGCAACCAGGGCGCACGGCTGCGCCGCGAGGAGACGGCCCCGGACGCGCGCCGCGATCGGGGAGCTACCGCCTTCCCCCTCGCGAGTGCCACCATGGTCGGCGGCAGGCAGCGAGGGAAGGACCCAGTCCTGTCCACGGGCACGGGCACGGGCACCATGCGGTGCCGGGACGACCGGCGCTGGTGGAGGAGCCGGATCACTCGCTTCGCAGCCCTCCTCCACCAAGCCATGTCGGCCCCTCTCCCGGACGTGTGACGTCAGCATCGCGCACCGCGGCCCACGAGCGCGGGTCGGGGTCGGGGCTCGCTCGACAGCTCGAGGGTGGCCCGGTTCCCGCTCGCCCCGGAGCGCGCCGCTCCTCCGAGGCGCTGGGAGCTCGAGGATGGGACCGCTCCCGCTACCGCTGACCCGACAGCGGAGCACGAGAGGGAGGAGCAGATCCATGGTGTCGAAGACGGCCGTTGCAACGCTGACGGCGGGGCTGCTCGCCGCGGGGACGATCGGCTTCGCGGTGGACAGTGCCGTCGCCGCGAGCCCGACGACGGGTCCCGTGGCGAGCCGTGGGGTGACGAACAGGACGACGCCCGCGCCCACGAAGGTGGAGCGGCGCGCGAGGCGGCGCCCTGCGCTCGCGGCCAGACGAGCCGACCGGTTGATCCGCACCGGCCTGGCCGGCAAGGTCGTCGGAGTCTCTGCGACCGGTGGAGTGCTCGGTCATGGTCAGCTCGTGATCGAACAGGCAGACGGAGCGAACTTCACGTTCGCGCTCACGAACCGCTCGCACGTCTTCACGGTCCGAGGCATCGGGAAGGGGATCGCCACCGACGTCGCGAGCTCGATCCCGGTGGGAGAGGTGGTGGTGGTGCACGGCGCCCCGGTGGAGAACGACATGTGGTGGGCGACCACGATACGAGAGACCGCCTCCAGCGCCTGAGCGCGCCGCGCGCGCCGTTGCGTCCCGCGGCTCTGGCCCGCCCTGGACTGCCACCGCCCGACCGGTGAGTCGACTCGGCCACGGGGGTGGTACCACCGCCGTCCGACACGGACCGCTGGGAGGAGAGCGGGGGGTGGCGAGCCACTCCCCTCGGGAACCGAACGCGGGCTGGCCCCGGAACGACATCGGGCCGGACGGCCTGGCGCTGGCGAGGAAGGGACCTTCGACCCCCTGGCGCTCGGCTCGTGACTGCGGCGACGCTGGGGCCAACGGGCCAACGGGCCAACGGGTCAACGGGTCGAGGAGTCGAGGAGTCGAGGAGTCGAGGAGTCGAGGAGTCGAGGAGTCGAGGAGTCGAGGGAAGCCGACGGGTCGAGGGAGATTGTTGCATGTTCGTCCAGGACTTTCTCGTGATCCACGTGGCCTATCCGGACGCGGTACGAGCGATCGAAGCCGACGCGGCATCGATCCTGGGCGACTCGACCGCCTGTGCGTGCGCGGCGGCCGAAGAGCTCCGCGCCAAGGTCGGCCCGGCCGGGCTGCCCCGCATGCTGCAGCGGACGGTCTCGATCGAGCTCAGCCCGATCCGACGGCTAAGTGACCGGACGCTCATCGGCTTCCGGTGGCAGTCGACCTCCCGTGGCGGTGTCTTTCCCGGTCTCGAGGGCGATCTGGAGGTCGCTCCGTTCGGACTGTCGGCAGCCGAGCTCGTGGTCCGCGGTTGTTACGACCCTCCCGGGGGCATCCTCGGCCGGGAAGCCGATCGGCTCCTGCTCCATAGGGTGGCCGAGTCGACGGTCCGTGCACTCCTCCACCGGGTGGCCGAGCGACTCGACGGGTAGGCGAGGCTCTGCTCTCCCCGGGGCTGGTTGCCCGGACCCATCGCAGCGTCCTGAGAGGGAGCTCTCCGCTCGCGCACGACGAGCCACGAGCGTGGCTCGAGAGTGGCGCGCGAGCAGTCCGCGGCCCGCACAGAGCCCTCACATCTCGACGAACTCCCGATCATCCGGGACCAGGACAATAGCTCTGTCATCGACAGAGATTCTGGACGGCGGGGGAAGATCGGAGGCAGGGCGAGCATGGCGAGCGGGAGCATGCAGCATCGTCGGGCGAGGCGTCTGCTCCGCTCGCCCGCAGGCCATGGGGGTCTCCGATGAGGGGCCGCGCCACGAAGGTGCTCGCGATCGGGAGTGGCGTGGCCCTCGCCGCCGCCGGCACCGCCTTCGCCGTCACGGGCGGCTCGCCGCCCAAGGGCACCCGCCACGAGGGAAAGGACGGCGTCGTCACGGCGGTGGAGGTGGCGCGCGCGACAGCCGGGACCGCGATCTCCGCGCTCTCGCTCTCGGGGGCCGTCGCGGCGACATCGAGCCTCCCGCTTGCGCCGGGGGTCGCGGGTCGTGTTGCAGCGATCGACGTCGTGGCAGGCCAGTCGGTCCGGGCGGGGCAGGTGCTAGTAAGCCTCGCGAACCCCGTCCTCCAGGCCCAGCTCGCCGAGGCGAGGGCTGCGGTGGCGACCGCGCAGGCGAAGCTGGCCGCTGCCGAGGTGCCACCGACCGCCCAGGCGCTCGCGGTGGCGCAGGACGGGGTCGCGAAGGCCCAGGCCAGCCTCGCTGCGGCCGAGGAGGCCTACCAGCAAGCGGTCCTCGCCGCCCGCCAGGCCCACCAGGCGAGCCCGGCACAGTCGGGGACTACCACCACCCAGGCGAAGTCACCGGGGAGCGGCACTGATGTCAGCGCGGCAGGAGCGGCGGTGGCATCGGCGCAGGCCGCCCTCAACCTCGCGGAGGCAGAGGCTGCCGCTGCCAGCGCCCCGCCGAGCGCCGCGACCCTCCAGCCCCTCGTGAGCGCGGTCACCCAGGCGCAGGCTGCGGAGGCAGTGGTGGAGGCGAACGTGGCGGAGGAGTCGCTGCGGGCACCGTTCGCGGGCACGGTCGCCTCGGTCACCGCCACCGTCGGCGAGGTTGTCGGGGCGGGGACCACCGTCCTCACCCTCGACGGCGCAGCCCTCAGCGTGCAGGCGCCCGTGAGCCAGGCGGACCTGCCACTCCTGCGTACCGGGGATCCCGCGACTCTCTCGATCCTCGGGGGCGGCACGACGCTCCCGGCGCGAGTCACCGCACTCTCGCCCGTGGCTGACCCGAGCGCGCTGACCTTCGAGGTCACGTTGACGCCGACCTCGAACCCGCCGTGGCTGCATCCCGGTGAGGCGGCCGTTGTCTCGGTGGTGACGGCGCGGGCTGCGAACGCGGTCCTGGTCCCGGCAAGCGCCATCGTGACGATCAACGGGACCCCACAGGTGTTCGTGGTCGGGCCGCCAGGGACTGCCAAGGCCGGCGCGGCGAGCGCGACCGCCTCCACGACGCGACCGCACCGGCACACCCACAAGCACAAGGGCGCCAAGCACAAGGCGAGGAAGGCGAGGAAGGGAGGTGCCGCGGGCTCCGCTGCCCGGGGAGGGAGGACGATCACCCTCGTCAGCGTGCGCCCCTCGATCTCGGACGGGACGACCACCGAAGTGAGCGGGCTGGCGCCGGGCACGACGGTGGTGGTCTCGGGCCAGACGTACCTCGGCCCAGGGGACCTGGTCCGGGTCAGCGGGACTGTGGCGGTGCCCTCCTCGGTCACCGGGTCCTCGGTGGGCGGGTTGCTGACGGCGCCTTCTCCCACGACGAGCGGAGCCAAGGCCGCCGCGCCGGGCGCCGGGCTTGGCGCGGGCAGCGCCGCCACGGGCGGTGCCGGGAAGGCGAAGGGGGGCAAGGGGGCATGAGCCGTGTCGGGTCGGGCCTCACGGCGCTCTCCATTCGCAGGCCGGTGACGATCGTGATGATCCTCGGGTTCTTGGTGGTCGCGGGGGCGGTCGCCTTCACCAAGCTGCCCGTGCGGCGCCTCCCGAACGTGAACTTCCCGTTCATCCGCGTGGTGATCGGCGACGCGGGCGCGAGCGCCTCGACAGTCTCCGAGACGATCACCACCCCGGTCGAGAAGGCGCTCAGCTCGGAGTCCGGGGTGGTGTCGATGGTGGGCACCTCCGGTGCTGGGCGCAGCGTCGTCGCGCTGCAGTTCGCCGGCGGTACCAACATCGACCAGGCGGCGGCCAGCGTCTCGGTGGCGCTCGCCCGGGTCGCGAGGGGGCTCCCCTCGACCGCCACGCCGCCCTCCATCATCAAGGCCAACCCCTCGGCACTCCCGATGATGGACGTGGCGATCTCCGGGCCGCTCGCATCCTCGCAGCTCTACGAGCTGGCAACGAACGTCGTGGCTCCGAGCCTCCAGGAGCTCTCCGGTGTGGCCCAGGTGACGATTGTTGGTGGGCGCGCACCCGTGGTGACCGTGGACGTCTCCGCGGCTCGCCTGGCGGCCTACGGCGTGTCCATGACCCAGCTCGCGGCGGCGATGAAGGCCGAGAACGTGGCGATCACCGGCGGCGTCACGGTCGTCGGGAGCCAGGAGCTGCTCGCCAGGACCCACGGCGGCTACACCTCCGTGGCGGCGCTCGAGTCGCTCCCGATCGCCTCCCGGCCCGGCGGGGCGGTGCTCCTCTCCCAGGTGGCGACGGTCTCGCAGGGGCTCGCGAAGGCCCAGTCCGCGGCCACGCTGAACGGCAAGCCGGCGGTGGGCCTCGTCCTCACGGCCTCTTCCACCGCGAACTCCCTCACCGTGGACGACGAGGTGCGCGCCGAGCTCGCCAAGCTTGCGCCGCAGCTGCCACCGGGCGTCTCGACGACGATCACCGGCGACATCACGAGCTACGTTCGATCGGCACTTTCGAACGTGGAGCTCGACCTCTTCCTCGGCATCCTCTTCGCGGCGATCGTGCTGGCCGCCTTCCTCCACCGGCTGGCGAACACGCTCATCGTCATGGTGGCTATCCCCGTCTCGCTCGTGTCGACCTTCGCCGTGATGTACTTCCTCGGCTTCAGCCTCGACCTGATCTCGCTGATGGCGCTCTCGTTGCTCATCGGGATCCTGGTCGACGACTCGATCGTCGTCCTCGAGAACATTCATCGCCACCGGGCCATGGGCAAGGAGCCTGCCGAGGCGGCGATCGACGGGCGCGCCGAGATCGGGGCCGCAGCGGTCGCGATCACCCTCACCGACGTCGTGGTCTACGCCCCGGTGGCATTCGTCTCGGGGAACGTGGGCCAGCTGTTCCGCGAGTTCGGGCTCACGATCGTGGCAGCCACGTTGTTCTCCCTCCTGGTCTCGTTCACCCTGACCCCGATGTTGGCCGCCCGCTTCGGGCGGACCCCCTCCCCCTCCTCGCTCGGAGCGCGCTTCGGTCGGCGCTTCGACGCCGGCTTCGAGCGTCTCCGCGCCCGCTACCAGCGCGTGATCGGCTGGGCGCTGCGCCACCGCGGATCCGTGCTCGGGGTGGCGCTGGCCGCGCTTGTGGGCTCGGTAGCGATCGTGCGCGCGGGGGTGCTCCCCACCACCTTCGTCCCCCCGGAGGACAACGGCGTGGTCACCGTGAATGCGAAGCTGCCGGTCGGGACCCCGCTCGCCACCGCCCAGTCGACCCTCACCAGCTTCGCCCGGCGCCTCCAGCACCTGCCCGGGGTGACGCAGGTCTTCCTCTCCGCCGGCTACGGGGCCGGCTCCGGCGCCGCCCACAACATCGGCCAGCTCACCCTCGACCTCGCGCCGCGGGGCGCGCGCCCGGCGATCGGCACCTACACCAAGGAGGTGGACCTGCTCGCGCACCACTACCCAGGGCTCTCCGCTCACGGGCACGTGCAGAGCCCGTTCATCGCCGGTGGCGCTCGAGCTGCGTCGGTCGACATCGTCGGCCCGGACCTCGCCACGCTCGACAGCCTCGCGACGGCGGTGGCGGCCCGCCTCGGGGGCAACCCAGCGGTCTCGCAGGTCTCGACGTCGGTGCCGACCCCGACGCCGGAGCTCTCGATCCAGGTCGATCAGACCGCCGCCGCCTACCTCGGCGTCTCGGCCGCCACCATCGGGAGCGCCGTGGCCGCGGCGCTCGGCGGGATGAGCGTTCCTCCGCTGGTCGTCTCCTCCACCACCCCGGCCGAGCCCATCCAGGTCAGCCTCGGGGGCGGTACGAGCCTCTCGCCCGCCGAGCTCGCCGCGATCCCGATCCCGACGGCGCGCGGCACGGTCCCGCTCTCCGCCGTGGCGAGCCTCTCCGAGGCGGTCGGTCCAGGCCAGATCACCCAGACGAACGGCCAGTACTCGGTGTCGGTGTCCGCGTCGAGCCCGAGCGGTAACTCCGGCCCGGCGACGGCGGCGCTGCTCGGCGCGGCTCGGTCCGTCGGGCTCCCGACTGGATACGCGCTCGTGGTGGGCGGCCAGTCGGCGCAGCAGAAGCGGGCTTTCGGGCCCCTCCTCGAAGCGCTCGGGCTCTCGATCGTGCTCGTCTACATGCTGATGAGTGCGCTCTACGAGTCCCTCCTCGAGCCCTTCGCGGTGCTCTTCGCGCTCCCGCTCGCCGTCGTCGGGGCGCTCGGTGCGCTGTGGCTCGCGCACCTGCCGATCTCGATCTTCGCCCTCATCGCGATGATCATGCTGATCGGACTCGTGGCGAAGAACTCGATCCTCCTGATCGACTATGCGAAGACGCTGCGGGGCAGGGGGGTGGCCAGGGATGCGGCGATGATGGAGTCGGGCGCGACCCGGCTCCGGCCGATCCTCATGACCACCGCAACGATGGTCTTCGCGATGCTCCCACTGGCGTTCGGGACCGGGTCCGGCGCGTCCGAGCGCATGCCGGTCGGCACCGTGCTCATCGGCGGCCTCCTCTCCTCGACGCTGCTCAGCCTGCTCGTGGTACCCGTGCTCTACACCCTGGTCGACGACGGCGCGGCGAGGCTGCGCCGCCTGCGCAACCGGGGCGGGAAGGCCGACGCGGCAGCGGCAGCGGCAGGGGAAGGGCCAGTGCCGGCGGCTACGGCCGAGCTCCGGGGCGTGCTCCGCCCGGAGTGGGGCAGCTGATGGGCACCTCCCGCGCCGGCCAGGCGGCGCCGAGCCCGCAGAGTGCCTTCCACCTCCTGGCGGACGACGCGGAGGCGCTCTTCCGGACCTTCCGGGTGATCCGTAGGCGCCTACTCGGCCGCCCGCTCGGGATGGAGGCCCTCCCGGGATCCCACCTCCAGCTGCTGAACACCGTCCGCCGCACCCCGGGGCTGCGGGTCCAGGAGGTCGCGTCCGAGCTCGGCCTGGCCCCGAACACCGTGAGCACGGTCGCGGCGCATCTCGTCGAGGGGGGCCTCCTCGAGCGCCGCCGGGACCAGCGGGATCGCCGGGGGGTGCGGTTCTTCCTCACCGACGCCGCGAACTGCCAGCTTGCCGGGTGGAGAGACCAGCGTCTGGCGCTGCTCGCAACGGCACTCGCCACGCTCTCCCCGGGCGACCGCGACCAGATCGAAGCGGCCCTGCCTGCACTCGGGCGCCTGGTGGAGGCGGTCCACCGCACCGTGGGTCCGCGAGCCGTGGCCCCTGTCCGCCGGTCGGGGGCCCGAGATGAAGAGGGGACGAAACGATGACGAGGACCGAAGGGCGGGGCGGCGACGTGCGGGATGGGGGACCGGGGGATCCGCCAGACCCGCCAGCACGGGGACGGTCCTGGCTGCGCGCCCTCCTGCAACGCCGCTGGTGCGGGCGCCCGCTCGGGTGCCACCGCCGCTGGCAGGGTGCGCTCACGTTCGCGCTCCTCGCCCCGCTCCTCGCTGCCTGTTCCTCCGGTTCCGGAGGGAGCTCGGCCACGACGACCTCCCTCCCGGCGCACCATGTGAGGGCGCACCGCGTCGGCGCGAGCGCGCTGGTCGGCATGGTGACGTCGCTCGACGCAACCACGATGGTGGTGAAGGCGCACGGGAGGTCGACCACGGTCGCCCTCACGCCGTCCACCGCCTACCGCCAGGGCCACCAGCACCTGACTGCTTCCTCGCTCCGCCCGGGAGCGCGCGTGCGGATCAGTCTCGTCCCCGGGGCATCGACGCCGACGGCCAGGGCGGTGGTGCTCCTGCCGCTCGTTTACGCAGGCACCTTGGCTGCGCTCAGCCGCACCGGCTTCGCGCTCCGTTCGCCGAGCGGGGCGACCCGAGCCATCACGACCACCTCGTCCACCACCTACCGGCAGGGCAAATCCAGCGCGGCCGCCTCGGCGCTCGAGGTCGGTGAGAAGGTTCGGGTGTCCAGCGAGACTGGACCAGGCGGGTCGCTGACGGCGACCAAGGTCGTGATCGAGGCTTCGAGCTGAGCGGGGCCCGAGCTGGCATCCGCCGGCGACGAGCGTGCCGGAGGAGGGGGGCGACGGGCTACAACGGCTGGATCAGCTTGAACGCCTCGCCATATGCCACGCCGGCCTGCTTGCCGGAGGCCGCGAGACGCCCGAGGAGCCGGCTGCGGAAGGCGGCCAGCTGCGCACCGGTGTCGCCTTCCTCGATCGCCATGGTGGAGCGGTGCTGGCTGGCGTGCGCGAGGATCCCGGCGAGCTTCGCCTCCTCGTAGCCGGTCACGTCCTCCACGTGGTCGGCCTCGTCGGCCTCCCAGAGCAGCAGGGCATCCGGGCGATGGGCGGGCAGCGCGAGCTCGGGGAAGAAGTGGGGGTCCCGGGCGGCCACGATGCCGTCGGTCGTGAGGAAGCCCGCGTTGCGATGGTCGGGATGGAGCCGGTAGCGACGCCACGGATCGTGGCCGAGGACCACGTCGGGGCGGACCCGGCGGATCCAGGAGCAGACCTGGACCCGTTGGCGGAGCCCCGCCTCGAGCTCTCCGTCGGGCCAGGACAGGAAGACGACCTCACCCGTCCCCCCGAGCGCCCGAGACGCCGCACGCTGCTCTTCGCGCCGGGCGGCCACCAGCTCCGCCGGGTCCTGCTCGGGATCCCAGGACCCCTTGGACCCGTCGGTGAGCACCAGGTGCACGATCCGACAGCCCGCGGCGGCCCACTTGGCGAGGGTCCCGCCGCAGCCGAACTCGATGTCGTCGGGGTGCGCGCCGATCGCGAGGGCGCAGCCCGGCGTCGCGAGGGCGCTGCCCGGGGCGGCCGACCCCGGAGCGGTAGCCGCCGCGCTCGCCGTCGGGACCCCGCCACGGAGCTCCTCGGCCACGGCGACCTCGTCGGGCTCAGGCCGGGACAGCGGTCGCTCCTCGTCCGTGCCCGGTGCCCGCAGGGAGCGCGGCCGAGCTCCGTCGCCGCGCGAGGGCGAGGTCCTCGGGCTCGTCGACGTCGAGGCCGAGCGCCGCCGACCGCACGACGGTCAGGGCTAGTCCGAGCCGTGCCGCCTCGGCCTGGTGGCGGAGGAAGGACCCCGGGCCGTAGGCGAAGGCGAAACCAGCCCGCGACGGCACGACACAGACGTTCGTCCCCCGTTCGTGGCGGTCGGGGACGAGCGTCACGCCCTCGCCGGTGGCGAGGGCCGCGAGCCCGGTGGCGAAGGGCAGGTCTCCGTGGGCGACGACGACGCGGGTCGCCCCCCGCTCGGCGAGGAACGTGACCCCGGCCGCGACGGCGCCGTTCAGCCCGAGCCCGGGGGTCCAGCAGACCGCCGCCCCCTCGCCCGCCGCCCAGGTGGCGACTTCCTCGTCGTCGCAGGCGACCGCGACCGGGAGCGGGGAAGCGGCGCGCACGACGCCGGTCGCGAGCGACCGGGCGAGCCGGGCCCGCTCGCCCGCCCCGAGCGCGGGAGCCAGGCGCAGCTTCGCGCTGGCGAAGGACTTGACGGGCACCAGCACCGCCGCCGGCTCGCCGAGGAGATCGCGACCCGTCACGACCCCATGCTACGGCGGGCGGTACCACCGGGGATCACCCCGAGCGGGCCGGACGACGCCAGCCAGAGCCCCCCAACCGCCGCGCCCGGCGCGACGCGCTCTCCCGCTACCGGCGCGTGCGCTGCGCATGAGCTCGGAGACCGTGAGACCCTCGATGCGAGCCCGCCGGGCGACCTCGTCGCGAAGCGCAGGCTCCAGCCGAGCCGACTCCCCCGACTTGGCGGCGTGACCGAGCGGGGGTCGGCCAGGTCCCCGGCGCCGTCGCTGCAGCTGGCCAGGCTCGTCGCCGCGCTCGGCCTCCTCGGCGAACCGCTCGATCATCTCGTCGGTGATCGGCTCACCGCTCACGGTCTGTCCGTAGGTCTGGTGGTCGGTCATCGCTCGTCTCCGAAGCGCGCCCGGGCGGTCGAAGGTCGAAGTCCCATCGCGTGGATCATCGGCTCGTCTCCTCCGAGGACCAAGACGGCCAGCTCGAGCAGGTTCCCCGAGCGATCTGGCCCGGCGAACAGGTACCACGCTGAGAGGGGTACCGGAACGCCCGGCTCGCCAAGAGCCAGCTGCGCTCCTGTCACCCTCGGGGGGCGGGCCGATCGTCCCTCCGCGGGCCCGGCTCCGCAGGGGGCGGGCCAGTCGGCTCGGTGGCGCCCGCCCGTGTTCAGGCACCCGCTCTCGTTCAGGAGAAGCTCGCCACCTGGCCGTCGCTCTCGAGGATGCGGTAACCGGCCCTCCCGCCGACGCCGGCCAACGCGATCGCCATGACGTCGCCGGGCAGGCGCCCGGCGAGCGAGCCTGCCCAAGCGACGCCGAAGGTCTCGACTCCGCCACCGGCGAAGAGGACGGCGTAGCCGCCTCCCTCGGCGGCGATCGCGACGACGGGGTTGGTGAGCGATGCAGTCCCGCTCGCCCGCGGCGAGCCGAACCACGGCGCGTCGAAGTTGGAGACCCCGCCGTCCGAGGTGAGGATCCAGTAGCCGCCGGTCG